>NZ_JAKUDH010000003.1:0-355881 GCF_031570495.1 Pseudomonas sp. JL2
GGTCCGAATGTCCTGAGTGAAAGCTTTACCTATCAAGCCACCGATTCGCTGGGCAATACCGTCACCAGCACCATCGTTATCAACATCGTTGACGACGTACCCAACGCCCAGGCCGATTTGGCTTCGGTAGTGGAGGGCGGCACGGTCAGCGGCAATGTGCTGGACAACGACGTACTCGGCGCCGACGGTGGCGCAGTGATCGGCGTACGTGCTGGCAACGACACCTCAAACCCTGCAACAGGTGGTCTCAACACCCAGATCAACGGCACCTACGGCTATCTCACGCTCGACGCCAATGGCAACGCGGTCTACCACAGCAACCCGGACGCCGTCGGCGCGCCGGGGGCCACTGACGTATTCACCTACACCGTGCGCGATGCCGACGGCGATGAAAGCACCACCACCATCACCATTGATGTCTACAACAGCTGCCTCGTCGCCGAAACCGATCAGGACATCACCGTCTACGAAAAAGCCCTGGACCTGAATCAGGACGGCCAGGACCTGGCTCCCGGCACCGTCACCGGCAGCGAGCCGAGCGCCACCAGCGAAACCGCCAGCGGTAGCCTGGTCGGTTCGGTGACCGGTGCCAGTGGTGCGCTGACGTTCAGTCTGGTGGGCAACGCCACCGGCGCCTACGGCCAGTTGTTGCTCAACCCCGATGGCTCGTACACCTACACGCTGACTTCGCCCGCCACGACGGCGCCCAACGCCAACGACGGCCCAAATGTATTGAGCGAAAGCTTCACCTACCAAGCCACGGACGCCTTGGGCAACAGTGTCACCGGCAACCTGGTGGTGAGCATCGTCGACGACGTGCCCACGGCCGTCGCGTCCGAGCGTTCGGTGACGGCGGTGGAGATCGACTCGAACCTGTTGATTGTGCTCGATGTGTCCGGGAGCATGGCCGACCCCTCGGGTGTACCGGGGCTCTCGCGGCTGGACCTGGCGAAACAGGCCATCAGTGCCTTGCTCGATAAATACGACGATCTGGGGGATGTGAAAGTCCAGCTCGTGACCTTCAGCAGCAGCGCCACCGACCAGACTTCCGTGTGGGTGGACGTGGCGACCGCCAAGTCGCTCCTCTCCGGCCTGTCAGCGGGCGGTGGGACCAACTACGATGCGGCGGTAGCGGCGGCCAAGACCGCGTTTGTCACCTCGGGGCAACTGACCGGCGCACAGAACATTGGCTATTTCTTCTCCGACGGCAAGCCCACGACGGGCCAGGGGATCGATGCGGCGGACGAAGCGGCGTGGAAAGCATTCCTCGACGCCAACGGCATCAAGAACTACGCCATCGGTCTGGGCGGTGGGGTCAGTGACACTCACCTTGACCCGCTGGCCTACGACGGCAGTACCCACACCAACACCGACGCGGTGCTGGTCACCGACCTGAACCAGCTCAACTCGGTGCTCTCCGGCACCGTGCAGGGTGTGCCCGTCACTGGCGGCCTGCTGGGCGAGGGCGGCTCGTTCGGCGCCGACGGCGGGTTTGTCAAAAGCCTGGTGGTCGATGGCACCACCTACAGCTACGATCCGGCCGCCAACGCCGGACAGGGTGCGCTGACCGCCAGCGGCGGGGCCAACCATGGCACCTTCAACACGGCCAACAACACGCTGAGTATCGCCACCGACCACGACGGCACGCTGGTGGTGAATCTCGACACCGGCGAGTACAGCTACACCTCCCAGACCGCCACCAGCACATTGATCACCGAGACCATCGGCTTCACTGTCAGCGACCACGACGGCGACCTGGCCAGTTCCAGCCTGGTGGTCAAGGTTCTCCCCAACAGCCCGCCCGTGGCAGTCGACGACAACATCATCACCAACGTCCTGTCGGGCAACATCGTGATCCCGGGAGAAATGCTGCTGGGCAACGACAGCGACGCCAACGGCGACCCGCTCACGGCGTCGCCCACCGGCTTCAACACCGGCTGGGTTGCCAGGGGCGCAGACTTCACCGGCAGTACCGGCACGGTCAGCTTCACCGGTAACAACGTGCAGTCGATCAACCTCAACCGCGGCGCTTTTGTCGCCAATGCCGCGACCATGACCGCGGTGCTGGTGGTCAGCGGCGCACTGGGGATGGTGTCCAACCACAACACCAACGATGAAGACCGGCTCAACATCAGCCTCAAGCAGGGGGAAACCCTCACCCTGGACCACAACCTGGCGGCCGGACGGATCGCCCTGGAGTACTCCCTCAACGGCGGGCCTTTCATCGCGATCACCGACGGTGCCTCGTTCACCGCGGCGGCGGATGGCAACTACCAGATCCACGTCACCAACATCGCCAATGGCAGTGGTGGCAACCCCAACGGCGCGGAAAACTACCAACTGACCTTGACCGTCAACTACGCCGGCGCCCAGGACAGCACGCCGGATTACCACGGCAGCTACACCGCCAGCGACAATCACGGTGGCAGCGACAGCGCAGCGGTCGGCATCAGCTATCAGGCAGGCCACACCCTGACGGGTACGACAGGGGACGACGTGCTGATCGCCGGCGAGGGGGACAACATCCTCAACGCGGGCGACGGCAACGACATACTCAGCGCCGGTTCGGGCAACAACGCCTTGCATGGCGAGGCGGGCAACGACTTGCTCTACAGCGGCGCCGGCAACGACCTGCTCGACGGTGGCACCGGCAACGACACCGCCAGCTACGCCCACGCCAGTGCCGGGGTTACGGTGAACCTGGGTCTGTTAGCCGCGCAAAACACCGTGGGCGCCGGCATCGACACCCTGGCGGGCATCGAAAACCTGGTCGGCTCGAACTTCAACGACACCCTCACCGGCGATAGTGCCAGCAACCGCATCAACGGCGGCCTGGGCGACGACGTGCTCAATGGCGGTGGTGGCGATGACGTGTTGATCGGAGGCCTGGGCAACAACACCCTGACCGGAGGCAGCGGCGCTGATACCTTCCAATGGCAGGTGGGCAACAGCGGCCATGACCTGGTCACGGACTTCACTCCAGGTCTCGACAAACTCGACCTGTCGCAACTGTTGCTGGGGGAGAACGGCAGCAGCGCGTCCCTGGACGACTACCTGCACTTCAGCGTCACCGGCAGTGGTGCGTCGGTCATGACCAGCATCGACGTCAGCTCCACGGCCGGCGCCGCGCCGAACCAGACCATCGATCTGGCCGGCGTCAACCTCGCCAGCTACTACGGCGTCACACCGGGCGTGGACGGCATGATCGCCGGCGCGGATACGGCGACCATCATCAACGGAATGTTGAATGATCACTCGTTGAAGGTGGACACCGTGTGAGGTGACCTGAAACAACAAAACCCGTCATGTTCAAATAGGATATGGCGGGTTTTGTGTTTTTGAGGGGATGCACGCTTTTCGGGTGAAGGACATCCATACTCCTGTGGCGAGGGAGCTTCGCGCCGACTTCAGGGCTTATGCAGGGTTTTTTGCTTGAGGATATAAACCGTCACCAGTACCGCACTGGTCAGCATGAATGCGCGCGCCCACGGCAGGGGCACCAGGTAGCAGGACAGGAGGATGCTCACCCACATCAGGCCGATGGCGTAGACCTTGCCCTTGAGCGGGATGCCGTTGCCGCTGAGGTAGTCAGCGATCCAGGGCCCGAGCCGCGGATGGCCCACCAGCCAGCGATAGAAGCGTGGCGAGCTGCGGGCGAAGCAGGCCGCGGCCAGTAGCAGGAAAGGGGTAGTGGGCAATACGGGAATGAAGATCCCGATGACCCCCAGCACCACGCTCAACCAGCCAATGGCCAGCAGGGCGTAGCGCAGGATCAGCGAGCGGTTGCCGATGGGCGCGGGCACCCGGTGGCTCAGTGGTGGCGCGGCTTGAGGATCGCCGGTTTCTCGTCCGGGGCGTTGCACAGCAGGTACAGGGCGGTGAGGGCTTCAGGGATCTGCACGATCATGTCGTCCATCAGGTTCGCGTCGGCGGCGATGTCGGAAAACTCCGGTTGCTCGTCGAACAGACCGGAACCGACCATGATCGGCAGCAGCATTTCGCTGACTTCTTCCTCGGCGGTTTCGAACCAGGCGGCTTCGCGCAGGAACACGCCTTCCATGAAACCGATGCACCAGCCACGCAGTTCCGAATCGTCCGGGTCATCGCCCAGGTCCAGCTCGCATGGCAATTCGAATTCTTCGTCGGAAGCCAACTGACGGGCGATGTGGGCCTTGAGCAACACCAGCGTGGTTTCGATGACCTCACGCTCGGCATCGTCGGCGTAATGCGGCTCTTCGGCGAACAGCGCGTCGATCCACTCACGCTCCGGCACCTGTTCGGAGCAGATGGACAGGGCGGTCAGGTAGCCGTGAGCGGCCACGTAATCCAGCGCCTCTTCGTGCAGCTCATCGGCGTCGAGGAAGACTTGCAGGCGGGTCAGTTGCTCAGCGAAGGACATTACAGGCTACCTTGGGGAATAAACAATGCGGGAATTCTAGGCCTTCTTGAGCGCCCAGGCCAGCCGCGTGGTGTATTTGCCTCTCCAATGCCCGGGGTGGACACAAATTTGCGCTCGCCCACAGATCAAATGTGGGAGCGAGCCTGCTCGCGATAGCGGTGGAGCAGCTTGCATTGATGTTGAATGGGCCGATGTCATCGCGAGCAGGCTCGCTCCCACAGGGACTGATGGCAACCGGAAGACCCCGGACACCTCTTGTCAGCATCACCCTTTACAACGAAACCCTCGGGTATACTGCCGCGTTTTGTGATGCCCTGCGGCGTCCCGGCGTTTCGAAACGCGCACTTACGATTTGCCGGTGCAGCGTTTTTGATTCTGAACCAGCCTTGCAGGGATGTTTCGGTGATTTTTGGAGTTTTTATGCTCGAACAGGCTCAACGCGTCCTCAAGGACATCTTCGGCTACGACAGTTTTCGTGGCCGCCAGGGTGCCATTATTGAGCGCGTGGCCAGCGGTGGCGATGCCCTGGTGCTGATGCCCACCGGCGGCGGCAAATCGTTGTGCTTCCAGGTGCCGGCGCTGTTGCGCAACGGCCTGGCGGTAGTGGTCTCGCCGCTGATTGCGTTGATGGACGACCAGGTCGCGACCCTTGAAGAGCTGGGGGTTGCAGCCGCTTCGCTGAACTCGACCCTCAGCGCCGAGCAGCAACGGGACCTGGCGGCGCGAATCAAGCGCGGTGAAATAAAAATGCTCTACCTGGCCCCGGAACGCCTGGTGCAGCCGCGCATGCTGGCCTTCCTGCAGAGCCTGGAAATCGCTCTGTTTGCCATCGACGAAGCCCACTGTGTGTCCCAATGGGGCCACGACTTCCGCCGTGAATACCTGCAACTGGGGCAACTGGCCGAACTGTTTCCCGACGTGCCACGCATCGCCCTGACCGCCACCGCCGACAAACGCACCCGCGAAGAAATCGTCGATCGCCTGCATTTGCAGAACGCCGAGCGCTTCCTTTCCAGCTTCGACCGCCCCAACATTTTCTATCGCATCGTGCCCAAGGAGCAGCCGCGCAAGCAGTTGCTGGCGTTTATTGCCGAGCGGCGCAGCGATGCCGGCATCGTTTATTGCCTGTCGCGCAAAAAGGTCGATGAAGTGGCGGCGTTTCTCTGCGAACAAGGTTTTCCGGCGTTGCCGTATCACGCCGGCCTGCCCAATGACTTGCGGGCCTATCATCAGAAACGCTTCCTCAATGAGGAAGGCCTGATCATGGTGGCCACCGTGGCGTTTGGCATGGGCATCGACAAGCCCAACGTGCGTTTCGTCGCGCACCTGGACCTGCCCAAATCCCTCGAGGCGTATTACCAGGAAACCGGGCGCGCCGGCCGTGATGGCTTGCCGGCCGACGCGTGGATGGCCTACGGCCTGCAAGACGTGGTGATGCTCAAGCAGATGCTGCAGAACTCCGAGGGCGACGAGCGCCACAAGCGTCTTGAGCAGCACAAGCTCGACGCCATGCTTTCGCTGTGCGAAGAGACCCGCTGCCGGCGCCAGACCTTGCTGGCCTATTTCGACGAAGACATGCCCCAGCCTTGCGGACATTGCGACAACTGCGTCGACGGCGTGGAAACCTGGGACGCCACCGAACCGGCCCGCCAGGCGTTGTCGGCGATTTATCGCACCGGCCAGCGCTATGGCGTGGGGCATCTGGTGGACGTGTTGCTGGGCAAGGACAACGAAAAGGTGCGCAGTTTTGGCCACCAGCATCTTTCGGTGTTCGGTGTGGGCAAGGCACGCACGGAAAGTGAATGGCGTTCATTGTTCCGCCAGCTCGTGGCCCGCGGGTTGGCCGATATCGACCTGGAAGGCTACGGCGGCCTGCGCCTGAGTGCGAGTTGCCGGCCGTTGCTCAAAGGCGAGGTCTCCCTTGAACTGCGCCGTGATCTCAAGCCGGCAACGGCGATCAAGAACAGCAAGAGCCAGGCCAGCCAACTGGTGCGCGGCGAAGAGCGCGACCAGTGGGAAGCCTTGCGCGCCTTGCGTCGCAAGCTGGCCGAAGAGCATGGCGTGCCGCCGTATGTGATCTTCCCCGACTCGACGCTGCTGGAAATGCTCCGCAGCCAACCCACCTCCCTGGCGGAAATGGCCCGGGTCAGTGGCGTGGGCGCGCGCAAGCTGGAGCGTTACGGCGAAGCCTTCCTCCAAGTGCTGGGCGGCGAGGTCGAGGCGCCGAAAGCGGTGGCCGATGTTCGTCACGAATTGATCACCCTGGCCCGCGCCGGCATGACCCCGTTGCAGATTGCCGGACAACTGCAATGCTCGGAAAAGAACGTTTATACGATGCTGGCCGAGGCCATCGGCAAGCAGCAGTTGTCTTTGGAGCAGGCGTTGGATTTACCCGAGGAATTGATGGGCGAGGTGCAGGATGCGTTTCTGGACGGCGAAGGCGAGTTGCCAGCGGTGTCGGAAGTCGCAGCACTGTTTGTCGGTCGGGTTCCGGAAGGTGTCCTGTATTGTGTCAGGGCTGCGTTGCAGTCGGAATTTGAAGTCTGATCAGTGAGTTACCTTCCTTTAACGATTCACTACAGGGTAAACCTTGCCTGAATCCGAAGCTCATGCTTAGCTGACTAATAATTAGTTTTTCTCTATTTCAGATCTGATGAGTTTTTTTATGCCGTTAACCGATCAACACCGTTTTGGCATGCAGTTGGCGCAAATGTCTCGAGGCTGGCGTGCCGAGCTGGATCGTCGCCTGGCCGGGTTGGGTCTGTCTCAGGCCCGCTGGCTGGTGCTGTTGCACCTGGCCCGTTTCGAACAGGCGCCGACCCAGCGCGAACTGGCCCAGAGTGTCGCTGTCGAAGGCCCGACCCTGGCCCGGTTGCTCGACAGCCTGGAAGCTCAGGGCCTGGTGCAGCGTCAGGCCGTGGCCGAGGATCGTCGTGCCAAGAAAATCGTGCTTTGTGCACCGGCGCTGCCGCTGATCGAACAGATCGAAACCATTGCCACGCAACTGCGCCGTGAGTTGTTCGAGGGGGTCGATGAAGCCGACATGCGCGTGTGCATGCGGGTCCATGGCACGATTCTGGCCAATCTGGAAAAATCCTGAGGCATATCCCAGGCATCAGACTTTTGAGATTCGGCGGTTCGCGAACTATAACCAGTACTTAGGCGCTCAGTCTGGTAATCAAAAGGGATGCCCATGCTTGTAAGTTTGCAGTGCACGTTGCGCAGTTGGCTCAACGTGTTGGTAGTTGTGGCAGCCATGGGGTATTCGGCGTTGGCATCGGCGCTGGGGCTTGGGGAGATCACCCTCCATTCCGCCCTGAATCAGCCGTTGCGTGCCGATATCGCTCTGGTCGATGTGACCGGGGTAAGTGAAAGCGATTTGTCGGCCAGCCTGGCGAGCGCGGACGATTTCAGCCGTGCCGGCGTGGAGCGGGTGTTCTATCTCAATAGCTTGCGCTTCACGCCAGTGCTGCGCGGCGAGCGCGGCTACATTCGGGTGACCTCCAGCAAACCGGTGGAGGAACCCTTCCTCAATTTCCTGGTGCAGCTCAATCAACCCAACGGGCGTCTGCTGCGCGAATACACCGTGCTGATCGACCCGCCGGGCACGCCGGGTATCGTACCGGCGCGGGACGAGCCTTCCGCCGCGGCCCAGGCAACGCCTGCGATCAAGCCGCCTGCGGCTACTCAAGGCAAGCGCTATACCGTCGTGCAGGGAGACAACCCCTGGTCCATCGCCAAACGACTGCATGACGCCGGCAGCAATGCTTCGGTCAATGAGCTGATGCAGGGCATCCAGGCCCTGAACCCCGGCAGTGACCGGCTTTCCGTGGGCCAGCGTTTATTGCTGCCCGATTCTGCGGTGCTGCCATCAGCGGCAGAAACGGCTGCCGTCCCGGCCTCCGCCGTGTCCGACGAGCAACTGGCCGCCAGCGTGCTGCAAAACGAGCAGCAACAAAAAACCATCGAGCAACTGCAGGCGCTGCTCCAATCCCAGGACGAAGAAATCGCGAGTCAGCGCAAGCAGATCAGCGAGTTGCAGACACAACTGGCCGAGCTCACGCCAGCCCCTGCTGAATCTGCGCAGCCGGAGTCTGTGCCTGCCGCAACCCCCGCGCCGCCAGATCAAGCACCACCCGTCACAGAACCGGTCCCGGAACCAGAGGAGGGTATTAACTGGTTGTGGATAACGGCGCTGGTGGGGCTGTTGGGGTTGCTCGGGTTATTGCTGTTTCTTCGTCGACGGCAGCAAGAACAGGCGGAAATGGAGCCCCTGCCCGAGCGTCCTGAACCGATGCTTGAAGACGACACCCAAACCTACGCTTCGACCGCCGACACGGAACAGCCTGAGGCCGCCACGTCGTTCAGTAACGGTGATGCACCTTTGGGGGACGTGCTGGAAGGGGTCGGGATTTACCTGACCTACGGTCGTTTCACCGAAGCGGCGGGATTGCTGCGCGCCGCGCTGCTGACAGAGCCCGCGCGCACCGACCTGGGCCTCAAGTTGCTGGAAGTGCTGGGCAAGCAGGGCGATACCATCGGTTTCCAGGCCCAGGAACATCATTTGTTGGCGCAGGGCATTGACGTCAGCACACTCGAAGAAATCCGCGGGCGTTATCCGAAGGTCGCCGCGGTGGCCGCGCCCATGGTCACAGAACCTCAGCCGCCGCTGACTGACGTCGCCCCTGAGTCCAGTGACGAGTTCGAACTCGATCTGGATGCGCTGTCCATGGAAACCAGTTGGGATCTTGCCGAACCGCAGCACAGCGCCACTGAAAAAACACCTGTTGCGTCCGAAGGCTTTGGGGACTTGTCGCTTTCGAGTTTCGACGCGCCGGACCTGCAGTGGAGCGCACCGTCTGAAACCGAATCGCTGGACGATGCATTTCTCGACGGGTTTGCTGATGAAGAACAGTCCCTGGAACTGGAGCCGATGGCCCTCGAACCTGTCCGCCAAGAGCCTCAGGTACCGGAACACTCCGACAAGCTGGAGCAGGCGCAGAACTGCATTGACGATGGCGATCTGAAAACCGCCGTCGCACTGCTGGAAGAGTTGCTCGAAGAGGGCAACGAACCTCTCAGGCAAACCGCGCGCGTGCTCCTGGCGGGGATTCGCTGAAGTCCTTTATTGGTGAGCCTGCTGGCCCCTTCGCGAGCAGGCTCGCTCCCACAGGGGATTGACGGTGAACGCCAAGCCCGCGAACGACACGAAACCAATGTGGGGGCTGCTGCGGATACAGGGCCATCAAAACGTCTGCCCCAGATTCAGATACACCGCCCGCTCATCATCATCGTTAAACCCATAGCTGAAATTCAGTGGCCCCAACGGCGTATCAAACCCCAGGAAAATACTGGCGGCATTGATGTAGCCGCTGTCGAACTCATTGTCGTTGTTCCACGCCCGGCCGCGTTCCAGGGAGCCGCCGATGTACAGCGGGAAATCCAGCGGCAGGTAGGCTCGCGGTGTGAGCCTTCGGTAATACACAGCGCGCATCAGGCTCATGTTCTGCCCGGAGATGCCGTCTTCGCGAAAGCCCGACAGTTGCCGCGCACCACCGAGGACAAAGCTTGAGGTCACCACTTCAGCGGTGTCCAGGGTACGCCCGTAACGCCCGCCGAGGATGAAGGTGTCCGGGCCGTGGCTCAGCGCCTTGTCCAGATTGAGTTCCCATTGGCGGTAACGCTGGTCGGAACCCAATCCTGGCTCATACTGGCGCCAGGTCAGGCCGATGTCTTCGCCTTCATGGGGGAAGTACACATTGTCGAAGGAGTCGAATGAATACTTCAGGTCGTAGAAGCCTTCATTGAAACTTTCGCTGGGCTGGTCGTGATCGCCAATGCGTACATCTGCCTCGCCCCAGGCTTGGCCGACACCGAAACGGATTTCGCCGCTGTTGCCAATCTGCCGGCCCAGGTTCAGGCCAAAGCCATAACGTTCGACGCGGTACTGGGCCACCGGGTCGTTGTCCAGGATGGACTCGACGTTGCGGGATTCGAATTGCCCGTAGGGTGCGATGAAGTAGCGCGAGCCGACATCCAGCGGCTGGTAGAACTCGCTGTACAGCTCCTGCTTGTCGCCAATCTGTGCCCGGGTCAGCCACTCGGCGCCGAGGCGATTGATGCCATTGACCCGATAGCTGGCGCCAAGGTTGAAAGCGCTGTCGCCGCGCATGTCGTCCGACAGGCTCAACCCCAGCCGCAGGTAATCGGTGCCGGTGCGTTTGCCCCGGGCACTGATGACCAGCGTATGGTCCGGGGCCTTGTGCACTACGCGGTACTGCACCTGCTCGAAGTAATCCAGCCCGTACAACGTGCCCATATCGGTCTGCAAACGACCCAGGTCCAGCGGCTCGCCGACTTGCTGGCGAACGTAATAGCGAATCACGTCGTCACCGACTTTGGAGTCATTCTCCACACGAATGGCGGTGATGACCGGCGTGCGCTCGCTTGGGGTACGCGCCGCCATGAGCTCGGGGTCGGCCGGCTCCGTGGGGCGCAGGTGCGCCAGGCGGGCCTCGAGTATTTGGGTGGCACGGTAACCGGCGTCGATCATTTCCTGGGCGCGGCCGAAGTCTGTGGCGCCGAAGCTCGCCAGCGCCGGCTGGATCAGCACATCGTCTTCTCTGAGCGTTGCCAATTGTTCTTCTGAGTTGCGCCGGGTCATCAGGGTGGTCGACTGGTTCAGGACGTCGATCACGGTGACCAATTGCTTGCGGGTGCTCAGCGGGGTGCCGATGTCCACCACGATGGCCCTGTCCACGCCCATTTCCCGGGCCACATCCAGCGGGATGTTGTCGGTCATGCCGCCATCCACCAGCAACCGGCCGTCCAGTTCCACCGGCGCGAATACCGCCGGGATCGACATGCTGGCGCGGATGACCTTGGGCAGGTGGCCCTTGCGAAACACCACCTTCTCGCCACTGGCGATGTCGGTCGCCACGGCGCGGAAAGGGATTGGCAGTTTGTCGAAGTCCCGGGTGTCGCTGGCGTGGGCCAGCAGGCTTTCAAGCAGCAGGGCCAGGTTCTGCCCCTGGATAACGCCCAAGGGCAGGCCGAGGCTGCCGTCATCACGAAAGCTGAGTTTCTGTTTCACCAGAAAGTCCCGATCGTCCTGCTTGCGCCGGAACGGTACGTCCTTGCGCGGCGGAGCGTCGGACAGGGCCTGTTGCCAGTCGATGCCCAGGGCGAGTTTTTCCAGCTCGTCGATTTTGTAACCCGAGGCATACAGCCCACCGATCACTGCGCCCATGCTGGTGCCCGCGATGGCGTCGATCTGGATGCCTTGTTCTTCCAGGGCCTTGAGCACCCCGATGTGGGCCAGGCCCCGGGCGGCGCCGCCGGACAGTACCAGGCCGATTTTCGGACGCGGCGCCTCGACGGCGGGCTCGTTGGCATGAACGAGCAGGGGCAGCAGTAGCAGAAGCAGGCAAGGCAGCAGGCGGCGCATCGTCAATCTCGGGGCGGGCAATCAAAGGCAGGTATTATAGCGATGCCTTTGCCCCCAGGAGTTCACCCGCAATGACCGAGCACAAGCCGGAAGTCGTCATCACCTATTGCACGCAATGTCAGTGGCTGCTGCGCGCCGCCTGGCTGGCTCAGGAACTGCTCAGCACGTTTAGCGACGACTTGGGCAAGGTGTCGTTGGTGCCGGGCACCGGTGGGGTGTTTCATATCAGTTGCGACGGCACGCAGATCTGGGAACGCAAGGCCGATGGTGGTTTTCCCGAGGCCAAGGTTCTCAAGCAGCGGGTCCGCGACCGGATCGACCCGGAGCGGGACCTGGGCCACAACGACCGGGTTCAGTGAGGCGCGGCTTGGGCGCTTACACCCGGTTTCTTTGTGCCGCCACTGAGTTGGCTCGACATCACGATCGCGACGATGATCAGCGCGCCACCCAGCAGCATGCGCAACGTCGGGTTTTCATCGAATAGCAACCAGGCGATGGTGATGCCGTAGACCGGTTCCATGGCAAACACCACCGCCGCCGTGCGGGCCTTGATCACCGCCAGGCTGGCGACAAACAGGCTATGGGCCAGGCCGGTGCAGAACACCCCCAGCAGGGCGATCCACAGCCAGTCGACAGGGCGCACGTCAATCAGTTGCGGCGCTGCCATTGGCAACAGGCAAAAGCCGACCACCAGGTTCTGGCACAAAGCGGCCTGTACCGGCGGCACCCGTGTGGAACCGGCGCGGTTGACCAGCGAAAGCAGCGAGAACAGCAACCCCGAAAGCACGGCCCACAGCAGGCCGGTGGTGGCGCCGCTGGCCAGGTCGAAGTGCGGTGTGACCAGCACCAGGCCGATGCTTACCATTGCCACCAACAGGATTTCATTGGCACGGATCCGCTCGCGGAAAATCAACCCTTCGAGCAGCACCGTGAAGGCCGGGAAGCTGGTAAAGCCCAACGTGGCGATTGCCACACCGGCGACTTTGACCGATATGAAGAAGCTCACCCAGTGCCCGGCGAGCAATAGGCCGCCCAGCAGCAGGCGTCGAAGGTCCTGTGCGTGGAGCTTGTGCCAGCGGGCGCTGCTGGCGAAGCGGGCAAAAAACGCCAGGGCCAGCACGGCGAATACGGCGCGGCCGAACACAATGACCGCTGGCGAGGCGGCGGCGAGCTTGCCGAATACACCGGTCAGGCCAAACATGAGTGCGCCAATGTGCAGGGCGCCGAGGGCGGTACGGGGAGTCATTGCGATCCTTGTCCAACGGTTGAGCGTCTGGGTATTGAACCCGCTACCGGCCGTTCATGTCTGTCGCGATCCTCGCGTTTTTTAGCGCGAAGCTAGCGCTGGCGCCGCAGCTTGCCCGGTGAGGCGCCGAATTCGCGCAGCACTGCGGCGGCAAAGGCGCTTTGCGAGCTATAACCGACCCGGTGGGCGATTTCACCGATGGGCAGTTGCGAATCACGCAGCAGGTCCACCGCCTTGTGTAGACGGCGACTGCGGATGTAGTCCATCGGGGTTTGCCCGCATTCGGCGACGAAGCGTGCATGCAAGCGGGCACTGGAGAGCCCGGCGACCTGGGCCAGGTCCGCCACTTGCAGCGGATAGGCGGCGTACTGGTCAATGTGGGCGTTGAGCGCCGCATAGGGCAGGCGCCGGCCGCCGACGATGTCCTGGCCAGTGCCATTGAGGCTGGCCAGGAGCAGCACGGCCCCTTGTTGGGCGATCACCGGGTCGTCCACCGGGCTGCCCGCCAGCCAGCTGACCAACTGGCTTTGCCCCGCATCCAGGGGCCTGCGCGCGGCATTGTCGAGCAATCGGCGGCTGGCGTCGGCGTGATCACCCAAGGCTTGCCCGATCCAATCATCGCTCGGCACATCCAGCACCAGGCAACGGCTGCCACGGGGGCTGCCGCAGGCGTGATGGGCACCGGCGGGTATCACCACGAAACTCTGCTGCACGACCTGGCTGCCACAACCTTCGACCTCGAAATCCAACAGCCCGGACAACCCGAACACCAGTTGGGCGTGGTCGTGGCTGTGGACAATCAGGTCGTGGCTGTAATGGCGTAGCGTCAGGGTCGGTCTCATCTCGGTCTCCCGGGGCAGGCCGTCAGCATACACCGAGGCCACGCTGCTTCGCGCTGTCATGTAACGGACTTGTGTTTGTCATGGGGTATTAACCGCAGGAAGGCACAGTGGCTAAAACGATCAGAGGGTTGCCCATGACCAGCGCCGAGCTCGCCAGACCCAGCCGCAAACAGCGTGTTCGCACCTTATGGATTTCCGATGTGCACCTGGGCACCCGGGACTGCCAGGCCGAGCATTTGTCGCAGTTTCTCAAGGGCTACCATACCGACAAGATCTACCTGGTGGGTGACATCATCGACGGCTGGAAGCTGCGCGGCGGCATGTACTGGCCACAGGCTCACACCAACGTCATTCGCCGCTTGCTGACCATGAGCAAGCGCGGCACCGAGGTGATCTACGTCACCGGTAACCATGACGAATTTCTGCGGCGATATTCGAAGCTGATCCTGGGCAATATCCAATTGGTGGACGAAGCGGTGCACGTCACCGCGGACGGCCGGCATTTGCTGGTGATCCATGGCGATCAGTTCGATGTCATCACCCGGTACCACCGTTGGCTGGCATTCCTTGGCGATTCGGCCTACGAGTTCACCCTGACCCTGAACCGCTGGCTCAACCATTGGCGGGCCCGTTATGGCTACGGTTACTGGTCGTTGTCGGCGTACCTCAAGCACAAGGTCAAGACGGCGGTCAGCTTCATCAGCGACTTCGAAGAAGCCATCGCCCATGAATGTGTGAAGCGTGAACTGCACGGTGTGGTGTGCGGACACATCCACCATGCCGAGATGCGCAGGGTGGGCGAGGTGGAGTATCTCAATTGTGGCGATTGGGTCGAGTCGTGCACGGCGCTGATCGAGCATTGGGACGGCTCGATCGAGTTGTATCGGTTGGCCGATGCCCAGGCGCGGGAGGCGTTGATCCGGGCTGAGTTGAAAGTCACCGAACCGGCGTGAGCCGATCTGACGCCATCGCGGGCAAGCCTTGCTCCCACAGGTATTCACAGCCTGCGAGAGCAAGCACTACCTGTGGGAGCAAGGCTTGCCCGCGATGGACCGCATAGCGATCCCAGCAATCAGTCAGGCTTGAACCTGTTCAGCCATCGCCGCCTTGTAGATCGACTGCTTCGGTGCGGCAAACAGCCTTTCCAGCATCGGCTCGAAGAAACTCAACGGCAGGGTGTCGTACTCGGCATCGAACGCCGCGGCGTCGTATCGGGCGCAGAAATCAATGGTCGCCTGGTATTGGGGATGCGCTTTGAATTGCTCGCGCAGGTGCCGGTCCATGCCCAGGTGATGGAAGAAGTAATAGCCCTGGAATATCCCGTGTTTCTCCACCATCCACAGGTTTTCGGCGCTGACGAACGGCTTGAGGATGGCGGCGGCAATGTCCGGGTGGTTGTAGCTGCCCAAGGTGTCGCCGATGTCGTGAAGCAAGGCGCAGATCACATATTCCTCGTCCCGTCCGTCACGATAGGCGCGGGTGGCGGTTTGCAGGGAATGGGTCAGGCGATCCACCGGAAAACCGCCGAAATCGCCGTCCAGCAACTTCAAATGGGTCAGGATTCGACCCGGTAATTGCCGGGCATAGGCGCTGAAGTCGGCAGCGATGATTGCCCAGTCTTCCTCAGTACCGTCCTTCATGTGGGTAAAGCGCGCGTGGGAGTTCATGGGCAGTCCTTTGAGAGTGGCTAGAACGCAACTTTGCCCCGCAGCATGTCGCGGTACATGACGAAATCGCCGAGCAGGCTGTAGAACGGGTGCTGGAACGTGGCGGGACGGTTCTTTTCAAAGAAGAAATGCCCGACCCAGGCAAAGCCGTAGCCGGCAATGGGCAAGACGATCAGCCACCAGCCGTTGCCGACGATCAGAGCCAGGGCAACAATCAGGATGACCAGGGAGGTGCCGATAAAGTGCAAGCGCCGGCAGGTGCTGTTGCTGTGTTCGCTGAGGTAATAAGGGTAAAACTCAGCGAACGTATTGAAGCGTCTGGTGTTTTCCACGACTGCGGGCTCTGTGGTTATTGTTCTGTTGGTTCTGGGCGACCAACGGTTTGATTGAAGTCTAGAGCGATCACTTGCAACGACCAGTGACAATGGGCGCCACTTTAGTATCCTTCGCAAATCCAGCCGTACCCTGCGGCTCGTCATGCAAGTAAAACGTCATGAGCGAACGAACGACTTCTTCAAGCTGGGCGATGGGGATTGTCAAGGCACTGGAAATGGACGGCCTGGATTGTCGGATGCTGTTCAAACAGCTGGGGCTGGACTATGACGCGCTGGAAGATCCGGATGCACGTTTCCCCCAGGATTCGATGACCCGACTCTGGCAACGCGCCGTGGAGTTGTCGGGCAACCCGGCCATCGCCTTGAACATGGGTAAAGTGGTGCGCCCGGCGTCGTTTCACGTGGTCGGGTATGCCTTGATGTCCAGCCGCACGCTGGTCGAAGGTTTCCAGCGGCTCGTGCGTTATCAGCGGATCATCGCTGAAAGCGCCGACCTGAGCTTTCGTCAGATGGAGGGGGGCTACGGGTTGGTTCTGACAGTGCATGGCGACCATCTCCCGCCCACCCGCCAGAGTGCCGAGGCTTCCCTGGCTTGTGCGCTGGCCATGTGCAACTGGTTGACCGGACGCACCCTGCACCCGATGAAGGTGCTGTTCCAGGGCGCCGAACCGGTTGATCTGGCGCCTTATCAACAGGCGTTTCCCGCGCCACTGATGTTCGGCGCACCTTACGACGCGTTGATCTTCGAACGTAGTGACATGGAAGCACCGTTACCCACCGCCAACGAGGCCATGGCGCAGCTCCACGACCGGTTTGCCGGTGAATACCTGGCGCGTTTTTCCGAAAGCCGCGTGACCCACCAGACCCGGCAAGTGTTGTGCCGGCTGCTGCCACGGGGCGAGCCTAAGCGTGACGTGGTGGCGCAGACGCTGCACCTGTCCCAGCGCACCTTGCAGCGACGCTTGCAGGAAGAGGGCACCACGTTCCAGAGCTTGCTCGATGATACCCGCCGCGAACTGGCCGAACAGTATCTGGCGCAGCCGGCCCTGACCCTGCTGGAAATCGCCTATCTGCTGGGCTTCGCCGACCCGAGCAATTTTTTCCGGGCCTTTCGACGCTGGTTCGACACAACGCCCGGCGAATACCGGGCGCGGTCAAACGGCCAGCCCGGTCAGTGACGCCAGAACGCCGGGATACACAGCACGAACACGGTGATGATCTCCAGTCGGCCCAGCAGCATGCCAGCCGACAGAATCCACTTGGCCGCATCCGGCAGCGGCGCAAAGTTGCCGGCCGGGCCGATGGTCTCTCCCAGTCCCGGGCCGACGCCGGACACGGTGCTGGCCGCGCCGGTCAGGGCGGTCATCCATTCCACGCCCAATAGCGAGAGCAGCAGGGCGATCACGCAGATGGTGATGGCGAAGAAGAATGAGAAGGTGAGAATCGAGCGTACGATTTCTTCGTCGAGGCGGTGGCCGTTGTATTTCTGCTTGATCACCGCGCGCGGGTGGATCAATTGCTTGAGGTTGGCCCTGAGCAGGATGTAGGCAACCTGGAAGCGGAAGATCTTGATCCCGCCGGCCGTCGAACCGGAACAGCCGCCGACGAAACCCAGGTAGAAGAACAACATCAGCGAGAAATTGCCCCACAGGCTGTAGTCTCCCAGCGCGAAGCCTGTGGTGGTGACGATCGACGTCACGTTCAACGCCACATGCCGCAGGGCCTCCAGCCAGTGCAGGTCGGTTGTCGCCCAATACCAGGTGCCCAGTACCACCCAGGTCACCAGCAGCACCGCCAGCAGGCCTTGGACCTGTTGGTCCTTGATCAGCGCCCGGCGATTGCCCCGCAGTGTCGAGACGTACAAGGCAAACGGCAGGCTGCCGAGAATCATGATGACGATAGTGACCCAATGCACCGCCGGTTCGGTCCATTTGGCCAGGGATTTGTCCGACGTCGAGAACCCGCCGGTGGAGATCGCCGACATCGCATGGTTGATGGCATCGAACAGGTTCATCCCCGCCCACCACAGTGCGAGGGTGCCGAGAATGGTGATGCCTACATAGGACGCCACGATCAGCCGCGCCACCATGTGGGAGCGGGGCATGACTTTCTCCGAGCGGTCGGAGGATTCGGTCTGGAACAGCCTCATGCCACCGATGCGCAACAGCGGCAGGATCGCCACCGCCATCGCAATGAAGCCGATCCCGCCGAGCCAGTGCAACAACGACCGCCACATCAGGATGCCGGGGGACATGTTATCCAGGCCGCTCAGGACCGTGGCGCCGGTGGCGGTGATCCCGGACATGCTTTCGAAAAACGAGTCGGTGTAGCTGATGTGCTGGGTCAGCAGGAAGGGCAACGCGGCAAAGATACACACCACCAGCCAACTGCTGACGGTCAGCAGGTACATGTCCCTGGGCCGCAGATGCACGTGTTCCGGGCGTCCGGGAAGGATCAGGGCCAGGCCGGCGACAAAAGTGATCATGCTCGACCAGAGGAACGATGGCAGGTCGTTGGTGCGCTCGAAGATCAGCAAGGTGGCCATGGGCACGACCATGAAGATCGCCAGGGTGATCAGGAAGATGCCGATGATGAAACCAATGATCCGTAGGGTCGGCAACGCCATGAAGTCCGCTCGGGCTGAAAGGGAAGGGCGTCATTCTACCCGCGACAAGCGGCATGTAAACCGGCACCCGGTGGCGCGTGAGGCCAGTGGCCTGCGTAATGGACTTCTGGTTGCGGAATTTGAGCTAACGAACTCGCCGTACAAGCCACTAGAATAGCTGGACATTTTTTCAGGAGGTGGCCGATGCAGGCTCTCGACGCTTTGCTCAACCGTGTTTCCGTCCCGCGCCTGGTGGACCCGGCGCCTACCGCCGAACAGCGCGAGGTCATGTTCGCCGCGGCGATGCGGGCTCCGGATCATGGCCAGTTGCGGCCATGGCGTTTTCTGACGGTCGAAGGGCAGGCGCGTCATCGCATGGGCGAGCTGCTGGCCGAAGCAGCGCGGTTCAATGATCCGCTGGTAGCCGAGGCCGTCGTGGAGAAGGCGCTCAACGGCCCGCTGCGCGCGCCGCTGGTCGTGGTGGTGATTGCACGGTTGCAGGACCATTTCAAGATTCCCAAATCCGAACAAATGCTGGCGGCCGGCTGTGCGGCCCACGCAATCCTGTTGGCGGCGTATGCCCAAGGGGTGGGCGGAGTCTGGCGTACGGGTGAGCTGGCGTATTCACCTCATGTGGCCAAGGGGCTTGGTCTTGAGGACGGGGAAGAGGTGATCGGTTTTCTCTACTTGGGCACACCGCAGAAAGAAGCACGCACGGCGCCGAAGGAAGACGTCGGTCAGTTTGTCCGGGAGTGGACGGGCCCGCAGGTCTAGCGTCTGGCGCAGCTCTTGTGGTGAAAAGGACTTATCTGTGGCGAGGGGATAAATCCCCCTCGCCACAAGGGGATGTGTTCAGCTATTCAAAGGCTGGTTACTTGCACACGTCAGCAATAGCCTCAGCCAGCAAATCCAGGCGCGTGGCGTCGATGCCTGCCACGTTGGCCCGGCCTGTGCCGACCATGTACACGCTGTGGCGTTCGCGCAGGAGCCTGACCTGTTCCGGCGTCAGGCCGGTGTAGGAAAACATTCCCCGTTGCACGCCGATATGGGCGAAGCGCTCACGCAACCCGTGGGGTTCGAGCGCTTCCAGCAGGCCGCTGCGCAACTGCGCAATGCGCAGGCGCATGGTCTGCACTTCGTCGGCCCACAGGCTTTTGAGGTCCGGGTTGCCCAGGATCGTCGCCACTACCGCCGCGCCATGATCCGGCGGCGTCGACCACAGGTTGCGAGCGATGTTCGCCAGTTGGCTGCGGATATCCACCAGTTTGTCGGCATCGCCGGCGCAGACGATCAGCGCACCGGTGCGGTCGCGGTACAGGCCGAAGTTCTTCGAACAGGAACTGGTGATCAGAACTTCAGGCAGTGCCTGGGCAAACAGCCGGACGGCCCAGGCGTCCTGCTCCAGCCCATCGCCGAAACCTTGATAAGCGAAGTCGATCAACGGCAGCAGGTTGCGGCTGCGCATCACTTCCAGCACCTGGCGCCATTGTTCCTGGGTCAAGTCGAAGCCGGTGGGGTTATGGCAGCAGGCATGCAGCAACACCACATCGCCCTTGGGTGCCTGGCTCAGGGTCGCCAGCATCGCTTCGAAATCCAGGCGGTTGTCGGTGCCTACATAGGGGTAATGGCTGGCCTTGACCCCGGCGGCGGCGAAGATGGTTTCGTGAATCGGCCAGGTCGGGTTGCTCAACCAAACGCCGCGGCCCGGCAGGCACTGGGCAATGAAGTCGGCACTCAGGCGCAGGGCGCCGGTGCCGCCCGGCGTCTGGGTCGCACCGGCACGTTTGTCCTTGATCAGCGTCGAGTCGGCGCCCAGCACCAGTTCATTGATCAACTGGCCGAACGCGGCGTCGCCATGACCGCCGATGTAGGTCTTGGTGCTCTGGCGGTCCACCAGGCGCTGCTCGGCCTGTTTGACTGCCGCAAGAATCGGCGTCAGGCCTTGGGCGTCTTTATAGACGCCCACGCCCAGGTCGAACTTGCCCGGATTGCTGTCCGCCGCGTAAGCCTCCATCAGGCCGAGGATCGGATCGCCGGGCACCCGGCCGATGGCATCGAAATGCATTACTTGCGGCCCTCGGCGGTCTTGGCCACGTCATCGGTGCGGGCGGCCATGATGAAGTCGTTGCGGTGCAAGCCCTTGATGGAGTGGCTCCACCAGGTCACGGTGACTTTGCCCCATTCGGTGAGCAGACCCGGGTGATGACCTTCAGCCTCGGAGATTTCACCGACGGCGTTGGTGAAGGCCAGGGCGTGCTTGAAATTCTTGAACAGGAAGACTTTTTCCAGCTGCATCACGCCGTCGCGCACTTCGATGTTCCAGTCCGGGATCTGCTTGATCAGTACCGGCAGTTCTTCGTCGCTGACTTGTGGCGCGTCGGCGCGGCAGGCTTCGCAATGGGCTTGGTTCAGAGTGTTCATGGTGTGTTCCCGGATCGAATATTTGAAAAACGTCGATGCACTCACGCTAAAGCAAAGCCGCGTTGTGCAACAGACTCAATTGAGATTAAAAGACGCGGTTCACGCAGCTTTTGGCGGAAATTTCGGAGCGTGCAGGCCCAGTTCGCGACCGCGCTTGACCATGCCCATGATGTCTTCGTGGGCCAGGTCGAACAGGCGCTTGAGCTCGGGGAGCACGAAATACACCGGCTGCAGGATGTCGATGCGATACGGCGTGCGCATGGCTTCCAGCGGATCGAAGGCTTGATGCTCCGGCTCGTCCGACAGGCAGTAAACAGTTTCCTTGGGCGAAGACAGGATGCCGCCACCGTAGATGCGTCGGCCTTGCGGGGTTTGCACCAGGCCGAACTCAATGGTCATCCAGTACAAGCGCGCCAGGTAGACGCGTTCTTCCTTGGAAGCCTGTAGGCCGAGTTTGCCGTAGGTGTGGGTAAATTCTGCAAACCAGGGGTTGGTCAGCAGCGGGCAGTGGCCAAATATCTCGTGGAAAATGTCCGGCTCTTGCAGGTAATCCAGTTCTTCGCGGGTACGAATAAACGTCGCGACGGGAAACTGCTTGCTGGCGAGCAATTCAAAAAAGGTCTGGAAGGGGATCAGCGCTGGTACCCGGGCCACTTGCCAACCGGTGGTTTCACCCAACACCTTGTTGATTTCACCCAATTGCGGAATACGGTCGTGGGGCAGGCCCAGCTTGTCGATACCGTCCAGGTACTCCTGGCACGCACGGCCTTCGATGACTTTGAGCTGGCGGGTGATCAGCGTGTTCCACACCGCGTGTTCTTCGGCGGTGTAGTGAATAAAACCTTGCGCATCGGGCTCGCGGGCCACGTATTGCGTCTGCTTCATGCTGCTCTCCTGCTGATTTCCCTCTGGGGGACGGCTTGTTTGTTGTTATGTCCAGCGATGCATTAGAGATAACCCGAAGCAGGGATGTGTGCAGCAGGCAGGCAAGAGTGGGTATCGCGATAAAGGTGTGGTTTCGTAAAGTTTTCGTTACGGCTCCAGCTGTTCTTCGATATTGTCGGGTTTTTCGACTGGGAAATGGCCTACAACTGTCACATAATCTTGACGTTTATTTGCGCTGCCACGCAGAAAAAACTTGTGGCGAGGGAGCTTGCTCCCGCTGGGCGGCGAAGCAGCCCGCTCTCCCATGCTTGCATACACATCGATATCGGGCCTTTTCATGCGCATCAAAGTCCATTGCCAGAACCGCATCGGCATCCTGCGAGACATCCTCAACCTGTTGGTGGAGTACGGCATCAACGTCGCCCGCGGGGAAGTGGGCGGTGAGCACGGCAATGCCATTTATCTGCACTGCCCGAATCTGATCAACATCCAGTTTCAGGCGCTTCGCCCGAAGTTCGAAGGCATTGCCGGGGTCTTCGGCGTCAAGCGGGTGGGGTTGATGCCCAGTGAACGTCGGCACATGGAGCTCAACGCGCTGCTCGGCGCCCTGGAGTTTCCGGTGCTGTCCATCGACATGGGCGGTTCCATCGTCGCCGCCAACCGGGCTGCGGCGCAGTTGCTCGGGGTGCGAGTGGACGAAGTGCCGGGGATTCCACTGTCCCGGTACGCCGAGGATTTTGACCTGCCGGAGCTGGTGCGCGCCAATCAGTCACGCATCAACGGTTTGCGGGTCAAGGTCAGGGGCGATGTGTTTCTGGCGGACATCGCGCCACTGCAATCGGAGCACGACGACAGCGAGGCCATGGCCGGTGCGGTGCTGACGTTGCATCGGGCGGACCGGGTTGGCGAGCGCATTTATAACGTGCGCAAGCAGGAACTGCGCGGCTTCGACAGCATTTTCCAGAGTTCGAAGGTGATGGCGGCGGTCGTCCGGGAAGCCCGGCGCATGGCGCCACTGGATGCGCCGCTGTTGATAGAAGGCGAAACCGGCACTGGCAAAGAGTTGCTGGCTCGCGCCTGTCACCTGGCGAGTCCGCGCGGGCAGTCACCGTTGATGGCACTCAACTGTGCGGGGTTGCCCGAATCCATGGCCGAGACCGAACTGTTCGGCTACGGCCCCGGTGCTTTCGAGGGGGCCCGGGCCGAAGGCAAGCTCGGTTTGCTCGAACTGACCGCCGGAGGCACGTTGTTCCTCGACGGGGTAGGGGAAATGAGCCCGCGCCTGCAAGTGAAATTGCTGCGCTTTTTGCAGGACGGTTGCTTCCGTCGTGTAGGCAGCGATGAAGAGGTGTACCTGGATGTCAGGGTGATCTGTGCGACCCAGGTGGATTTGTCTGAGCTCTGCGCCCGAGGGGAATTTCGTCAGGATCTGTACCACCGTTTGAACGTCCTTTCGCTGCACATCCCGCCCCTGCGCGAATGCCTCGATGGCTTGATGCCGCTGGTGGAGCATTTTCTTGACCAGGCCAGTCGGCAGATTGGTTGTGCGCTACCGAAACTGGCCCCGGCGGCGATGGACCGTCTCAGCCACTACCACTGGCCAGGCAACGTTCGGCAGTTGGAGAACGTGCTGTTCCAGGCTGTCTCCCTGTGTGATGGCGCAACGGTGAAAGCCGAGCATATCCGTCTGCCGGACTACGGCGTGCGTCAGCCTCTGGGGGACTTTTCCCTGGAGGGTGGGCTGGACGACATCGTCGGGCGATTCGAGAAAGCCGTGTTGGAGCGGCTGTATTCCGAACACCCCAGCAGCCGGCAACTGGGCAAGCGGCTGGGGGTTTCCCATACCACCATTGCCAATAAGTTGCGTGAGTATGAGGTGGGTAAGGCCGGCTCATAATAGTTGCTTACCTGTTGTGTTTGGTGGGGACTTCTATCGCGAGCAGGCTCGCTCCCACAGGGGTATCGAGTCTTCAAAAATCCTGCGAGCACCCAAGATCCATGGTGGGAGCGAGCCTGCTCGCGATGACGGCAGTAGCCGTTGCCAGAAGGTCAAGCGTTGCCACCAAACGGCATGACACCGCCGGTTTTTCGTCTTCGATACATTTCCCCAAATCCCTTCAATAACCCTGAAGCCCTTTGTTTGTGCGGCTCGACGGCGCCAGAAAAAAGTTGGTCTGCAAATTGCTTAGTGCTCAGCAGTACAGCAGTGGACGGCAAACGTCCGGCATGCAGAGGAACGACAGTGGACAAGTACCTTTATGTGGCAATGACCGGCGCCAGCCAGAACGCACTGGCGCAGCGGGCCCATGCCAACAACCTGGCGAACATCTCCACCAACGGTTTTCAGAAAGACCTGGAGCAGGCTCGTTCGATGCCGGTGTTTGGCGACAGCTTTCCGGCGCGGGCATTTGCCATGTCCGAGCGTCCAGCCACCGACTTCACCCCTGGCGCGCTGGTGGAAACCGGCCGCGACCTCGACGTGGCAGTCAGCGGGCCGGGCTGGATGGCTGTGCAGAACCCTGAAGGCGGTGAAAGCTACGTGCGCACCGGCAGCCTCAACGTTGACGCCCTGGGCGTGCTGCGGGCCGGCAACGGTATGCCGGTGATGGGCAACGGTGGTCCGATCGCCGTGCCGCCAGAGCAGAAAATCGAAATCGGCCAGGACGGCACCATCAGTATCCGCGCCATGGGTGAAGGCCCGCGCGTGATGGCTGAAGTCGACCGCATCAAGCTGGTCAACCCGGATCTTCGCAACATGACCAAGGGCCTGGACGGCACCATCCGCACCAAGGACGGCCAGCCGGCTGTCATTGATGCCAACGTGCAACTGGTGTCGGGTTTCCAGGAAGCGAGCAACGTCAATGCCGTGGACGAGATGACTTCGGTGCTGGCCCTGGCCAAGCAGTTCGAGCTTCACGTCAAGATGATGAACACCGCCAAAGAAGGCGACGAAGCCATGGCTCGGGTCTTGCAGATCTAATCATTAATTACAGCGTCGCGCCGAAAAACAGGCGTACGAGGAGAATCGAATGCTTCCGGCTCTTTGGGTTGCCAAAACAGGTCTGTCCGCCCAGGACACCAACCTTTCTACTATTTCCAACAACCTGGCGAACGTGTCGACCACGGGCTTCAAGCGTGATCGCGCCGAATTTCAGGACCTGCTGTACCAGGTCAAACGCCAGCCAGGCGCCCAATCGACCCAGGACAGCGAATTGCCGTCGGGCCTGCAAGTGGGTACCGGTGTGCGCATCGTCGGCACCCAGAAAAACTTCACCGCCGGTAGCCTGCAAACCACCGAGCAGCCGCTGGACATGGCCATCGACGGTCGCGGTTTCTTCCAGATCCTGCAGCCCGATGGCACCACGTCCTACACCCGTGACGGTACGTTCCACCTCGATTCCAATGGCCAGATCGTCAACGCCAGCGGTTTCGCCCTGGAACCGGCGATCATCATCCCGAACGACGCCCAAACGTTCACCGTGGGCCGCGACGGCACCGTGTCCATCACTGTGGCGGGCAACCCTGCTTCGCAGGTGATCGGCAACCTGCAGACTGCCGACTTCATCAACCCGGCCGGCCTGCAAGCGGTGGGTAACAACCTGTTCCTGGAAACCGCGGCCAGCGGCGCGCCACAAGTCGGCACGCCAGGCCTGAACGGCTTCGGTACCACGCTGCAGAACACCCTGGAAACGTCCAACGTGAGCACCGTGGAGGAGATGGTCAACATGATCACCACCCAGCGCGCCTACGAGATGAACTCCAAGGTGATCTCCACCGCCGACCAGATGCTCTCGTTCGTTACGCAGAATCTGTAATCACGTCTATAGGGCGGCCTGAGGCCGCCTGCAACACCAAGAGGTAGGGTCATGAATCGCTTCGTATCTGTTCTGGCACTGAGTGGAGTTACTGCGCTCGCGGGCTGTGTCGCGCCAACGCCCAAGGCCAATGACCCGTACTACGCTCCGGTGTTGCCGCGCACGCCGTTGCCGGCCGCTGCCAACAACGGTTCGATCTACCAGGCTGGCTTCGAGCAGAACCTGTATAGCGACCGTAAGGCTTTCCGGGTTGGGGACATCATCACCATCACCCTGAACGAACGGACCCAGGCCAGCAAGAACGCCAACTCGCAGATCGACAAGACCAGCGAGACCAGCGTTGGCCTGACGTCGTTGTTCGGCTCCAGCCTGACCACCAACAATCCCATCGGTGGCGGGGACCTGAGCCTCAACGCCGGTTATGGCTCCGACCGGGCCACCAAGGGCGACAGCAAGTCCGGACAGAGCAACAGCCTGACCGGCTCGATCACCGTGACCGTCGCCGATGTGTTGCCCAATGGCATCATCGTTGTGCGGGGCGAGAAGTGGCTGACCCTCAACACCGGTGACGAGCTGGTGCGCATCGCCGGCATGGTTCGCGCCGATGATATCGCTACCGACAACACCGTCTCGTCGACCCGTGTAGCCGATGCACGTATTACCTACTCGGGCACCGGTGCTTTTGCCGATGCGAGTCAGCCAGGCTGGTTCGACCGTTTCTTCCTCAGCCCGAAGTTCCCTTTCTAGGTGGCCCAGTTGAATCTTAAGCGGTTGAATCTCAAGCAGCTGTTGATGGGGGCACTGCTGATGTCGGCGGCCTTCACCGCTCAAGCCGAGCGTCTGAAGGACATCGCCAGCATTTCCGGCGTGCGCTCCAACCAGTTGATCGGCTATGGCCTGGTCGTGGGTCTCAATGGCACGGGCGACCAGACCACCCAGACCCCGTTCACCCTGCAAACCTTCAACAACATGTTGTCGCAGTTCGGCATCAAGGTGCCGGCGGGTTCGGGCAACGTGCAGTTGAAGAACGTGGCGGCGGTGTCGGTCAGTGCCGACCTGCCGGCGTTCGCCAAGCCCGGGCAGCAGGTGGATATCACTGTTTCGTCCATCGGTAACTCCAAGAGCCTGCGCGGCGGCACCCTGTTGTTGACGCCGCTCAAGGGTATCGACGGCAACGTCTACGCCGTCGCCCAGGGCAACCTGGTGGTGGGTGGCTTTGACGCCGAAGGCCGTGACGGTTCCAAGATCACCGTCAACGTTCCGTCGGCTGGCCGCATTCCTGGTGGTGCGTCGGTGGAACGTGCGGTGCCGAGCGGTTTCAACCAGGGCAACAGCCTGACTCTGAACCTCAACCGTTACGACTTCACGACCGCCAAGCGCATCGTTGACAAGATCAATGACATGCTCGGCCCTGGCGTGGCACAGGCCATCGACGGCGGCTCGGTGCGCGTCACCGCGCCTCTGGATCCGAGTCAGCGGGTCGACTATTTGTCGATCCTGGAGAACCTCGAAGTCGATCCGGGCCAGGCGGTTGCGAAAGTCATCATCAACTCGCGCACCGGCACCATTGTGATCGGCCAGAACGTCAAGGTTTCACCCGCCGCGGTGACCCACGGCAGCCTGACCGTGACCATTACCGAAGACCCGATCGTCAGCCAGCCTGGACCCCTGTCCAACGGCCAGACCGCCGTGGTGCCCCGTTCGCGGGTCAATGCCGAGCAGGAAGCCAAGCCGATGTTCAAGTTCGGCCCGGGCACTACCCTGGATGAAATTGTCCGGGCGGTGAACCAGGTCGGCGCGGCGCCGGGCGACTTGATGGCGATCCTCGAAGCCTTGAAGCAGGCCGGCGCGTTGCAAGCCGACCTGATCGTGATTTAAGGAACGAGCCATGGATATGCGCAAGGGCGCTTTGATCAGCGGGGATTCGGGTTCCTACTCGGACCTCAATCGCCTGAACCAGCTCAAGGTCGGCGACAAGAACAGTGACGGCAACCTGCGCAAAGTGGCGCAGGAATTCGAGTCGCTGTTCATCGGTGAAATGCTCAAGTCCATGCGTGCGGCGACCGAGTCGATGGGCAAGGACAATCCGCTCAATACCGCTGAAGCCAAGCAGTACCAGGAAATGTACGACCAGCAGTTGGCCGTTTCCATGTCTCGCGAGGGCGGTGGTATTGGCCTGGCTGACGTGCTGCTGCGCCAGATGTCCAAGAACAAACCCCTGGTGTCAGGCGAGGCGGCAACGCTGTCGGCCGGCAAGCAGGAGCAAGCGTTGGACGAGGCCGTCAAGGCCCCGGTGCCGACGCCCATTGCCGCCGGCACGTTGCCCGACGGGCCATTGTCGCGCTCCAACGGCCAGCGTCCGCTGTGGGCTTCGCGGGCCGTGAGTGCGCCGCAAGGGGCGGGCGAGGGCGTTCACCGCAACGACATGGAATTGCTCAACCAGCGCCGCCTGGCCCTGCCGCCCAAACTGGCCGATCGGCTGCTTGCCGGGTTGGTGCCTTCGGCTGCCGTCGCGCCTGACGTCAAGGCGCAGAATATTTTGCCGGATCGTGCCATCACCGCCGTCAAGCCTGCCACCGGCGAACTGGCCAATGGCGACTGGCTGGCCGCGCTCAAGGCGTCAGAGCCGAGCGGGTCCATGCAGGTGTACGGGCGTGCCGTGGCGCAGCCACCCCTGGCGCCAGCCCGCAAAGCCTTCCGCGATGCTGACGAGTTCGTCGATGCCATGCTGCCAATGGCCAAGGAAGCCGCGGACCGTATCGGCGTGGACCCTCGTTACCTGGTGGCCCAGGCGGCCCTGGAAACCGGCTGGGGCAAGTCGGTCATGCGTCAGCCTGATGGCAGCAGCAGCCACAACCTGTTCGGTATCAAGGCCAGCAAGAACTGGACGGGCGATTCGGCGCGGGCGATCACCAGCGAATTCCGCAATGGCGAGATGGTCAAGGAGACGGCTCAGTTCCGTTCCTACGCCTCGTATCGCGACAGCTTCCATGACCTGGTCAATCTGCTGCAAAGCAACAGTCGCTATCAAGATGTGCTGAAGTCGGCCGATAACCCGGAACAGTTTGTGCGTGAGTTGCAGAAGGCCGGTTACGCCACCGACCCGAACTACGCCAGCAAGATTTCGAATATAGCCCGGCAGATGACCAGTTACCAAAACTACGCTTCGGCTGGCGCCACTACGACTTTATAAGGTCTGAACCATGAGTTTGCTCAACATCGGGATGTCGGGTCTGTCCGCAAGTCAGACCTCATTGGTGACCACGGGTAATAACATTGCCAACGTTGATACCGCCGGTTATTCGCGTCAGCAGACCGTGCAGACCACCAAGGCGTCCAATCAATACGGCAACGTCTTCATCGGCTCCGGCACCACCTTGGCCGATGTGCGCCGGGTCTATAACGCCTACCTTGAAGCGCAGTTGAAGACCACGACCTCGCTCAACAGCGATGCGGCCGCGTATCAAGGGCAGATCACCCCGCTCGATGCCTTGCTGTCGGACAGCGGCACGGGCCTCAATGGCGCGCTGACCAAGTTCTTCGCCTCGGTGCAGAACGTCAACGCCAAGCCGGGCGATGATGCATCCCGTCAGCTGCTGCTCAGCGATGCGCAAGCCTTGAGCAATCGTTTCAATTCGGTCGCCAGCCAATTGACGGAGCAGAATCAGAACATCAACGGCAACCTGTCGAGCATGGTCGATCAGGTCAACAAACTGGCTACCACCGTCGCTCAGTTGAACAAGAAAATCGCCGAAGTCTCCAACTCCGGCGGTGCTCCCAACGACCTGCTCGACGCCCGCAACCAGACCATTCTCCAGCTCTCGGCCTTCACCGGCACTCAGATCGTGGAGAACGGCAGCAGCCTGGACATCTACTTGGGGTCCGGCCAGCCGTTGGTGATGGGCAATACCGTCAACACCCTGGAAACCGTGCCGGACAAGAACGATCCGGGCCGCCTGGGGATCCAGCTCAATAGCGGTTCCAGTGTCATGGACCTCACCCAGGTACTTACCGGCGGCGAGATCGGCGGCCTGATGCGCTATCGCAGCACTGTGCTTGACCCGGCCATGAATGAACTGGGCCGCGTGGCCCTGGTGGTCGCCGACCAGATGAACGCGATCCAGGCCTCGGGCATCGACAAGAACGGCGCCTTCGGTTCCAACCTGTTCACCAACATCAACAGTGCCGCGCAGATGAGTCAGCGCAGTATTGCCGCGTTGAACAATAGCGCCGGTTCCGGCAACTTCAACGTGGCCATCGAAGACACCGGCGCGCTGACCACCAATGATTACAAGGTGAAGTTCACCAGCGCCACCGACTACACGGTCCAGCGCCTGCCTGACGGCACTTCGATGGGTTCGTTCAATACCGCGACGACGCCGCCGCCGGTGATCGACGGCTTTTCGATGACCTTCGCCAATGGCACCGCTGCCGCTGGCGATTCGTTCAAGATCACCCCGACCCGCAACGCGGCGACCAGTATCAAGACCGAGATGACCGACTCCAAGCGGTTGGCGATTGCCGCGCCGCTGGGCGCAGCCATCGTGCCGGGCGGCAGCGGTACGCTGACCATTCCGGCCAGCGGCCAGCCGACCATGACGTCGCAGTTGGACATCTACGACGAAGCCACCACCACCATCATCCAGAACGGCATCAAGACCTCGATGCCAGTCAAGGTGGTCTTCGGCGCGACGTCCGCCGACGGTACCAGCCAGGCTTACCAGTTGCTCGATGCCACGGGTGTCGAGATCAGCAATGGCACGATCAAGCCCGGCCAGAGCAATACCTTGAGCCTGAGCGTTCCACTCAAGGATGCCAGCGGCAACCCGATCATGGACTCCTCGGCACCGCCGGTGCAGCGTACCGTCACCTTCGACATGTCGATTGCTGGCGCACCGTCCAACGGTGCCGCGATCGATGTGAGCGTCAGCCAGGCCGGCAGCCTGGATAACCGTAACGGCACTGTCCTGGCCGGTTTGCAGACTGCCAAGACCGTGGACACCGGTTCCGCCAGCAAGGGCATTTCGTTGAACGATGCCTACGGCAAGCTGGTGGAGGGCGTAGGTTCCAAGGCCGCCCAGGGCAAGCTCGACAGCGCTGCCACCGGCGCGATCCTGGATAACGCCAAGGGCGCTCGCGATTCGCTGTCGGGCGTGGACCTGGACGAAGAAACCGGCAACCTGGTCAAGTATCAGCAGTACTACACCGCGTCTTCGCAGATCATCAAGGCTGCGCAGGAAATCTTCAGCACATTGATCAACAGTCTTTAAGGAGTCGTAGCCCATGCGAATTTCTACCGCCCAGTTTTACGAATCCACGGCTGCGAACTATCAGAAAAACTTCGCCAATGTGGTCAAGACCAGCGAAGAGGCCAGCAGCCTGGTGCGCGTCAATACCGCTGCTGATGACCCGGTAGGGGCTTCACGTCTGCTGCAACTGGGCACACAGGCCTCGATGCTGGCTCAGTACGAAACCAACGCCAACACCATCAAGGCGACGCTGGGCACCACTGAAGCGGTGATGACCAGCATTGGCAACGTGCTGCAGCGCGCCAAGGAATTGGCCGTCGGTGCCGGCAACGCTGGCTACACCGACGCCGACCGCCAGGCCAACGCCTCGGAGCTGGCGCAGATCGAAGAGCAGTTGCTCAGCCTGATGAACAGCAAGGACGAAAACGGCAAGTACATTTTCGCCGGTTCCAAGGGCGATACCATCCCGTTCACCCGCAACACCGATGGCAGCTACAGCTACAACGGTGACCAGGTGACCCTCGACCTGCCGGTCGGCGATACCATGTCGATGGCCACCAACAGCACCGGCTGGGAAGTGTTCCAGCAGGCCGTCAACACCAGCCGCAGCCAGGTCACCATGACCGCGCCGGCGGTGGACGATGGTCGCGTGGTGCTGTCCAACGGTCAGGTCTCGTCCAGTGTCAGCTACAACAGCAAATTCCGCAGCGGCGAACCCTATACCGTTGAGTTCACCAGCGGTACGCAGCTGAGAATCACCGACTCCGGCGGCAACGACGTCACCGCCGAAGCCAGCCAGGGCGGCGCTTTTGATCCCAGCAGCAAAAAAGGTCAGGCGGTGCAGTTCCGTGGTCTGGAACTGACCCTGAACATCAATCTGCAAACCGGTGATGATGCCAATACCGTGTTGCCGGGCCATACCTTCACCCTGGCCGCCAAGCCGGACACCTTTGCCGCGACCCGCAGCCCGGGCAACCCGACCACCGTCCAGGTCACGGGCAGCGAGATCACCGACCCGGTGGCGTATCACGCCAGTTTCCCTACCGGTTCGGCCGTATTGAAGTTCACCAGCGCCACCGACTTCGACCTGTACGCCGCGCCGTTGACCGCCAACAGCCAGCCGGTGTCCAGCGGCACCCTGGCCGGCAACGTGGCCACCGCCTCGGGCGTGAGCTTCACCCTGGACGGTACGCCCGGTGCGGACGATCAGTTCAGCATCGCGGTCAATACCCACGAGACCCAGAACATTCTGGACACCGTGAACCAACTGAAAACCGCGTTGAGCACGCCAACCAACAACGATCCGATTGCGCTGCAAAAGCTGCAGGCTTCGCTGGCCTCCGGTATTGGCAACCTGGCCAGCGGTACCGATCAGTTGTCCAGCGCCTTGAGTTCGGTAGGTGGGCGTGGTCAGGCTCTGGAAACCCAAAGCGACACGAACCAGAGCCTGTTGTTGGCCAATAACCAGACCCAATCGTCGATCCGCGATTCCGATCCGGCCGAAGTGATGACCCGCTTGACGTTGCAACAGACCATGCTGCAAGCCTCGCAACTGGCTTTCAGCAAGATCACCCAACTGGGCCTGTTCAACAAGATCTGAGCCGGTATCGACCGAGCCGCCAACCGTCTTTTTTAAGCGGTTCCGGGGCTCCGGCCTGAAAAGGTCGGGGCCCGCCGCTCGAGAGTTTTCGCCGTGAAACCATTGCCCCTCGTCAGTATTGTCATTCCTGCGTACAATCCCCGGTTCTTCGACCAGGCACTGCTCAGTGCCCTGGCCCAGACTTACGAGCAGATCGAAATCGTTGTTTGCGACGATTCGCCTGGCGATGAAATTCGCCGGACAGTCGATTCCTTCACTGAGCCGTCCCATCCGATCCGCTATCTGCGAAATCCGCAGCGACTGGGGCTTCAGGGCAACCTGTTGCGTTGTGTCGAAGAGGCCAGGGGCGAGTTCATCAAAGTGTTGTGCGACGATGATCGGCTGTTTGCGCCGAGCATTGCGATGCAGGCCCAGGCGTTGATGGATCATGCTGACGTCAGCGTTGTGTTCGCGCTTCGGTTGTTGTGTGACGCCGGTAACTTCATCTTGCCGCCTCGCGTCGATAATTGCCGATTCTCGCCGAACGATGCTCTGCTCAAGGGCGATGACATGCTGGCGATTTTCGAGAGCACGCCGACTAATTTCGTTGGTAATTTCAGTTCCGCCCTGATGCGCCGGGCCGATGTGCTCGAGCTGCTACCAGCGCTGGTCCAGGGCGGAGCCGGTTTCGTTGCCACCCTCGACTTTGCCTTGTTTGTCTGTCTGATGCGCCGCGGTAACCTGGCAGCGCTCAATACGGTTTTGAGTATCGAGCGCTTGTACCCTGAGCGTTTGAGCAAGACTGCTGAAATGCTCAAGGCTGCGAAAGTGGAGTGGCAATGGTTGGCGCAGATGCTCGCCGCACGCAACGGTGAAGCGGCTCCGGCCTCTGGCTGGGTGCGTTGCGTTGATCTGGACAAAGTCACCGATCAGCCTCACGCCTGGCAGGAATTATGTGTGACCCGCGTGCTGGGCAATCGCAATACGGTCGTCAATGGCCGGGTAGGTGCCCAGAGCGAGAGTTATGCCGAGTTCTACCGCGAGTGGCTGTCGATTCGTCGCTTCAGCGAGGTCGAGCAGCGTGTCATGCCTGCGCGCATCGACAGTTGGCCATTGCGTCCCAACATCGTGCCGATTGTCATCGACAGTGCCGGCGACGACGTGGCATTGGCGACCACGCTGCGCAGCATAGAGGGCCAGCTCTATCCGGCCCAGGCTGTCATGGTGCTTTCCGACGCCCGTTGTGAGGTCAATGATCGGGTGTTGCAGTTGCCTTATCAGTCCGACTGGGCGCGTCAACTCAATGCCATCGTTGCGCAGTTGGAGGGCGCACATTGGTTCTATCTTCTGCGTGCTGGCGATACCCTCCGTGATTCAGCGTTGTTGATCCTGGCCGAACGCGTGGCGGGCAAGAGCGGAGTTCTCTGCGCTTACAGCGACGAAGGCGCGCTGGTAAACGGCGAGTCCATCGAACCGGTGTTCAAGCCTGATTTCAACCTCGACCTGATGCGCGCCTATCCCTACGTCGGTCGGGCCCTGGCCTTCGAGCGTGAACGCTTCATGACCCTGGGCGGGTTCGACCCGGCTCGCGGTGAGCTGGCGCCTCACGATCTGCTCTGGCGGCTGGTGGAAGAGGCCGGCCCGCAAACCATCGAACACATTGCTGAGATCCAGGTTGAATCCACACTGAGCTTCGCCCAGTGGTTGTCGTGGCCCGAGGTGATCGAGGGCAACGCTCCTATGGTCGGCGCTCACCTGGAGCGTATTGGCGCACCTCACGAGATTCGCCAGGATGTGTTGCCGCTGATCAATCGCATCGACTACCGCTACGGCACCCGTCCGTTGGTGTCGATCATCCTGCGCACGGGTGATTCACTGGCAGCCTTGCAGCGCTGCTGCGAAAGCCTGATCGAGCGCACTGCCTATACGCGCTATGAAATCCTGATCGTGGACAGCGGCGTCCGGGATTCGGCCATGCTTAGCTGGCTCGAGGACATGGCGCAGCTGGGCGCGAGCATGCTGCGCGTGCTTCGCTACGCCGGTGACGACAATGACGCCTCGGTGCGTAACTTTGCCGCGGGTCAGGCTCAGGGCGACTACCTGGTGCTGCTGAGCCCGCAGATTGTCATTTGCGAAAGTGACTGGTTGGACGAGATGATCAACCATGCCCTGCGCCCGGAAGTCGCGGTGGTCGGCGCAAGGATACTCAGCCCCCAGGGCACGGTTGTCGGTGGTGGGCAAATTCTTGGGTTGGCCGGGCCGGTGGGAACACCGTTTTATGGCGAACCGGCGGCCGCTCGTGGCTACATGCAACGTCTGCACACGACCCAGAACTGGAGTTCGGTCAACAGCGACTGCCTGATGGTGCGCAAGCAGGTGTTCGAGGAACTGGGTTGTCTTGATGACGCGACATTCAGCCAGGGCCTCAGTGACGTCGATTTGTGCTTGCGTGCAGGTAAAGATGGCTACCTGGTGGTCTGGACACCCTACGCCAGCGTCATGCATACGACCGGACAATCGTCAGCCCAGTCGGAAGAAGTGTTGCAGGAGCGCGAGCGCGAAGTTTTCTATCGCAAATGGTTGCCGCAGATTGCTCGTGACCCGGCTTACAGTCCTGCCTTGAGTCTTGGGGCTTCCAGTTTCAGTCTGGAACCGTCACTGCGCAATAACTGGAATCCGTTCTGCACCCGTGCATTGCCCTTGGTACTGGGACTGCCGGTCAACTCCACCGCGGTCGGCCACTATCGGGTCACCGCCCCGCTGGCCGAACTCGAAGCCAGCGGGCGGGTGATTGCCCGGGTGGCCTACGAGTCGCCTTCGACCGTGGAAATCGAGCGGCTGTCCCCGGATACCATCGTTTTGCAGGGGCGCTACAGCGAAGGCGCTGCCGGTGACATCCTGCGGATGAAGAAGTACTCCGGCGCCTTGCGGATTTTCGAGCTCGATGACTACGTCGTCAGTGCCCCCAAGAAAAATACCCACGCCCGCAACAAACCGGTCAACACTGAGCAGATGCTGCGCGAGGGAATTGGCTTGTGTGACCGGGTGGTGGTGACGACCCAGGCGCTGGCCGATGCCTTGTCGAGCATGCATAGCGAAATTCGGGTAGTGCCCAACATGCTGCCGCCCGAACCGTGGACCCGGTTGACCAGCCGGCGCGGAACATCTTCCAAGCCGCGGGTTGGCTGGGGCGGCGGGACCAGCCACAGCGGTGACCTGGAAATCATTGCCGACGTCGTCCGCGAACTGGCCAATGAGGTGGAGTGGGTGTTCTTCGGGATGTGCCCGGACGCGTTACGCCCCTACATTCATGAGTTCCACGGCTCCGTCGGGTTGCAGACTTACCCGTTCAAACTGGCCAGCCTGAACCTTGACCTGGCGCTGGCGCCGCTGGAGTTCCACATCTTCAACGACTGCAAGAGCAACCTGCGCTTGCTGGAATACGGCGCCTGCGGCTACCCGGTGATCTGCACCGATACCAAGGCTTACGACGGCTTCCTGCCGTGTACCAAGGTACGCAGCAACAGCACCGAGGAATGGATCGCGGCGATCCGCATGCACCTGGCCGACCCTGACGCCAGCTACCGCATGGGCGATGAACTGCGCGAAGCGGTGCTTCGTGATTTCATGCTCAGTGGCGACAACTTGCAGCATTGGTTGTGGGGTTGGTTGCCGGACTGAGCATGAGCTGTTTGGGCCGGAAGGCCGTGGCGAGGGGATAAAATTCCCTCGCCACTAAGATCAGTATTCAACCCTGTTTTGATTCAAATCCCCTCCGGCGAGCTGGCGCGTTTCCTGCAAGCCCCCCTCATATCGCCATAAAACGAGCGCTTGCGGCATACCGCGGCGCCCGGATCGGCATCGAAGGTGTAATCCCCGCGCCCGCAAAGCGAAACAACGCTTGGCCGAGCCCGGTGATGGACAAGAGGGGAGACGATGAAGGCAGTTATCTTGGCAGGTGGTCTCGGCACGCGGATCAGCGAGGAGTCGCACCTCAAGCCAAAACCGATGATCGAAATCGGTGGCAAGCCAATTCTTTGGCACATCATGAAGCAGTATTCCGCTCATGGAATCCACGACTTCGTCATTTGCCTGGGCTACAAGGGCTACGCCATCAAGGATTTCTTCGCCAACTACTTCCTGCACACCTCCGATGTCACGTTCGACATGTGCAACAACCGCATGGACGTTCACCAGAACTACAGCGAGCCGTGGCGCGTGACCTTGATCGACACCGGTGAAGACACCATGACCGGCGGCCGGCTGCGGCGGGCGGCGCGTTATCTGGAAAACGAAGAGGCGTTTTGCTTTACCTATGGCGACGGCGTCTCGGACCTCAACATCGGTGCGCTGGTGGATTTTCACCTGGCGCACGGCAAGCTCGCCACGGTGACGGCAGTCCAGCCTCCTGGACGTTACGGTGCGCTGGAGCGCGACGGCGATAGCGTCTTGGGTTTCACCGAAAAACCTCGGGGTGACGGCGGCTGGATCAACGGTGGTTTTTTTGTCCTATCGCCGAAGGTCCTGCCCTATATCGCTGACGACCAGACTTCCTGGGAGGCCGAGCCGCTGGCAGCGTTGGCAACGCAACAGCAACTGCAGGCGTTCCAGCACGACGGTTTCTGGCACCCGATGGACACCCTGCGCGATAAAAATCATCTTGAGGCCCTGTGGCAAAGCGGGGAGGCCCCATGGAAACAATGGGGTTGAGCCCGGAGTTCTGGCGCGGCAAGCGGGTGCTGGTCACCGGCCACACCGGTTTCAAGGGCAGTTGGCTGGCGCTGTGGCTGCAAAGCCTGGGCGCTCGGGTCAGCGGTTTTTCCCTGGATCCGGCCACCGAGCCCAGCTTGTTCGAGCTGGCACGGGTAGGCGAGGGCATCGATGATCGGCGCGGTGATTTGCGCGACCTCGGCGCGTTGCTGGAAGTGCTCGCCGACGTGCAGCCGCAGATCGTCCTGCACCTGGCGGCTCAACCATTGGTACGCGAGGGTTATCGCGATCCGCTGGGCACGTATTCCAGTAACGTCATGGGCACCCTGAACCTGCTCGAAGCGGTCCGCCAGATCGGCGGCGTGCGAGCCTGTGTCCTGGTCACTACCGATAAGGTCTACGCCAATCAGGAATGGCTGTGGCCCTACCGCGAAAACGAAGCCCTGGGTGGCCATGATCCTTACAGCAGCAGTAAGGCCTGCTGCGAGTTGCTGGCGCAGTCTTATGCCGCCTCGTTTTTCTCCGCCGATCGTTACGCCGAACACGGCCTGGCCCTGGCCACGGCCCGGGCTGGAAACGTACTGGGTGGCGGTGATTTTGCCCCTGAGCGGCTGATTCCAGACGTGCTCAAGGCCTGGTCGGCGGACGAACCGGTGACGCTGCGTTATCCCCAGGCCGTACGCCCCTGGCAGCACGCCCTGGAGCCGTTGGCCGGTTACCTGCAATTGGCCGCGCGCCTCTATGAGCAAGGCCCGGAGTTTGCCGGTGCCTGGAACTTTGGCCCCGGCGAGGCCGACATGTGCAGCGTCGGCGAAGTCGTCCAGTTGCTCGCCGAGCGCTGGCCGCTGGCGCCGGGCCTGCGGATCGAAGCGAGTGATTTGCATGAAGCCGGCCTGTTGCGCCTGGACAGCAGCCGTGCTCGTCAGTTGCTGGGTTGGCAACCGCGCTGGTCGTTGCAGCAGTGTCTTGCCCAGACCCTCGATTGGCATTTGGCGTGGCAAAACGGCGATGACATGCGTCAGGTCACCCTCGGCCAATTGAACCTGTACCGAGGCGCGTTGTGAGCGAGTTTTTGTTAAAGGCATTGCCTCTTGCCGGGCTGTTCAGCGTCCAGCACAAACGCTTCGAAGACCAGCGCGGGCATTTTGCCCGGCTGTTCTGCGAGGGCAGTCTGAGCGCGTTCGGCCAACCGTTTCATATCCGTCAGATCAACCATTCCTGCACCCGTGAGCGAGGTAGCGTACGGGGTCTGCATTACCAGAGCGCGGCGCAACCGGAGGCCAAATTGATCACTTGCCTGCGCGGTGAGGTCTGGGATGTGGCGGTGGATTTGCGCCCCGATTCCGACACTTTCCTGCACTGGCATGCCGAACAGTTGATAGCGGGTGACGGCCGCAGCCTGTTGATCCCGGCCGGGTTTGCCCATGGGTTCCAGACCCTGACCGACGATGCCGAGCTCCTGTATCTGCACAGTGCCGATTACGCCCCGGAGCATGAGGGTGGCGTATCGGTCAATGATCCGCGGCTGGCGATTGCCTGGCCGCTGCCTGTCAATAATCTGTCGATGCGGGACAGCAGCCATCCCTTGCTCGACGAGCATTTCGCTGGAGTGCGTGTATGAATTGCCGAGGTTGCGGGACTGCCCTGGTGTTGCCACTGATTGACCTTGGCACGTCGCCGCCGTCCAACGCATACGTGCGGGCCGACCAACTGGAGCAGGCCGAGCAGTGGGTGCCGCTCAAGGTTGCGGTATGCCAGCAGTGCTGGCTGGTACAGACCGAGGATTACACCCGCGCCGACAGTCTGTTCGATGCCGACTACGCCTATTTCAGTTCGTTCTCCAGTACCTGGCTGGCCCATGCCGAGCGCTATGTGGCCGAGATGGTCGAACGCTTCGATTTGACCCCGGACAGCCGCGTGGTGGAGATTGCCGCCAACGACGGTTACCTGTTGCAGTACGTGGCCAAGCGCGGCATTGCGTGCCTGGGCGTCGAGCCGACCCGCAGCACCGCCGAGGCGGCTCGTGAAAAAGGTCTGGAAATTCGCGAGCTGTTCTTTGGCCGCGATACCGCGTCGCAACTCATGGGTGAGGGTTGGGCAGCCGACCTGATGGCGGCCAATAACGTGCTCGCCCATGTGCCGGACATCAATGATTTCCTCGCCGGTTTCGCCACGCTGCTGAAGCCGACGGGCGTCGCGACGTTTGAGTTTCCGCAATTGCTCACGCTGATGGCCGGGCAGCAGTTCGACACCCTGTATCACGAACATTTTTCCTACCTGTCGCTGACGGCCGTGCAAACACTGTGCGAGCGCAACGGGCTGGAAGTATTCGATGTCAGCCAACTGTCGACCCACGGCGGCTCGTTGCGGGTGTTCGTCCAGCGCTCCGATGGCGAGCGTCGTCCGGTGCTGGCCACGGTGCAACAGCAATTGCAGGCTGAGCTGTCCGCTGGCGTGAAAACCTCTGCGTATTACGCCACCCTGGCGCCGGCCGCTGAGGCCATCAAGCATGGTTTGCTGCGCTTCCTGTTGCAGGCCAAGGCTGATGGCAAGCATGTGGTCGGTTATGGCGCGGCCGCCAAAGGTAATACGTTGCTCAACTATGCCGGGGTCAAACCCGACCTGCTGGCATGGGTAGCCGATGCCAATCCGCACAAACAGGGCAAGTACTTGCCGGGCAGCCGAATCCCGGTCGTATCGCCCGAGCGTATCGCGCGGGAGAAACCCGATTACGTCCTTGTCCTGCCCTGGAACCTGTTGAGCGAAGTCAGCCAGCAGTTGGCCGAGGTTCGTCAATGGGGTGGGCAGTTCGTGATCGCCGTGCCTGAGTTGACGGTGCTATGAAGGTCCTGGTGACTGGCGCTACAGGGTTCGTCGGCCGTCATCTGGTCCAGGCGTTGCTAGCGCGTGGCTGTGAGGTAAGGGCTGTTGCTCGTCGGGTCGAACCGGCGAGAGCATTGCCTTGGTTCGACCAGGTCGAGTTCGTGGCGGCTGATGTCCACGACGAGGCGCTGGACGTCGCGGCGCTGGTCGAAGGGGTCGATGCGTTGGCGCACCTGGCCTGGCCTGGGTTGCCGAATTACCAGGCACTGTTTCATTTCGAACACAACTTGATGGCTGATTATCGCTTCATCAAAAAGGCCGTCGAGGCAGGCATTTCCCAAGTGCTGGTCACTGGCACCTGTTTCGAATACGGCCTGCAAAGCGGGCCGCTCGACGAGCAGACTGCGCCGCAACCGGCCAATCCTTACGGATTGGCGAAAAACACCTTGCGCCTGTTTCTCGAACACCTGCAACGCGAGCATCCCTTCACCTTGCAGTGGGCCCGCTTGTTCTACCTGCATGGCGCTGGCCAGAACCCCAACAGCCTGCTGGCAGCGCTGGACCGGGCCATCGATGCGCAAGCAGCGGTATTCGATATGTCCGGGGGGGAGCAGTTGCGCGATTACCTGCCGATCGAGACTGCGGCCGCCCATTTGGCTGGCCTGCTGCTGCGGCGCCGTTTCAATGGCGTGGTCAATTGTTCCAGCGGCGAACCGGTGTCAGTGCGCGCGCTGGTGGAAGCACACCTGCGCGAGCGTGGTGCCGCCCTTCGCCTGAACCTGGGCCATTATCCTTACCCGACTCACGAACCCATGGCGTTCTGGGGCGTGGCTGACCGTTTGCAAAACTTATTGGGAGCCGCACATGACGCGTGAGCTGTACCGGGCCACCGGTCTTCCGGTTTTGCAAAACCGGACCTTTGTCGATGAGCAGTCGGCCAAAGCCTCGGCGTGTGCCGATATGGTACTCGTCCAGGACGAAGTGAGCGGGTTGGTCTTCAACCAGGCATTCGATGCCGACAAGCTCAGCTACGACAGTGATTATCAGAACGAACAGGCCCACTCGGAGCAGTTCCAGCGGCATCTGTCTGAGGTAGAAGGCATCATTGCCCGGCACTTCAGCGCTCAGGAGCTGATCGAGGTCGGTTGTGGCAAGGGCTATTTCCTGGAACTGCTCAAGCAGCGTGGCTACGCCATCACGGGCATCGACCCGGCCTACGAGGGCGATAACGCCGATGTGATCAAGGCGCCGTTCACTCGTGACCTGGGCCTGTCGGCCGACGCGGTGGTGCTTCGTCATGTGCTTGAGCACATCCAGGACCCGCTGAGCTTTCTCACCGAAATCGCAGCGGCCAATCAGGGCGGCCAGATCTACATCGAAGTGCCATGCCTGGACTGGATCCTGGAGCATCGCGCCTGGTTCGACCTGTTCTACGAGCATGTCAATTATTTCCGCCTCGATGACCTGCGCCGAATGTTCGGCACGGTGCATGAAGCCGGACATCTGTTCGGCGGCCAGTACCTGTACATCGTGGCTGACCTGGCTACGTTGCGCCTGACGCCGGAAGAACCCGCGGTGGAACTTGCGTTGCCGGACGGCTTCACTGCCAGTCTCGAGCGCGCGGTGCAGATTATCCAGGCTGCGCCGCAGCAGGGCTCGGCGATCTGGGGGGCTTCGTCCAAAGGTGTGATCTATTCGCTGTTCCTGCAACGCGCTGGTGTTGCGGTGGACTGCGTGGTGGATATCAACCCGGCCAAGCAGGGACGGTATCTGCCCTTGAGTGGCGCACGTGTCTGCTCACCGGATGAGGCGATGGATACCTTGCCTGAAGGGGCGCACGTGTTTGTGATGAATTCCAATTACCTTGAAGAGATCAAGCGGATGACCGGTGGGCGTTACGTCTACCACGCCGTTGACAGTGCTTCGTTCCAATAACCACGAGATTCGAACATGACCGACAACACGATCCATAAAGCCTTCGAAGCCCAATGCCAGACCGAAATCGCCGGTCAAGGCCAAGACCAGAAACTCGTTGGCCTGGCCAAAGAGTTCTTCAACGAATCGGCCCGTCACAAGTACAGCTACCATTTTTCCTGGATGGGCCGCCCCATCATACAGTTGCCGCAGGACATGATGGCCATGCAGGAACTGATCTGGCAGATCAAGCCTGACCTGATCATCGAGTGCGGCATCGCCCACGGCGGTTCGATCATCTACTACGCCTCGTTGCTGGAACTGCAAGGCCACGGTGAAGTGCTGGGCATCGACCTGGATATCCGCCCGCATAACCGTGAAGCCATCGAAAACCACCCGATGAGCAAACGCATCTCGATGATCGAGGGTTCGAGCATCGATGCGGCTATCGCCGAGCAGGTCCATGCAGCGGCCAAAGGCAAGAAAGTCATCCTGGTGCTCGATTCCAACCACACCCACGACCATGTGCTCGAAGAACTGCGTCTGTACGCGCCGCTGGTTTCGGTAGGCAGCTATTGCGTGGTGATGGACACCGTGGTCGAGGACATGCCGGCGGACTTTTTCCCGGATCGTCCATGGGGCCCGGGCGACAACCCGAAAACCGCGGTGTGGAAATACCTCGAGGAAAATGGCGATTTCGAAATTGACCGGCAGTTGCAGAACAAGCTGCTGATCACCGTCGCACCGGATGGCTATCTGCGCCGGGTTCGTTAATTCATCCGTATCAAATCATTGGCGTCTGGCAGGTTGTGGGGACAGGAAATATGCAGGTTCGAAACAATGCTCAAAGCAACGTGGCACCGCTGAACGAGCGGTTCACAGTGGTGGTGATCTCCCACAACCGCAGTGCGTTCCTGCGCCGGACATTGCATTACTACAGCGGTTATCCATGTTCGGTGCTGGTGCTTGATTCATCGGTCGAGCGCGATGAGCAAATTGCCCGGGACTTTCCCTCGGTCGATTACCGGCACTTGCCTCAGTTCACCTACAAGGGGCTGCAAGACAAGCTGGTGTACGGCGTCAATCAGGTCACGACGCCCTACATGGTGTTCGCCGCCGATGACGATTTCCTGCTGCACGATGCCTTGACCGAATCGGTGGAGTTCCTCGAAGCCAACCCTGACTATGGCCTGTGCCATGGCTACGGGATCATGTATTTGTCCTGCGCCACAGAAGTCTGCTATTTCCGCCGTGATCGCAAGGTGCATGAGGACTACAACAGCGAACTGGCCGAGGACCGTGTGATTCGCTTCATGGATCAGTTCCTTCCGCCGTTCTACGCCGTGACCCGCACCGACCTGCTGCAGCAGTGGTACGGCATGCTGCCGCCAGGCACCAGTTTCGAATGGCAGGAAATCGGTCATACCTTTTACTTGCTGGCGTGCGCCAAGGCGCGGATCCTGCCGATTCCGTTCGCCGTGCGCGAACTCAACTACGGCGGTTCCGAACACAACACCAATGTGTTGACCGTGCTTAGCTACAAGGACGCCAAAAGCGTTGCCGAGCGGGAACAGTTCGCCGAGTTTCTCGCATCCGTGCCTACCCAGCTTACCGAGCAGGCTCCGGAGCGTATCAAACAGATTGCTTTGGACAGTTTTGCGGCCATGGCTGACTGCTTGCAGCAGGGGCGCTCACTCAAAGGTACACAGATCATTCGTTCCGCCTGGCTGGAAGCAGGGGGCGAGCCGATACGTTCGTTTGGCCCACAGCAGTTTGTCGAAATGCCATTTTATAATCAGAGGGTTTTCGATCTGCTGACCCAGTTTGAATTCCTGCTGCATGCAATGCCGGCCGGTCGCCTTCAGCTTCAGCAACTGGAAGGCATCCTGCTGCGCCAGCACGAATTGATGCAGGTGCAACCCAACGACAACGAACGCACGATACGCAGCCGCTTGTGGGAAGCCCAAGGTCTTTATGCGTTCAACCGTACCGTGGTCAAGCGCCTGGCCGAGTCGTTGAAGAACAGCGACGAGCCTGAAGAGGCGGTGAAATTGCAGGCCTGGCTCGAGCGTCTGGACTCGGTGCCGGGGCAGCAGGATCGCCGGTTACTGGAGAACATGCACTCTGGTCGCTTGTTGAGCTGGCTTGAAGCACGTAACCCTGATGAACAGCAACTCAAGTCCATCGCCGCCCACCTGGTCGAGCATCAGGGCGGGCCGCGGTTTGGCATCCTGTTGCTGGATCTGGACGCTGACATGTTCAAGTTGCAGGCCACCTTCGACAGCCTGGTCAACGGCCATTGCAAAGCATTCAACGTCGTGGTGTTCACCACGGGTGACTTGCCGGCGACCACCACCGTGCGTGACACCGTGCACTTCGTCAAAGTCAGCACCACCAATTACGTCGAGCGCATCAATCAGATCGTCGGGCAATCCACAGCCGACTGGCTGTTGCTGGCCGAAGCGGGTGACCAGTTCACCCAAAGCGGCCTGCTGCGCGCCAGTCTCGAACTGATCGGTGCCGAGGGCGTGCGCGCGGTGGCCATGGATGAAATCCAGCGCAAGGCCGATGGCGGCCTCACCGACGTATTCCGTCCGGGGGTCAACCTCGATCTGTTGCAATCGGTACCTTCGTTGATGGCGCGGCACTGGCTGATTCGCCGTGAGGTGCTGACCCAGGCCCGTGGCTTTACCGCGCAATACACCCAGGCCCTGGAACTGGACCTGCTGTTGCGCCTGATCGAGGACGAAGGGCTCAGCGGCCTGGCGCATCTGGCCGAGCCGTTGTTGATCTGCAACGCCCCGACGCAGGAAGAAAACCCTCAAGAGCGTCAGGTGTTGACCCGTCACTTGACTGCCCGGGGCTATCGCGCCCAGGTCACTTCGGCCCAGCCGCTGACCTACCAGATCGATTACCAGCACGCCGAACGGCCGCTGGTGTCGATCATCCTTGAGAGCCGCGACAACTTCGAACACATCCAACAGGCGTTGGTCAGCGTGCTGCAGCGTACCCGCTACCATCGTCATGAAATCGTGATTGCCGACAACCACAGCCAATCCGAAGACCTGATCCAGTGGCTGGATAGCCTGGAAGGCAAGGGCGACCGGATTAGCATCCTGCGCAGCGACCGGCGCTTGAGTACTTCGGCGTTGTACAACTGGGCCAGCGGCCAGGCCAAAGGTGACTATCTGGTGCTGCTGTCGGCCCAGGTGCAAGTGATCAATGCCAACTGGCTCGACAGTCTGCTCAACCAGGCCCAGCGGCCTGAAGTGGGGATCGTCGGCAGCAAACAGATGGACATCCGCGGTGTCACCACCCAGGCCGGTCTGGTGCTTAAACCCGACGGCCAGGTGGGCTCGGTGTTTGTTGGCGAACGCAAGGACGCCAAGGGCTACCTCAACGGTCATCAGGTGGAGCAGAGCTACTCGGCGGTGTCGGGCGCTTGCCTGATGATCCGCAAGGAGCTGTTCGAAGCCGTGGACGGCCTGGACGAGGAGCACTTCGCTGACGCGTTAGCCGATGTCGATCTGTGCCTGAAAGCGGCCGATGCGGGGTATCTCACCGTCTGGACCCCTCAGGCCCAGATGCTGCACCCCGGCACATTCGCCCAAGCGCCACAGGCTGCCGGCGCTCTGCAGGACAAATGGCAGGCGCGCTTTGAACACGACCCGGCCCGTAACCCCAATTTGGCCTTGACCGGCACCGGCTTTGCGCTGGGCACTGCTACGGTCGTGGACTGGGCGCGGTTGCTTGCATAGGCCTGGCTGTCAGGCAAAGGGACTCAAGGTATGCTCAACGACAAGCTGAAAGTTAACGAAACTCGCATGTGCTGGCTGGATACGTCTTGTGTTGAGTGCCAATTATGATGCCGTATCGGATTCCTTATGGCAGGCAAAGCATCAATCAGGCGGATATCGACGCTGTTATGGAAGTGCTTAATTCGCCTTGGCTGACACAAGGCCCCACTATTGAGCGCTTTGAGAAAGCCCTGGCCGATCATTGCCAAGCGAGTTATGCAGTCGCCGTTTGCAATGCCACTGCAGCTTTGCATATTGCCTGCCTTGCCGCAGGGTTGGGGCCAGGAGATCGCCTTTGGACGAGCCCCAATACCTTCGTAGCGTCGGCAAATTGCGGCCGCTATTGCGGGGCAGAGGTCGATTTCGTTGACATTGATCCGGGCACGCTCAACCTTGACGCGAATTTGCTGGCAGACAAGCTCGCAGCAGCTGAGGTAGCCGGAAAGCTGCCCAAGGTGGTAGTAGCTGTTGCATTTGCAGGGCAGAGTTGCGACATGCGGGCTATTTCGCAGTTGTCTGTGCGTTATGGATTCACGTTGATAGAGGATGCTGCTCACGGAGTAGGTGCCTCATACCTTGGACGACCGGTAGGCTGCGGCCAATACGCTGCGATGACCATCTTCAGTTTCCATCCTGTCAAAATCATCACCAGCGCCGAAGGCGGCATGGTACTCACTAATCATGCGGATCTTGCCGAACGCCTTCGACGATTGCGAAGCCATGGAATTACAGGTGATCCTGCGCAGATGAACCTGCCCGCCACTGGCCTATGGTATTACCAGCAGCTGGAGTTAGGCTTCAATTACCGAATGACCGACCTTCACGCCGCGCTGGGCTTGTCTCAACTGGCGCGTCTGGATGCTTTTGTTGCCAGGCGTCGTCAACTGGCTACACGTTATGAGGTGCTGTTGGCGGATGTAGCGGTCACCTTGCCAGCCATTCAACCGGGCGCCGAGTCCGCATGGCACCTTTATGTGGTGCGATTGCAGTTGGCTCAGATCAAATTGAGCCAGACACAAATTTTTGATGCCTTGAGAGCTGCGGGACTGGGTGTGAACTTGCACTACATTCCGGTACATCTACAGCCTTACTATCAAGCCCTGGGATTCAGACAGGGTGACTTTCCTGAAGCCGAGCGCTATTTCAGTGAGGCTCTCAGCTTGCCACTTTATCCTGACCTCACGGACGAACAGCAGGTTGAAGTGGTGGAGATTTTGAGGCGGGTGTTGGGTTGAACATGGGAAAAAGTCGGTCAAAAGCGATTTGTTCAAGGGGCCGGGGGCGACTTTTTTATGGCCAAAGAACGTCGTCGAGAAGTTTCACTTGAACGCCATCGCGATCATTCCCGCCCGGGGCGGCAGCAAGCGGATTGCGCGCAAAAACCTGAAGCTGTTCGCTGGCGTACCCATCATTGTCCACTCGATTCGCACGGCCCTGGCCTCGCGGCTGTTCGATGAGGTGATTGTCAGCACCGACGACGAAGAAATCGCCGAGCTGGCGCAGGTTCATGGCGCGCGGGTACCGTTCATGCGTCCGGGCGCGCTGGCTGATGATTTCACCGGGACGGCAGCGGTGATCGCCCATGCGGTGGGCGAGTTGCGCGAGCGGTCGTTCGATTTCGCCTGTTGTATCTATGCCACCGCGCCGCTGTTGCAGGCGCGGTTCCTGCGTGAGGGATTTGAGTTGTTACGCGAGCACCCCGACAAGTCGTTCGCGTTTTCAGTGACCGGTTTTGGTTTTCCCGTACAACGGGCCTTGACCCTGGATGAGCAGGGCGCGCTGACCCCGCTTTATCCGCAGTTTCGCGACACTCGCTCTCAGGACCTGCCGGAAGCTTTCCAGGATGCCGGCCAGTTTTATTGGGGGCGTCGGGAGGCCTGGTTGCGGGGTGACGTGCTGTTTTCTCCCAACAGCCTGCCGGTGATCCTGCCCCGCCATCTGGTGCAGGACATCGATACCCCTGAAGACTGGAAACGGGCCGAATACCTCTACGCCGCCTTGAAAGCAGGCGGGGAGCTGCAATGAGGGTACTGATTCGCGCGGACGCCTCGCCAACCATTGGCAGCGGGCACATTGCTCGCTGCCTGACGCTGGCTCGCGTGCTGCGCGGGCAGGGGGCGCACGTCGCGTTTGCCTGTCGCTCGCTGTCAGGGCATCGATTACAGGCACTAGAAACCGAGGGCTTTGAAACATTTGCCTTGCCGGATCTTTATCCCAGCGAGGACCCGCTGCAGGCGATCGAGTCGTTGCTGCCCTGGCAGGCGGATATCACTGCGTTGGAACAGGCCTTGAGCGCTCAGCAGCGTTTTGACTGGATCATCGTCGACCATTATGGCCTGGATCATCATTGGCAAACCGCCGCACGGCGCTTTGCGCCCCGGATCATGGCCCTGGACGACCTGGCAACACGCACCTATAGCGTCGATCTACTGCTCAATCAGAACCTGTCCGGCACCCGGGACGCGTACGCAGGGCTATTACCCGAGCACTGCCAGACACTGCTCGGGCCGCGGTACGCGTTGTTACGTGATGAGTTTTGTGGTCGGGCGATTGAGCCAAAACCCAATGTCAGACGGGTACTGGTCAACTTCGGCGGGTTTGATGCCGCGATGCAAACCCATCACGCCATGCAAGCGCTGGCGGATTTTCATGATCTTGACGTCGATTTTGTCGCCGGTGCCGACAACCCGGCCTGGGCTCAGATGCAGGCGATGGTGGCGACTCGGCCGCGCTGGCGGTTGCACAGTTTCGTGCGCAACTTTCATCAGCTCATGTTCGAGGCGGACCTGTTCGTCGGCGCCGGTGGAGGTACCAGTTGGGAGCGCGCCGCGATGGGCCTGCCTACGATTTGCATTGCGGTGTCGAACAATCAGCAGGCCAATGGCGAGGTGATGGCGACGTTCGGCGCACACGTTTATCTCGGACCTCGGGAGACGGTCAGCATCGAGCAGTTGCGCCAAGCCATCGGGTTCGTTGCGGACAATCACGGCATGCGCTGTAGTTTGGCCCAGCGCTCACGGCAATTGGTCGATGGCTTGGGCGCAAAAAGGGTCGCAGCGACGCTGGCCGGTGCTTTGCTGCGGATTCGCCCGGCCACGCAAGCCGACGCCCGGCTGCTTTTTGACGGACGTAACGCCGAGGCCGTGCGCCGCGTATCGCTGGATACGTCGATCATTGACTGGGACGGCCATTGCCAATGGCTGCAAGCAAGCCTGGTGAACGCACAGCGCCTGTTGCTGATCGGTGAAACCACGGACGGGCCCGTGGGCGCGTTACGTTATGACTTGCAAGGCACCGAGGCGCTGGTGTCGATTTATCTGTTCGAAAGTCGCCTGGGGCTGGGGTGGGGCAGGGCGCTGCTGGCCCATGGCGAAGCCTTTGCCAGCGCCCATTGGCCTCAACTGCGGACTCTCACCGCGCAAATACTGCCCGGTAATCAAGCATCCCTGAACCTGTTTCGGCAGGCCGGTTTTATTCAAAGTACCTGCGTGTTTACGCGTGTATTGAAGGATCACCCCCATGAGTAGTTTCAAGATCGGCCACCGCAGCATCGGGTCGCAGGTGCCACCGTTCATCATTGCCGAGATGAGCGGCAACCATAACCAGTCCTTGGACGTGGCGTTGCAGATCGTCGAGGCCGCCGCCCGGGCCGGTGCCCACGCCTTGAAGCTTCAAACCTACACCGCCGATACCATGACGCTGGATTTGAGCGAAGGTGAGTTCTTCATCAAGGACCCCAACAGCTTGTGGGCCGGGACCTCGCTTTATGACTTGTACGAAAAGGCTCATACACCGTGGGAATGGCATGCGCCGATTTTCGCCCGGGCCAAGGCGCTGGGCATGCTGGCGTTCTCGACGCCGTTTGACGAGACAGCCGTGGATTTCCTCGAGAGTCTGGAGGTGCCGGCCTACAAGATCGCCAGTTTCGAAAACACGGACCTGCCGCTGATCCGTCGGGTCGCCGCCACCGGCAAGCCGTTGATCATTTCCACCGGCATGGCCAGCATCGCAGAACTCGACGAAACCGTGCGTGCCGCCCGCCAAGCCGGCTGCAAGGATCTGGTGCTGCTCAAATGCACCAGCACCTATCCGGCCACGCCGGCCAACAGCAACGTGCGCACCATTGCTCATTTGCGAGAATTGTTCGGCTGTGAGGTGGGCTTGTCGGACCATTCCATGGGCGTCGGGGTGTCTGTCGCCGCCGTGGCGTTGGGCGCCACCGTGGTGGAAAAACATTTCACTCTTGACCGCGCCGCCGGCGGAGTGGACGCCAGTTTCTCGCTGGAACCGGCGGAACTCGCGGCGCTGGTGATCGAAACCGAGCGCGCCTGGCAGGCGCTTGGGCAGGTGCACTATGGCGTGACGGAGGCTGAGCGCAAGTCGCTGGTCTATCGTCGTTCGCTGTACGTGACGCAAGACATGAACCCTGGTGATGCGTTTACACCGCAGAACCTGCGGGCCATCCGCCCGGGTCTGGGACTGGCTCCCAAGCATGCGGACGCCGTGATGGGCCGGCACGCGCGCCAGGCGATCGCGCGGGGTACACCCCTGGCCTGGGCACTGGTTGAATAGCTTTGTGATCGAGCTAATCAGTAAAATCGCGTGACCTGTGAGTCATAACGCGCATCTTCACTGTATTGTATTGACCGGGAAGATGGCGCCTGGCCCTTATCAGGCCCAGTGATAGCCCTTTACACTTCCCGTTTGTCGGCGCCCCTCGAATCCTTGCGAGCGGTGGTATTGGGCTGTTTTTAATTGGGAAGCCGTAATGATTGGCATAAAAGGCATTGCGAGCTACGTTCCTGTAGCCGGCGTGGACAATTACGCACAAGGTGCGAAGTTCGACAAGGATGAAGAATTCATCCTGGGCAAGATCGGTTCCGCCTTCTTGCCGCGCAAGGATGACGGGCAGGAAACCTCGGACCTGTGTGTAGAAGCGGCCAATGCGCTGTTTGCCAACAATCCCGGACTGAAGCGCGAATCTGTCGATGTACTGATCGTCGTTACCCAGAACGGCGACGAAGAAGGCTTGCCTCATACGGCGGCCATCGTTCAGGACAAGCTCGGTTTGCCGACCACCGTGGCGGCGTTTGATATTTCCCTGGGCTGCTCGGGTTATGTCTATGGCATCTACGCCATCAAGGGCTTCATGGAAGCCGCCGGCCTGAAGAATGGCCTGCTGATAACGGCGGACCCGTATTCGAAAATCGTTGATCCAGAAGATCGCAACACCACGATGTTGTTTGGCGACGCCGCTACCGCTACCTGGATGGGCGAGGATGCACCGTGGCACCTGGGCAAGGCCAAGTTCGGCACGGACGGTTCCGGTGCGCCGCACCTGAAGGTCAGCGACGGGGTGTTCTTCATGAACGGTCGCCAAGTGTTCAATTTCGCCTTGATCAAGGTTCCGGCTCATTTGCATGAGTTGCTCGCCGATTCCGATCTGCAAGCCAGCGACATCGATGCGTTCTGCATTCACCAGGGCAGTGCGGCGATTGTCGATGCGGTGGCGCGGCGTTTCGAAGGCGAGCCGGAGAAGTTCATCAAGGATATGGTCGAGACCGGGAACACCGTGTCGTCGAGCATTCCATTGCTGCTGGAAAAGCACGTGCTCGATTCCGACTGGAAACGCGTGGCGTTAAGTGGTTTTGGCGTGGGCCTGTCCTGGGGGTCGGCGATCATTTATCGTCCTTGAGCCGTTAATGCCCGAGCACAAAAAATAGCGTCCAAGGTGTAACCTTGAACGCTATTTTTTTGCCTGATGGAAAAGCGAGACGCCATGAGCGAGTTCTTTGAGCGCAATTTTCAGGTGATCGAGCAACGCTGGCCGGCCGTGGCCCAGCGGCTGCTGCTGGAGAATGCCGGTGAGTTGCAGGCCGATCTGGTGGAGGGCCTGGGTTCGACCCTGAGCATCAACGGCATCCAGCTGACCAGCCGGCATGACCGTCTCGCCGAAGCTGATCTGCAAGCCGGCAGCCTGCCGCCAGACGCCACTGCGGTGCATGTCTATGGCACCGGGCTGGGGGATCTGCAAAACCGGCTGCTGGAGCAGGCAGAGGTTGAACGTCTGTACGTGCATATCCTCAATGGCTCAGTGTTCGCCCTTGTGTTGCAGTTGCTGGACCAGTCGTCATGGCTTGCTGACCCGCGTGTCGAAATGCTTTATGCCGGCGATCTGGCGGAGCTCCAGTTGCCGTTTTTCGCCCTGCCCGCCGAACTGGTGCTGGCCGACGATTTCAACGCGAAGATACGCGACCGGCTGATCAGTGAAACGCATCTGGCCTTCAACAACCGGGAATTCGACCCACGGGCTCCGGAGATCATCGAGCGTCTGCAATCCACCTTCGGTCTCGTGCAAAGGGATCGCGATGTCGCCGAGCTGTTTGGCACCCTCAATGGACGCGAAGTTTTTGTCATCGCCACCGGGCCAAGTCTCGAACAGCACTTCGAGCAGCTGCGCGGCTTGAATAGCCAAGCCGAGCGGCCGCTATTGATCTGTGTCGATACGGCTTATCGGCCCTTGATCACCCAGGGCATCCGACCGGATATCGTGGTAAGCATTGATCAACGCATTTCGGCGCGCCACCTTCCGCCCGAAGACACTGGTGCCATTGCACTGGTTTACCTGCCAATGGCGGACCCATCGGTGATTGAAGCCTGGCAGGGCCGCCGTTATGCCGGTTATTCCGCCAGCCCTGTCTATCATCAAATGCGCCAGCAACTGCCTCGGGGCGAGCTGTACGTAGGTGGCAGCGTGATTCATCCGGCCGTGGACCTGGCCGTCAGGATGGGCGCAGAGCAGGTCACTTTGTTCGGAGCCGATTTCGCTTTTCCCCATGACAAGACCCATGCGGGTTGGGGCGACGGCGACCTGGGGCCACAGTTGGACGCATCCAGGCACTGGGTGCTTGATGGCCATGGCCAGCGGGTCAAGACTCAGCTCAACTTCCGTAGCTATCTGTGTGAGCTGGAGCGATTTGTCGCCGGGCACCCTCAGGTGCGCTTTTATAACAGCAGTCGAGATGGAGCGATGATCGTGGGCACTGCTTTTCATCCGGAGTTTGTGCGATGAGCAGCCTTGAGGTGGTCATCGAAGACGCGCGCGGGTGTGCTCGGCTGTTTCGTCTTGGCCGCGATGTCGAGGCGGGGCTGGCGATGGTTGCAGTGGTCGAGGCGGCCCAGCCTTTTGTCGAGCTTATGCCAGGCGATGTCCAGTCATCGTGGGGCGGTTTGCTTGGCTTGATGTTCAACGATCAGCAGGCTCAGAACTGGCTTTCACTGGCGGACTATCTGGAGTTCGAGCTGGTTGACCTATTGACCGCTGGTCAGGCGGTTTAAGTCTTTTCTCCCTCAGCTAGGGCCGCCGCCTGGACGAGTGGCGGTTCCGGCATTTCCCTGTCGTCATTTTTTTACCTTCTGAGCGCTGCCAAGTCCTTGATTTACGAGGGGTGGCACCCTGATGGCAAATTATTTGAAAAAACAGCTAAAGCAAGTTCCGATTACGACGATAACTATTACGAAGGTTCTCTAGGCCACACCCGGCGGTTGCCAGGGCCGGAAGCCGCAGTACCCAACCAACGAGGAATTCGTCATGGCTTTAACAGTAAACACCAACGTCACATCGTTGAACGTTCAGAAGAACCTGAACCGGGCTTCCGATGCTCTGTCCACTTCGATGACCCGTCTGTCTTCCGGCCTGAAAATCAACAGCGCCAAAGATGACGCCGCCGGCCTGCAGATCGCTACCCGTATGACTTCGCAAATTCGCGGTCAGACTGTTGCGATCAAAAACGCCAACGACGGTATCTCCATCGCTCAGACCGCTGAAGGCGCTCTGCAGGAATCCACCAACATCCTGCAGCGTATGCGTGAACTGGCTGTCCAGGCTCGAAACGACTCCAACGGTACTGCTGACCGTGAAGCTCTGAACAAAGAATTTGCTCAGATGTCGGACGAACTGACCCGTATCGCCGAGTCGACCAACCTGAACGGCAAGAACCTGATCGACGGTTCCGCTGGCACCATGACTTTCCAGGTCGGCTCCAACACTGGTGCTACCAACCAGATCACTCTGACCTTGGATAGCGGCTTCGACGCTGCAACCTTGAGCGTTGACTCTGGTGCCATCGCCATCACCGGTAACAGTAGCGCCACTGCTGAAGCAAGCACTTCGGCTGCAATCGACGCAATCGACGCTGCTCTGGCAACCATCAACTCCAGCCGTGCTGACCTCGGTGCTGCACAAAACCGTCTGACCAGCACCATCTCCAACCTGCAGAACGTCAACGAAAACGCCGCTGCTGCACTGGGTCGTGTACAAGACACCGACTTCGCTGCTGAAACTGCCCAGCTGACCAAGCAGCAGACTCTGCAACAGGCTTCCACTTCGGTTCTGGCCCAGGCCAACCAACTGCCATCCGCTGTACTGAAGCTGCTTCAGTAATCGTCGGATGAGTTTTAGCGGGGGAGTGCGCTTGCGTACTCTCTCGCTTTTTCCGTTCAAGAGGTGATGGACATGGATATGAGCGTGAAGCTGAACTTGTCTTATCCAGCTGCGAAGCCGGCGACGACATTTGCCGACAAGCCAGTGGAGAAGCCTCGAGCCGATGCTGCCACCGTGGTACCGGTCAAGGATGAGCCAAAAGACGCTGAGGCCGAGCAGGAAAAGCTGAAGAGAGCGGTTCAGGAAATCGAAACCTTTGTTCAGTCGGTCAAGCGCAACCTGGAGTTCTCAATCGATGAGCCTTCAGGCAAAGTGGTCGTCAAAGTGATTGCCAGTGGTTCCGGTGAAGTGATTCGCCAGATCCCTAACGAAGAAGTGCTCAAACTGGCGAACAGTTTGAATGATGCAAGCAGCCTGTTGTTCAGCGCACAAGCCTGATAGCTGGCACGAATTTTGTTGTTTGGTTCTTTTGACGTTTAAAGGTCAAAAGACCGGCGGCACACTGAAGGGAGTCCCACATGGCAAGTCCAATTCTACCTGGCTTGGGTTTAGGCTCTGGCCTTGATACCGGTGCTATCGTCAAGGCATTGGTGGATTCTGACAAAGCAGCCAAGCAAGGTCAGATTGACCGTGCCACCAAGACCAATACGGCCAATATTTCGGGGATCGGCACCCTGAAGTCACTGTTGGCTACCTTCCAGTCCGCGCTTGAAAGCCTGGGCAGCACGACCACGCCTCAATTCACCGGTGTTTCTGCTACTTCGGCCAATACCAGTGCGCTGACGGTGACAGCCGGGAACTCGGCGGTAAGTGGTATCTACTCGGTCGACGTCACTCAGCTGGCAACCTCCTCCAAAGTTGCCACGGCGGCTTTTGCAGGTGGTGCTTCCAGTGCGGTGGAGACCGGTACGCTGACCATCAGTCAGGGCGGTACGGATTACACCCTTGATATCCCTGCTGATTCGACGCTGCAGTCGGTTCGGGACGCTATCAACAGCAAATACTCCTCCAGCGGTCTGACCGCCAACATCGTGACCGACAGTTTTGGTTCACGTCTTGTGGTGGGCTCGACTAAAACTGGTGCGGGTAACGATATTTCCCTCAGCGGTGTTGCCAGTCTTGCGGCTGACGGCTCTGTAGCGATGGCTACCCCCCCCACCGCGACTTCTTCAGGTTCTCTGGTGTTCGCACAGGATGCCGAGTTCAGCGTCGACGGCCTGGCGATGACCAGTCCGACCAACAAGTTGGATAACGTGGTCTCAGGCTTGAGCATGACGTTAGTCGTTGCCGATACCGGCCCGACGACCGTCACCGTTGCTGCCAATACCGACGGTCTGAAAGCTTCGATCCAGAAATTTGTCGATGCTTATAACGCGATCGCGAAGGCCGTGACTTCCCTGACCAAGCCATCGACAGATGCCGAAGGTAACTCGGTTCCGGCAGCATTGACCGGCGACTCATTGCCTCGTTCGCTTTTGGCGGCCATTCGCGCGCCTTTGTCCGAAACCGGTGCTGGCGATAAGCTGACCGTGTTGTCGCAGCTGGGTATTACCACCAATCAGACGACTGGTGCCCTGGATTTTGACAGTACAAAGTTTGCAACCGCTGTGAACGAAAAGCAGTTGGGTGGGGAAATCCAGACCCTGTTCACTGGGGAGAATGGCCTGATCGAGCGCATGCAGAATGCACTCAATCCCTACACGGAGACCAGTAAGAAGGACTCCAACGGGAAGACCGTGGATAACATCCTGACGGCTCGATCCAAGAACCTGGAAGTTCTCAAGGCGAAACTGAGCGAAGATCAGTTGGCCCTTGATCGCCGAATCGAGACCCTCACCGCGGTGCTGACCAAAAAGTACAACGACATGGACACCCTGGTGGGCAGGCTGAAAGCCACTGCCAGTAACATCACCTCGATGTTCGAAGCCATGACGGCACAGCAGAAAAACAGCTGATTCTGGTCGATACACAAAAGCCCGGTAGCGTCTCAGGACGCTCCGGGCTTTCGGCTTTTTCGATCTAAAGTTTTTTGACGCGGCGTCGATACGCTGTTTATACGAACCGAAGTTTTTTTGATGAGGTAGAACATGAATCCGATGTTAGCCCTTCGCCAATACCAGAAGATTGGCGCCCAGGCGCAAACCTCCGAAGCAAGTCCCCATCGTCTGGTGCAGATGCTGATGGAGGGCGGGCTGGACCGCATTGCCCAGGCCAAGGGTGCGATGGAGCGCAAGGATATCGCCAATAAAGGCGTACTGATCAGCAAGGCCATCGGCATCATTGGCGGTTTGCGTGAAGGCCTGGACCTGGAAAACCAGGCTGAGTCGGTCACCGAGCTGGATAGCCTCTATACCTACATGATGAAGCGCCTGGCCGAAGCCAACGCCAAGACTGATCCGAAGATCCTCGACGAAGTCGCCGATCTGCTGAGCACGGTCAAGGAAGGTTGGGATGCCATCGCCGTACCGGGTCCGCAATTCTAAGGAGCACGCTCATGAGTCTTGTCTTGCAGCGAATCGAACAAACCCGTGATGCCCTGGTCGGTGCCCTGGCCGAGCGCAACTGGGAGGCAATCGGTCAATTGGACCTGGCTTGCCGTTCCTGCATGGAAGACGTTCTGAGCGAGCCTGAGGTAGACGAGGCGGCGTTGCGGAGCAATCTTGAGGAGTTGCTGGGGGTCTATCGGCAGCTGCTGGAGGCGGCCACTGGCGAGCGTCAGGCGATTGTCGACGAGATGTCGCAGATCCATCAAGCGCAGAACGCGGCAAAGGTTTACCATCTGTTCGGTTAACGCTCAGTTAATCCGAACAAAGTGCGCCATAAATTTGACTGTGCACGGTTTTTTGACTTAACTAGTGGCTGTTTACAGATTTCAGGCGTCTACAGGCATGACAAGTCTGCAAGCGTCTAGCTTGCCCCCAAATTCCGGGCATTGAGTTGACTAGGGAAGTTGCTATTGCATGTGGCGTGAAACCAAAATTCTCCTGATCGATGACGATAGCGTCCGCCGCCGCGATTTGGCGGTGATCCTAAATTTTCTTGGTGAAGAAAATTTACCCTGCGGAAGCCATGACTGGCAGCAGGCCGTCGGCTCTTTGTCGTCCAGTCGTGAGGTCATTTGCGTTCTGATCGGAACCGTAAATGCACCCGCAACGCTTTTGGGCTTGCTAAAGACACTCTCAACCTGGGATGAGTTCCTTCCGGTTTTGTTAATGGGCGAAAATTCTTCCGTTGACTTGCCTGAGGACCAGCGCCGCCGGGTGCTTTCCACGTTGGAAATGCCACCCAGCTACAGCAAGTTGCTCGATTCGCTGCACCGCGCCCAGGTTTATCGCGAGATGTACGACCAGGCGCGCGAGCGCGGCCGGCATCGCGAGCCCAACCTTTTCCGTAGTCTTGTTGGCACCAGTCGGGCGATCCAGCATGTGCGCCAGATGATGCAGCAGGTCGCCGATACCGACGCCAGCGTGTTGATCCTGGGTGAGTCGGGCACCGGCAAGGAAGTGGTTGCGCGTAACCTGCACTACCATTCCAAGCGTCGCGAAGCGCCGTTCGTGCCGGTCAACTGCGGTGCGATTCCGGCCGAGTTGCTCGAGAGCGAACTGTTCGGACACGAGAAGGGAGCCTTCACCGGCGCCATCACCAGCCGGGCCGGGCGGTTCGAGCTGGCCAACGGGGGCACGCTGTTTCTCGATGAAATCGGTGATATGCCGTTACCGATGCAGGTCAAGTTGCTGCGAGTCTTGCAGGAACGCACCTTCGAGCGCGTGGGCAGCAACAAGACCCAGAGCGTCGATGTGCGAATCATCGCCGCGACCCACAAGAACCTCGAGAGCATGATCGAGGTGGGCAGTTTCCGCGAAGACCTCTATTACCGCCTCAATGTTTTCCCGATTGAAATGGCACCGCTGCGTGAGCGGGTCGAAGACATCCCGCTGCTGATGAACGAACTGATTTCGCGCATGGAGCACGAGAAGCGCGGCTCGATCCGTTTCAACTCGGCGGCAATCATGTCCCTGTGCCGCCACGGTTGGCCGGGTAACGTCCGTGAGCTGGCCAATCTGGTCGAGCGCATGGCGATCATGCATCCCTACGGTGTGATCGGCGTGGTCGAGTTGCCGAAGAAATTCCGTTATGTCGACGATGAAGACGAGCAAATGGTTGATAGCCTGCGCAGCGATCTGGAAGAGCGCGTGGCGATCAACGGCCATACGCCCGACTTCACCGCCAATGCCTTGCTGCCACCAGAAGGCCTTGACCTCAAGGATTATCTGGGAGGCCTGGAACAAGGCCTTATCCAGCAGGCCCTGGACGATGCCAACGGTATCGTGGCCCGCGCCGCCGAACGCCTGCGCATCCGTCGTACCACCCTGGTGGAGAAGATGCGCAAGTACGGCATGAGCCGTCGCGAAGGAGATGAACAGGCGGATGATTGACGCCTGTTTTCCAACCGCCTGATTTTTCAGGCGGTTTTTTTTCGGCACGGGTATTGCTACATCCCTCGCAACGTTCCGTTTAACTGACGGTCAGCCAAGCGAGAGAGCACGATGACCCAAGCCGCCCAGATCTCACCTGTCCCCGAGCCGGGGATCATGCCGTCCGCCGAGCAGGCAAGCCGGGTTGGACTTGAGCAGGCCTTTTCGCTGTTCGACCAGATGTCCAGCCGGTTGACCGATTCCTACAGCCTGCTCGAAGCTCGCGTCACTGAGCTCAAGGGCGAGCTGGCAGTGGTCAGTGCCCAGCGCATGCAGGAGCTGGCGGAAAAGGAACGGCTGGCTAATCGGCTGCAAAATCTCCTCGACCTGTTGCCCGGTGGCGTTATCGTCATCGATGCTCATGGGCGCGTGCGCGAAGCCAACCCGGCGGCCTGCGAGCTGCTTGGCCTGCCATTGGAGGGCGAGTTGTGGCGTCACGTCATCGCCCGCTGCTTCGCCCCACGTGAAGACGACGGCCATGAAGTGTCGCTCAAGGACGGTCGGCGCCTGTCCATCTCCACTCGTTCGCTGGACGCCGAGCCCGGGCAGCTCGTGTTGCTCAATGACCTGACTGAAACCCGTCACCTGCAAGATCAACTGGCCCGCCACGAACGCCTGTCTTCCCTGGGGCGGATGGTGGCCTCGCTGGCTCATCAGATTCGTACGCCGCTGTCGGCTGCTTTGCTGTACGCCAGTCATCTGACCGAGCAGCAACTGCCGGTGGAAACCCAGCAACGCTTCGCCGGGCGCTTGAAAGAGCGGCTGCACGAGCTGGAGCATCAGGTGCGCGACATGCTGGTGTTCGCTCGTGGCGAGTTGCCATTGACCGATCGCGTGACCCCCAAGGTCTTGCTGCAATCCTTGCAAGCCGCCGCATTGACTCACGTGCAGGACCTGCCAATTCGCTGGCAATGCGACAGCCATGATGGCGAGGTGTTGTGTAATCGCGACACCCTGGTGGGCGCAGTGTTGAACCTGATCGAAAACGCGGTCCAGGCCAGCGGCGGCGACGTCCGGCTGAAAGTGCACTTGTACACACGGGGCAACACCTTGCGCTTGTGTGTCAGTGACAGTGGTAGCGGCATCGAGCCAGCGGTGCTGGCGCGTTTGGGCGAACCCTTTTTTACCACCAAGACCACAGGCACGGGCTTGGGCCTGACCGTAGTCAAGGCAGTGGCGCGTGCCCATCAGGGAGAATTGCAACTGCGCTCGCGTCTGGGGCGTGGCACCTGTGCACTGGTGCTTTTGCCATTGTTTTCCAGTACGCCGGGAGTGGAGTGAAGGTCATGGCGATCAAGGTGTTACTGGTTGAGGATGACCGGGCCCTGCGTGAGGCGCTGGCCGATACCCTGGTGCTGGCCGGGCACGATTACACCGCCGTCGGTTCGGCGGAAGATGCTTTGCTGGCCGTGGCTCAAGAGACCTTCGGCCTGGTGGTCAGTGACGTCAACATGCCGGGCATGGATGGGCACCAGCTGCTTGGTTTGTTGCGCGCCCGCCAACCTCAATTGCCGGTCCTGCTGATGACTGCCCACGGTGCCGTCGAGCGCGCCGTGGATGCCATGCGCCAGGGGGCTGCGGATTATCTGGTCAAGCCGTTCGAGCCCAAGGCGCTGTTGGACCTGGTGGCCCGCCATGCCCTGGGCAGCCCTGCCGTCGAGGGTGAAGGCCCGGTCGCGATCGAACCGGCCAGTGCGCAGTTGCTGGCGTTGGCCGCGCGGGTGGCTCGCAGCGACTCCACTGTTTTGATTTCCGGCGAATCCGGCACCGGCAAGGAGGTGCTGGCGCGCTACATTCACCAGCAATCCCGGCGTGCCAGCGAACCGTTCATTGCCATCAACTGTGCGGCGATTCCCGACAATATGTTGGAGGCGACGCTGTTCGGTCACGAGAAGGGCTCGTTTACCGGCGCCATCTCGGCCCAGGCCGGCAAGTTCGAGCAGGCTGACGGTGGCACCATTCTGCTCGATGAAATTTCCGAAATGCCCCTTGGCCTGCAAGCCAAGCTGTTGCGCGTGTTACAGGAGCGGGAAGTGGAGCGGGTGGGTGCGCGCAAGCCTATCAGCCTGGATATCCGCGTGGTGGCGACCACCAACCGCGACCTGGCTGGCGAAGTGGCGGCAGGGCGTTTTCGCGAAGACCTTTACTACCGTCTGTCAGTATTTCCGCTGGCCTGGCGACCGTTGCGCGAGCGCACCGCCGATATCCTGCCGCTGGCCGAGCGTCTGCTGACCAAACACGTCAATAAAATGAAGCATGCGGCAGCCAGGCTGTCCCCCGAGGCCCAGGCGTTTCTGATCGCCTACCCTTGGCCTGGCAACGTACGGGAGCTGGATAACGCGATTCAGCGGGCATTGATTCTGCAGCAGGGCGGTCTGATCCAGCCGGAAGATTTTTGCCTGAGCGGTCCGGTGGCCTGCGCGCCATTGCCGGCCGTGTCAGCGGTCCCGGCGTTCGCCCCTCCGGCGGAAGTGGAGGGCGAATCGGCCGGTGCTTTGGGAGACGACCTGCGTCGTCGCGAATTCCAGATGATCATCGACACCCTGCGCGCCGAGCGCGGGCGTCGCAAGGAAGCGGCCGAGCGCCTGGGGATCAGCCCGCGCACCCTGCGCTACAAGCTGGCGCAAATGCGTGACGCCGGCATGGACGTCGAGGCCTACCTGTTCGCCAGTTGAGTGATGTGCACCGAATATCCCTTGTGGGAGCGGGCTTGCTCGCGAAAGCGATTTACCAGTCGCCGTTGCATTGACTGAACCACCGCCTTCGCGAGCAAGCCCGCTCCCACATGCATTTGTTTTTTACGGTCACGGAGCTGGCACCCTTGTTGCTAATACCTGTGTACCCGCTGAGTAAGTGTCAAAAAAATGCGGGCCGCCAGAGAGAGTAGACCATGAGCCAAGGTATTGAATTTAATCGGTTGATGCTGGACATGCGGGCCATGCAAATGGACGCCATGGCACAGCCTAAGTCGGTCGCGGTCCCGGAAGTGGGCGCCAGCAGTTTTTCCGACATGCTCGGTCAGGCCGTCAATAAAGTGAACGATACCCAGCAGGCATCGAGTCAGTTGGCCAGTGCTTTCGAGATTGGCAAAAGTGGCGTCGATCTGACGGACGTGATGATCTCTTCGCAGAAAGCCAGTGTCTCGTTTCAGGCGTTGACCCAGGTTCGTAACAAGCTGGTTCAAGCCTACCAAGACATCATGCAGATGCCGGTCTAAGGAAATTATTGAGTCATGGCAGAAGCAGTCGCTGATAACGTTCCGGCCAAGGCCACTCCGCCCGACGGCAAACCGCCGCTGTTCGGTCTGTCCTTCCTGGAAAACCTCTCCGAGATGACCATGCTGCGTCAGGTGGGCCTGTTGGTCGGCCTGGCTGCCAGCGTGGCGATCGGGTTTGCCGTGGTGCTGTGGTCCCAGCAGCCAGACTACCGTCCTTTGTACGGCAGTCTGGAGGGCATGGACGCCAAGCAAGTCATGGAAACCCTGGCTGCCGCCGACATTCCTTATACCGTCGAACCCAATTCCGGCGCCTTGCTGGTCAAGGCCGACGACGTGGCGCGCGCGCGCCTCAAGCTCGCCGCTGCTGGCGTAACGCCCACCGATGGCAATATCGGTTTCGAGATCCTCGACAAGGACCAGGGCCTGGGTACCAGCCAGTTCATGGAGGCGACCCGTTATCGTCGCGGCCTTGAAGGCGAATTGGCGCGCACCATTGCCAGCCTGAACAACGTCAAGGGTGCCCGTGTGCACCTGGCGATTCCAAAAAGCTCGGTGTTTGTGCGCGATGAGCGCAAGCCAAGCGCCTCGGTACTGGTTGAACTGTATTCCGGTCGCTCTTTGGAGCCCAGCCAAGTCGTGGCCATCGTCAATCTGGTGGCTACCAGTGTTCCCGAGTTGAGCAAGTCCCAGATCACCGTGGTCGACCAGAAGGGCAACCTGTTGTCCGATCAGGCGGAGAACTCTGCTCTGACCATGGCCGGCAAGCAATTCGACTACAGCCGTCGCATGGAAGGCATGCTGACTCAGCGTGTGCACAACATCCTGCAACCGATCCTGGGTAACGACCGCTACAAGGCCGAGGTGTCGGCCGATGTGGATTTCAGCTCCGTCGAATCGACGTCCGAACAGTTCAACCCCGATCAACCGGCGTTGCGCAGCGAACAGTCGGTGAACGAGCAACGCACCGCCAGCAATGGCCCGCAAGGCGTGCCTGGTGCGCTTAGCAACCAACCGCCGTCGCCGGCCAGCGCGCCCCAGACCACCGGTGGTGCCACTGCGGCCGCTGGCATGGTGCAACCGGGCCAGCCGCTGATCGACGCCAACGGCCAACAGATCATGGACCCGGCCACCGGTCAGCCGATGCTGGCGCCATACCCGGCCGACAAGCGCCAACAATCGACCAAGAACTTCGAACTCGACCGCTCCATCAGCCACACCAAGCAGCAACAGGGCCGTTTGAATCGCCTGTCGGTGGCGGTGGTGGTGGACGATCAGGTCAAGATCAACCCGGCCAATGGCGAAACCAGCCGTGCGCCGTGGAGTGCCGACGAACTGGCGCGGTTCACTCGCCTGGTGCAGGACGCGGTCGGTTTCGACGCCAGCCGTGGCGACAGCGTGAGTGTGATCAACGTGCCGTTCTCCCAGGAGCGCGGCGAAGAAATCGCCGACATTCCATTTTATTCGCAACCCTGGTTCTGGGATGTGGTCAAGCAAGTATTGGGTGTGCTGTTCATCCTGATCCTGGTGTTCGGCGTGCTGCGTCCGGTGCTCAACAACATTACCGGTGGCGGCAAGAACAAGCAGTTGGCTGGCTTGGGTGATGTAGAGCTGGGAGGCATGGGCGGCCTGGATGGAGAATTGGCCAATGATCGCGTCAGCCTCGGTGGGCCGCAGAGCATTCTGCTGCCAAGTCCGAGTGAAGGCTATGACGCTCAGTTGAACGCTATCAAGAGTCTGGTGGCAGAAGATCCGGGTCGTGTGGCCCAGGTCGTGAAAGAGTGGATTAACGCAGATGAGTGATAATCGAGCCGCTGTTGCCAAATTGTCCCGGGTCGACAAAGCCGCGATTTTGCTGCTGTCCCTGGGATCGACCGACGCCGCCCAAGTGTTGCGTCACATGGGGCCCAAGGAGGTCCAGCGCGTGGGCGTGGCCATGGCGCAGATGGGCAACGTGCACCGTGAGCAGGTCGAACAGGTGATGAGCGAGTTCGTCGACATCGTCGGCGACCAGACCAGCCTGGGCGTCGGATCTGACGACTACGTGCGCAAAATGCTCACCCAGGCCCTGGGCGAGGACAAGGCCAATGGCCTGATCGACCGGATTCTGCTGGGCGGCAATACCAGCGGCCTGGACAGCCTCAAGTGGATGGAGCCGCGCGCGGTGGCTGACGTGATTCGTTACGAGCACCCGCAGATCCAGGCGATCGTTGTGGCTTACCTCGACCCGGACCAGGCTGGTGAAGTGCTGGGCAACTTCGATCATAAGGTGCGCCTGGACATCATCCTGCGGGTATCGTCGCTCAATACCGTGCAGCCGGCGGCCCTGAAAGAATTGAACCAGATTCTCGAGAAGCAGTTCTCGGGTAACTCCAATGCCTCGCGCACCACTCTGGGTGGCATCAAGCGCGCGGCGGACATCATGAACTTCCTCGACAGTTCGATCGAAGGCCAGCTCATGGACTCGATCCGCGAGTTCGACGAAGACCTGTCCGGTCAGATCGAAGACCTCATGTTCGTGTTCAACAACCTGTCCGATGTCGACGATCGCGGCATTCAGGCGCTGTTGCGCGAAGTGTCCTCCGACGTCCTGGTACTGGCCCTCAAGGGGTCGGACGAAGGCGTCAAGGAAAAGATCTTCAAGAACATGTCCAAACGGGCGGCCGAACTGTTGCGCGACGATCTCGAGGCCAAGGGCCCGGTACGTGTCAGCGACGTGGAAACCGCACAAAAGGAAATCCTCACCATCGCCCGCCGTATGGCCGAAGCCGGAGAGATCGTGCTCGGTGGCAAGGGCGGCGAAGAGATGATCTAAGGTCGTTATGTCTGCCAAGAGTGATGGTTCACCCAGCGACCTGATCCGCGCTCGGGACGTCGGTGGTTTTGACGTCTGGTCGCTGCCCAGCTTCGATCCCCACGTGCCCGAGCCTGAGCCTGAGCCCGAGGAAGAACTGCCGGAAATGGAGGAGGTGCCGCTGGAAGAAGTCCAGCCACTGACCCTCGAAGAAGTCGAAAGCATTCGTCAGGAGGCCTACAACGAAGGCTTCGCCATTGGTGAAAAAGAAGGTTTCCATAGCACCACGCTCAAGGTTCGCCAGGAAGCCGACGTAGCGCTGACAGCCAAGCTCCGCGCGCTGGAATCGCTGATGCTCAACCTGTTCGAGCCTATCGCCGAGCAGGACACTCAGATCGAGAAGTCCCTGGTCGGGCTGGTGCAGCACATCACTCGACAAGTGATCCAGCGGGAACTGGCCATTGATTCGAACCAGATCGAACACGTCATGCGCGAAGCCCTCAAGCTTTTGCCGTTGGGCGTGGGCAATGTGCGGCTGTACATCAATCCTCAGGATTTCGAACTGGTCAAGGCGCTGCGTGAGCGTCATGAAGAAACCTGGCGCATCGTCGAGGACGAATCCCTGCTGCCGGGCGGTTGCCGCGTGGAAACCGAGCACAGCCGCATTGATGCGACCATCGAAACCCGCATCAGCCAGATCATGGCCAAGCTCTTCGACCAGTTGCACGAACAGGCACTGCACCCGGCTGCTGCCGACCTGAGCCTGGAATTGCCGGACGAACCCCAGGTTGACACCCCTAGTGATCCAGACGCCGCAGAGTCGGATGCTCTTGAACTCAGTACCCCTGAACTGGGCGGCCGCGATGCGCCTTGAGCGAACCAGTTTCGGCAAGCGCCTGGGCAGCTACGCCGAGGCCACCGAGCTGGCCGGGCAGCCGATCCTGGAAGGGCGCTTGCTGCGCATGGTTGGCCTGACCCTCGAAGCCGAGGGCCTGCGTGCCGCCATGGGCAGTCGCTGCATGGTGATCAACGACGACAGTTATCACCCGGTCCAGGTCGAAGCCGAAGTCATGGGCTTCTCCGGCAGCAAGGTCTTTCTGATGCCGGTGGGCAGCGTAGCCGGCATCGCACCTGGCGCTCGGGTTGTGCCTTTGGCTGACACCGGTCGGCTGCCCATGGGCATGAGCATGCTCGGACGGGTGCTGGACGGCGCCGGGCGTGCCTTGGACGGCAAGGGCGGCATGAAGGCCGAGGATTGGGTGCCGATGGACGGCCCGACGATCAACCCCCTCAAGCGCGACCCCATCAGCGTGCCGCTGGACGTGGGCATTCGTTGCATCAACGGTTTGTTGACGGTCGGGCGCGGTCAGCGTCTGGGCCTGTTTGCCGGTACGGGGGTGGGCAAGAGTGTGCTGCTGGGCATGATGACCCGATTCACCGAGGCGGACATTATCGTGGTCGGGCTGATCGGCGAGCGGGGCCGCGAGGTGAAGGAGTTCATCGAGCACATCCTCGGCGAAGAGGGCCTCAAGCGATCAGTGGTCGTGGCTTCGCCAGCCGATGATGCACCGTTAATGCGCCTGCGGGCCGCCATGTACTGCACGCGAATCGCCGAGTATTTCCGCGACAAGGGCAAGAATGTCCTGCTGCTGATGGACTCGTTGACCCGTTTCGCCCAGGCCCAGCGGGAAATCGCCCTGGCCATCGGCGAACCGCCGGCCACCAAAGGCTATCCACCCTCGGTATTCGCCAAGTTGCCCAAGCTGGTTGAGCGCGCCGGTAATGCGGAAAAGGGCGGCGGTTCGATCACGGCGTTCTATACCGTGCTGTCCGAAGGCGACGATCAGCAGGATCCCATTGCCGACTCGGCCCGTGGCGTGCTCGACGGTCACATCGTGTTGTCCCGGCGTCTGGCCGAAGAAGGGCACTATCCGGCCATCGACATCGAGGCGTCCATTAGTCGCGTCATGCCGTCGGTCATCAGCGCCGAGCACCTCAAGCGCGCCCAACAGTTCAAGCAATACTGGTCGCGCTATCAGCAAAGCCGCGATCTGATCAGCGTCGGTGCCTACGTGCCCGGCGGTGATCGTGAGACCGATACCGCCATCAATCTCTATCCGGCAATGGCGGTCTATCTGCGCCAGAGCCTGAACGATAACATCGGCATGGGCGCCAGCGAAGCGCACCTGCAGAGCATCTTCACTCCGGTCGCCGGCGGGTAACCGGCCATGGCCACGAGTCGTGCGGCGCGTCTGGCGCCCGTGGTGGAGATGGCGGAAAAAGCCGAAAAAACTGCCGTCCAGCGTCTGGCATATTTCCAAGGGCAGGTGGCTGTCGCCGAAAGCAAACTGGCGGACCTGGAAAATTTCCGTCTCGAATACCAGGAGCAGTGGATCGCCCGTGGCAGCCATGGGGTTTCCGGCCAATGGTTGCTGGGTTACCAGGGCTTTCTTGCGCAATTGGGCACCGCCATTGACCAGCAGCGCCAGAGTCTGGTCTGGCACCAGAACAACCTGGAAAAGGCTCGCCAGAGTTGGCAGGAGGCTTTCGCCCGGGTCGAAGGGCTGCGCAAACTCGTACAGCGTTATATCGACGAAGCGCGGCGATTGGAGGACAGGCGCGAGCAAAAACTGCTGGATGAATTGTCCCAGCGTTTGCCACGTCAGGATCCGTATTGATCATCGGGCCGGGATTTTGAGAGGGAAGTGTTCCAAACCTTGCTCAGACTTCTACCAGGTGCTAAACCTTGTACACGTATGTCCATGACAAGGAAGCCGAACATGTCAGTCGTTACCGAAGTATCCCCCGATGGGCAAAAGCTGACGATCTCGATCAAGGGTCGTTTCGATTTTGGGCGGCATCAGGAGTTTCGCGAGTCTTACGAGCGGCTCAACAAAAAGCCCGAATCCATTGTGGTGGACTTGAAAGAAGCCACTTATCTCGACAGTTCCGCCTTGGGCATGCTCCTGTTGCTACGCGATCATGCCGGCGGCGAAGATTCGGATATCCGGATCGTGAACAGCAACAGTGACGTCAAGAAAATCCTCGCGATCTCCAACTTCGACAAGCTGTTCGATATCTATCCTAAAGAAGAAGCAGGGAAAGACAGCTCGGGAGAAAAAGACAAGCCACAGGCAGGCCATCTCCAGGATAAACTTCATCCCGGAAAAGCTTGACCGGCAGCCATGTTGTCCGACCTCGAACCGCTGACGGTCCTGATTGCCGAAGACAGTGCCGCTGACCGACTGCTGCTGTCGACTATTGTCCGTCGTCAGGGCCATCACGTGCTCACTGCGGCTGACGGTGCCGAAGCGGTGGACATCTATATCCAGCAGCGTCCGCACCTGGTGCTGATGGATGCGATGATGCCGGTGATGGATGGTTTCGAGGCGGCGCAAAAGATCAAGCAACTGGCCGGGGAGCAGTTGGTTCCGATCATCTTTCTCACCTCGTTGACCGAAAGCGAAGCCTTGGCCCGATGTCTGGAAGCCGGGGGCGACGATTTTCTGGCCAAGCCGTATAACCAGGTCATCCTGGCCGCCAAGATCAAGGCCATGGACCGCTTGCGTCGGTTGCAGGCCACTGTCGTGGAGCAGCGTGACCAGATATCCCGGCACCATGACTACCTGCTCAACGAGCAGCGCGTGGCCAAGGCCGTGTTCGACAAGATCGCCCATTCCGGCTGTCTGAGCGCACCGAACATCCGTTACCTGCAATCCCCTTACGCCCTGTTCAACGGTGATCTGCTGCTGGCCGCATTCAACCCGGCGGGCGATATGCACATCCTGCTGGGGGATTTCACCGGACACGGTTTGCCGGCTGCTGTCGGCGCGATGCCGCTGGCGGAGGTGTTCTACGGCATGACCGCCAAAGGTTATGGCCTGGCGCAGATCCTGCGGGAGATGAATGCCAAGCTCAAGCGCATCCTGCCGGTGGACATGTTCTGTTGCGCGACCCTGTTATGCCTGAGTTTCCAGCGCTGCACGGTGGAAGTCTGGAACGGCGGCATGCCCGATGGTTACCTGCATGACAGCCTCAGCGGTGTGCGCACGCCATTGCCGGCGCGGCACCTGCCGCTGGGCGTGCTCACTCCCCAGTTGTTCGATGACCGCACTGAAGTACACCCCATGTCGCTGGGTGACCGGGTATTCCTGCTGTCCGATGGCGTGATCGACACCGCTGACGACAATGAGCAGCTGTTTGGCGTGGAGCGTTTGCAACAGGTCTTTTCGACCAATCGTGAGCCCGACTGTCTTTTCGAAGACATCCAGCAAGCCTTGCGGGACTTTCGCGGCGAGCCGCGGGACGACTTCAGCATGGTCGAGGTGCGCTTGGTCGCGCCGACGCAACTCAACCCGCCACCGCCGGTCTATTCCGATAGCGGCCAGTCCAGTCCGCTGGACTGGTCGATGAGTTTCGAGTTTCGCGCGCAGACGCTCAGGCGGTTCAACCCGATGCCGTACCTGTTGCAGCTGTTGCTTGAGGTTCATGGGCTCAGGGCTCAGAGTGGCGCTCTTTACAGCGTGCTGTCGGAGCTCTACTCCAATGCGCTGGACCATGGCGTATTGGGGCTCGATTCGAGTCTCAAGCGCGACGCGTCGGGTTTCGCCCGTTACTACAGCGAGCGCAACCAGCGCCTGGATGAATTGAACAGCGGTCACGTCCGGGTTCATGTGCACGTCACGCCTCACGGTGACGGTGGTCGTCTGGTCATTGAAGTCGAAGACAGTGGTAAGGGCTTCGATGTCGCCCGGGTGTTGGCACGACCTGCGGACAGTAACCGGTTGTCGGGGCGCGGCGTGAGCCTGGTGCGTCAGTTGAGCCATCAGGCCTGCTGGTCCGACGATGGTCGTAGTGCACGCGTGGAGTTTTTCTGGGAGGCTCTGGCATAATCGGCGCCATTCTTGATCAGGGAGCGAACAAGTGAGTGAGATTCATCTGGACCGCGACGTACTGAGTACGTTGAAGGAAGTCATGGAGGACGGGTATCTGGAGCTGCTGGATACCTTTCTTAACGATTCCGAAGCACGCCTGCGTGTGCTGCATGAGGCTCGGGACGCGGAAAAGCTCAGTGCCACGGCCCACAGCTTCAAGGGCAGCAGCAGCAACATGGGCGCCATCCGCCTGGCAGAACTGTGCGGCGAACTGGAGCAACGTGCCAAACAGCCGTCGTTAGGCGGGATTGAAAAGCTGGTCAGCGAAATCGACAGTGAATTCGCCCACGTTCGCAAGCTTTGCAGGGAAGAGCGTGAAGGGTTCCACTGCTGAGATTCGAGCATTGCCAATAGGTTGGCCCGTCCCTTGCATTGTCCTCTCTCGACTGTACCTATGATTCCAGTGCAGCGGAGACCTTTTTATGCCCGTAACGCCCAATACACTGCTTCAGGCCACCCCGCAGGCCAAGCCTCAGGCCGCCGTCAATTCACCGGCAGCGGCCCCTGAGTTCGGGAATAAAGCCTCCAGCTTCGCCCAGGTCTTCGCCCGCCAGGCCCCCGCCAAGTCGTCGACGGCCCCCGAGCCATCGGTTAAACAGGTACGCGACCAGGCTTCTGATAACACCGTCAAAAAAGACGAAGGCAACGAAACGGCTGCCGCCTCCGAGACGACGGTTGCCGATAGCGGCAAATCCTTGCCCGCCGACAAACCGTCAACGGCCGATGACAAGGTGGCCAGTGATGACGGTGCCGACACGACTGAAACCCCAGTGGCGGAAGTTGATTCTGACGATCCGGCTGTGGACCCCGCGCTGCTGCCGGATATGATCGCAACGGTTGTCGCAACCGAGGCAGAACCCGCCCCCGTGGTGGCCACGACGACGCCTCAAGTCGCCGCTGCGGCGGCGCCGGTTGCTCCATTGGCCACAGCGGCCCAGGCTTCGGTGGCGGTCGATCCTGAGTTCGATCCGGCGGCCGATCCGCTCGATGCATTGCCTGCCTTGCGCCTGGCGATGGAGCAGAGCGGCCATGTTTCCGCTGCCAGCCAGGCGCAGTCCAAGACACCTGCCCCTGCATCGCTTGACGGTGAGCCGACATCGGCCCAAACCTTTGCCGCTGGCATGGCAAGCATGCTCACCGTCCAGGCTGACCAGAACAGTACTGGCCCCGGCAGCCAAGGCGGTGAAAAGGCATTTGGCGGCTTGATCAATGAGGGCCTCAAGGATCTGACCGCTGCTTCCAGCGATACTCGCGTGGATGACTTCGCCAACCGTCTGGCAGCGCTAACCCAGGCCGCCACGCCAAAAACCGCCAATGCGATACCGGTCAACCAGCCTATCGCCATGAATCAGAGCGGCTGGACCGAAGAAGTGGTCAATCGGGTGATGTACCTGTCGAGTGTCAACCTCAAGGCGGCCGATATCCAGTTGCAGCCGGCCGAACTCGGTCGTCTGGATATTCGGGTGAACATGGTTCCGGATCAGCAGACCCAAGTGACGTTCATGAGCGCTCATTCCGGCGTTCGCGAAGCGCTCGAAGGTCAGATGCATCGCCTGCGCGACAGTTTTGCCCAGCAGGGCATGGGCCAGGTCGACGTCAGCGTGTCCGACCAATCCCGTGGCTCCCAAGGGCAGGAACAGCAAGCGCAGCAACAGGCTCAGGCTGGGCGCACAACATCGTCCGGCGGGCGGGTGGATTCGGTAGAGGAAGACCTGCCAGCCAGCATTGCTGAAGTAGCAGCCACCGCCACCAGCGTGATCGGCACCAGCGCGGTCGATTTCTACGCCTGACCCCAAGATGCCCCCAATGTGGGAGCGAGCCTGCTCGCGATAGCGGAGTGTCAGTCACCCATTTGGGGGACTGATCCATCGCTATCGCGAGCAGGCTCGCTCCCACATTGGTTTTATGGCGTTCTGCAGATTGCATCCCAATCGTGATCCTTGTGCCCCGACACTTCTGGCATAACACTTGCTCCTGCCTTGCCGTGCAACAGTGAAAACCCCGATTAGTGACGGATTATTGGCATGGCGAAGAGCGAAGCAGCAGCTGTAAAGGACCCGGCAACCAAGGGCAAAATCAAGCTGATCATCTTGATCGTGGTGGGCTTGCTCCTGGCCATTGGGGTCTCTGTGGGGGCGACCTGGTATTTCATGCACAACGCTCAAAGCAAGCCGGCCGTGGCGGTCGAAGCCGCGCCAGTGGGCAAGCAGCCGGCGATTTTCGAGCCGATGGCGCCCGCTTTCGTGACCAACTACACCCAGAACGGCCGCCAACGCTACATGCAGGTCAGTATCACCCTGTTGGGCCGCAATCAGGCTGATCTGGAAGCGCTGCGGGTGCACATGCCACTGATCCGCAATAACCTGGTGATGCTCTTTTCCGGACAGAATTTCGACACCCTGGCCACGCCCGTCGGCCAGGAAATGCTGCGTCAGAAAGCCACGGCCAGCGTGCAGGAAGTGGCTCAGAAAGAGCTCGGCAAAGTGGTGATCGAACAGTTGCTCTTCACTAACTTCGTATTGCAGTAGGAACCCGACATGGCCGTGCAGGACCTGTTGTCCCAGGATGAAATCGACGCGCTGTTGCATGGTGTCGACGATGGCCTGGTGCAGACCGAAAACGCTGCTGAGCCGGGCAGCGTCAAAAGCTACGACCTGACCAGCCAGGATCGCATCGTTCGCGGACGGATGCCGACCCTGGAAATGATCAACGAGCGTTTCGCCCGATACACCCGCATCAGCATGTTCAACATGCTGCGCCGTTCGGCCGATGTGGCCGTCGGTGGCGTGCAGGTGATGAAGTTCGGTGAATACGTGCACTCGCTGTATGTACCCACCAGCCTCAACCTGGTGAAGATCAAGCCGTTGCGCGGCACAGCGCTGTTCATCCTTGACGCCAAACTGGTGTTCAAGCTGGTGGACAACTTCTTCGGCGGTGACGGTCGTCACGCCAAGATCGAAGGGCGTGAATTCACCCCGACCGAGCTGCGGGTAGTGCGCATGGTGCTGGAGCAGGCCTTTGTCGATCTGAAGGAGGCCTGGCAGGCGATCATGGAAGTGAACTTCGAGTACATCAACTCGGAAGTGAACCCGGCCATGGCCAACATCGTCGGCCCGAGCGAAGCCATTGTGGTTTCGACCTTCCACATCGAGCTCGATGGCGGTGGTGGCGATCTGCACGTGACCATGCCGTACTCGATGATCGAGCCGGTACGGGAAATGCTCGACGCCGGCTTCCAGTCGGATCTCGACGATCAGGACGAGCGCTGGATCAATGCTTTGCGTCAGGATGTGCTGGATGTCGACGTGCCGATCGGCGCGACGGTTGCCCGGCGTCAGCTGCGCCTGCGGGACATCCTGCATATGCAGCCGGGGGACATTATTCCTGTCGAGATGCCTGAAGACATGATCATGCGCGCCAACGGTGTACCGGCCTTCAAGGTCAAGATGGGCTCTCACAAAGGCAACCTGGCGTTGCAGGTGATCGAGCCGATCGAACGCCGCTGAGCGGTGTCGAATCCTTACGTTTTTAACTGAATTTTTGCCCGCCGAGGACAAATGATGGCTGACGATATGAACACCCAGGATGACCAGGCGCTGGCCGACGAGTGGGCTGCGGCCCTGGAAGAAACCGGCGACGCCGGGCAGGCCGACATTGACGCTTTGCTGGCGGCCGACACTGGCGCTCACGCCTCCAACCGCCTGCCGATGGAAGAGTTTGGCAGCGTGCCCAGAAGCAACGAACAGGTGACGCTGGACGGGCCGAACCTGGACGTGATTCTCGACATCCCGGTGTCGATTTCCATGGAAGTGGGCAGCACCGACATCAACATCCGCAATCTGCTGCAGCTTAACCAGGGCTCGGTGATCGAGCTGGATCGCCTGGCTGGCGAGCCGTTGGATGTATTGGTCAACGGCACGCTGATCGCCCATGGCGAGGTAGTGGTGGTCAACGAGAAGTTCGGCATTCGCCTGACGGACGTGATCAGCCCGAGCGAACGCATCAAGAAGTTGCGCTGAGTGAAAGGTTTTTTCGCCGCAGCCTTGATGCTGCCATTCAGCGTGCTGGCGGCCGAACCGGTAGCCACCGTAGCGGCTGCGCCGGCGGCGGGTAGCGGGATCGCCGGGCAACTGGCGCAATTGGTGCTCGGTCTGCTGCTGGTGCTGGGGTTGATCTTCTTCCTGGCCTGGTTGCTGCGGCGTGTGCAGCAGGCGGGGCCAGCCGGCAAGGGGCAGGTCATCGACATCGTCGGTTCCCGCGCGCTTGGCCCGCGGGACCGGCTGGTGCTGGTTCAGGTTGGCAACGAGCAGATTCTGCTGGGGCTGAGCCCGGGCACCATTACTGCATTGCATGTTCTCAAGGAGCCGGTGCAGGTGCCTGCCACCGACCAGGCCACCCCCGAGTTTGCCCAGCGTCTCATGGAACTGTTGGGTAAAGATCAGAAGGATAAAAAGTAATGCCATTGCGCATTCTGTTGGCGGTGGTCCTGATGCTGGCCGCGCCGTTGGTGCTTGCCGCCGATCCACTGTCGATCCCGGCAATTACCTTGGGCACCAACGCCGAAGGAGCTCAGGAGTATTCGGTCAGCCTGCAGATCCTGCTGATCATGACCGCGCTGAGTTTCATCCCGGCGTTCGTCATGCTGATGACCAGTTTCACTCGGATCATTATCGTCTTTTCGATCCTGCGCCAGGCCCTGGGCTTGCAGCAGACGCCGTCGAATCAGATTCTTACCGGCATGGCGCTGTTCTTGACGATGTTCATCATGGCACCGGTCTTCGACCGGGTGAACCAGGATGCGCTGCAGCCCTATCTGGCGGAAACCATCACCGCCCAAGACGCGGTGGCCAAGGCTGAAGTGCCGATCAAGGATTTCATGCTGGCCCAGACCCGCACCAGCGACCTGGAACTGTTCATGCGCCTGTCCAAGCGCACTGACATTGCCAGCCCGGATCAAGCGCCGCTGACCATCCTGGTGCCGGCGTTCGTGACGTCCGAGCTCAAGACCGCGTTCCAGATTGGTTTCATGATTTTCATCCCGTTCCTGATCATCGACCTGGTGGTCGCCAGTGTGCTCATGGCCATGGGTATGATGATGCTGTCGCCATTGATCATTTCCCTGCCGTTCAAGATCATGCTGTTCGTGCTCGTGGACGGCTGGGCCCTGATCATCGGCACCCTGGCGGGCAGTTTCGGCGGTGTTTAGGCCATTTGTGCGGGTAGCAAGAATATGACGCCTGAAGTAGCGGTAGACCTGTTCCGCGAAGCGCTCTGGCTGACGACCATGATGGTCGCCGTGCTGGTGATACCCAGCCTGCTGGTGGGCTTGCTGGTGGCGATGTTCCAGGCCGCGACCCAGATCAACGAACAGACCCTCAGCTTCCTGCCGCGCCTGCTGGTGATGCTGGTGACGTTGATCGTCGCCGGTCCCTGGCTGGTGCAAACTTTCATGGAATACATCCTGCAGCTTTACGGCAGTATTCCGCAGTTGATCGGCTGACCGATGTCGATGCTCGAACTGACGGATACCCAGATCAGTACCTGGGTGGCGTCATTTATCCTGCCGCTGTTTCGTGTCACCGCGGTGCTGATGAGCATGCCGGTGTTTGGCACTACCCTTGTGCCGACCCGCGTACGGCTGTATTTCGCCCTGGCGATTACGGTGGTCATCGCGCCAGGGTTGCCGCCTATGCCGCCGGTCAACGCTCTGGACCTCAGTGCATTGATGCTGGTGGCCGAGCAGATTCTGATTGGCGTCTTGATGGGCTTTTCGCTGCAGCTGTTTTTCCAGGCGTTTGTGGTGGCCGGGCAAATCATTTCGATCCAGATGGGCATGGCGTTCGCCTCCATGGTCGACCCCACCAACGGCGTGAACAGCGCTGTGATCGGGCAGTTCCTGACGATGCTGGTGACCCTGCTGTTTCTGGCCATGAACGGGCACTTGGTGGTGTTTGAGGTGTTGACCGAGAGCTTCACCACATTGCCGGTGGGCAGCGCGATGCTGGTCAATCATTTCTGGGACATCGCCGGCAAGCTTGGCTGGGTTCTAGGGGCGGCGATGGTGTTGGTATTGCCCGCGATTACCGCGTTGCTGGTGGTCAATATTGCCTTTGGCGTGATGACCCGGGCGGCGCCGCAGTTGAACATTTTCTCCATTGGCTTTCCGTTGACCCTGGTGCTGGGCCTGGTGATTTTCTGGATCAGCCTGGGGGATCTTCTCAATCAGTACCAGCCGCTGGCGACCCAGGCCCTGCAGCTGTTACGCGACATGGCACAGGCGCGCTGAACCATGGCCGAAAGCGAGAGTGGGCAGGACAAGACAGAAGACCCCACGGAGAAGCGCAAGAAGGAGTCTCGGGACAAGGGCGAGATTGCGCGCTCCAAGGAGCTCAATACCCTGGCGGTGATGTTGGCCGGGGCGGGCGGTCTGTTGATTTATGGCGGCGGGCTGGCCCTGGATCTGCTGGAAATCATGCGCCTGAATTTTTCCTTGCCCCGCGAGGTACTGCTCAGTCCCGGTGCCATGGGGCAATACCTGCTGCACTCCGGCAAGATCGCGATCCTGGCCGTGCAACCGGTCCTGATCTTTCTGCTGTTGGCGGCCATTATTGGCCCGATTTCCCTGGGGGGCTGGCTGTTTGCCGGTAAGAGCCTGGCGCCCAAGTTCAGTCGGATGAACCCGGCCAACGGCCTCAAGCGAATGTTTTCCAGCACGGCGCTGATGGAGTTGCTCAAGGCGCTTGGGAAGTTTTTCCTGATCCTGTTTGTCGCGCTGACGGTACTGCAGGCCGATATCGACGACTTGCTGCGCATCGCCCATGAACCCTTGGAGCAGGCGATTATCCACAGCGTGCAGCTGGTGGGCTGGAGTACCTTGTGGATGGCTTGCGGCTTGATTCTGATCGCCGCCATCGACGTGCCGATCCAGCTGTATCAGAGCAAGCAGAAGCTGATGATGACCAAGCAGGAGATCCGCGACGAGCATAAGGACCAGGAGGGCAAGCCGGAGGTCAAGCAACGGATTCGCCAGTTGCAGCGTGAAGTGTCCCAGCGCCGGATGATGGCGGCGATCCCGGATGCCGACGTGGTCATCACCAACCCGACTCACTACGCCGTGGCACTCAAGTACGACCCCGATAAAGGCAATGCTCCGGTGTTGCTGGCCAAGGGCAGTGATTTCCTGGCGCTGAAAATCCGCGAGATTGCCGTAGCCAACGAAGTGATGCTGCTCGAATCCCCCGCGTTGGCGCGATCGATTTACTACTCCACCGAACTCGACCAGGAAATCCCCGGAGGCCTGTACCTGGCCGTGGCCCAGGTGTTGGCCTACGTCTATCAGATCCGTCAACACCGCGCCGGCAAGGGCAAGCGCCCCGAGCCTCTCAAGGATTTGCCGATTCCACCGGATTTGCGCCGCGACTCCTGATTCGGGCCTGCGTTGATTGCGCTCGGATGCAGAACCAGTGGGAGCGAGCCTCGATTGCATACGGCGCCTTGGCTAGCGCCTCTATTTCAGCCTCTGACAAAAGTTGGAAGGCTTCTTGCAATACCCCGTCTACGCCCGTTCCGGGCGTCAAAAGTTTGCTTCACAGGAACGGGGATTATTGGTGGATCGCTCTCAGTTATTCAACACCGCGCGCAACAACGTAGCCGACCTCAGCCGGGGTAATCTGGGCGTGCCGTTGTTGCTGCTGGTCATGCTCGCCATGATGATGCTGCCGGTGCCACCGTTTCTGCTGGACGTGTTCTTCACGTTCAACATCGCTTTGTCCATCGTTGTACTGCTGGTGTGTGTGTACGCATTGCGGCCACTGGATTTCGCGGTGTTCCCGACCATTCTGCTGGTGGCGACGCTGATGCGCCTGGCGCTCAACGTGGCGTCCACCCGGGTGGTGATGATCCACGGGCATGAAGGCCACGCCGCTGCCGGTAAGGTGATCCAGGCCTTCGGTGAAGTGGTGATCGGCGGAAACTACGTGGTGGGTATCGTCGTCTTCGCCATTTTGATGATCATCAACTTTGTCGTGGTGACCAAGGGTGCCGGACGGATTTCCGAGGTGAGCGCGCGTTTCACCCTCGATGCAATGCCCGGCAAGCAAATGGCAATCGACGCCGACCTCAACGCTGGCCTGATCGATCAGGGCCAGGCCAAGGCCCGTCGTCTGGAAGTGGCCCAGGAAGCCGAGTTCTATGGCTCCATGGACGGTGCCAGTAAATTCGTGCGCGGCGATGCCATCGCCGGCCTGCTGATCCTCTTCATCAACCTGATCGGCGGTATGGCTGTCGGTATCTTCCAGCACGGCATGACATTCGGCGATGCCGGCAAGGTTTACGCGCTGTTAACCATTGGTGACGGTTTGGTGGCGCAATTGCCATCACTGTTGTTATCCACAGCTGCCGCGATCATGGTGACCCGTGCGTCCGGCTCCGAAGACATGGGTAAGCAGATCGGCCGGCAGATGTTTGCATCGCCCAAGGCGTTGGCCGTTGCAGCCGGACTGATGGCCGTGATGGGCCTGGTCCCCGGGATGCCCCATTTCTCGTTTCTGAGCATGGCCGCATTGGCGGCGGGTGGCGCCTACCTGTTCTGGAAGAAACAGAACGTACAAAAGGTTCAGGCCCTGCAGGAGGTCAAGCGTCAGCAGGAACTGTTGCCGTCGCCGGCTCGTGCCATGGAAACCAAGGAGCTGGGCTGGGACGACGTGACGCCGATCGACATGATCGGCCTGGAAGTCGGTTACCGTCTGATCCCCTTGGTGGACCGCAATCAGGGTGGTCAATTGCTCGCGCGGATCAAGGGTGTGCGCAAGAAGCTGTCCCAGGACCTGGGCTTTTTGATGCCCACTGTACATATTCGTGACAACCTCGATCTGGCGCCAAGTGCCTATCGCTTGACGCTGATGGGGGTGATCCTGGCCGAAGCCGAGATTTACCCGGACCGTGAACTGGCGATCAACCCGGGACAGGTCTACGGTTCGCTCAACGGCATTACCGCCAAGGATCCGGCTTTTGGTCTGGAAGCGGTATGGATCGAAATCAGCCAGCGGGCCCAGGCCCAGTCCCTTGGCTATACCGTGGTGGACGCCAGTACCGTGGTCGCGACCCACTTGAACCAGATTCTGTACAAGCACTCCAGCGAGCTGATCGGTCACGAAGAAGTCCAGCAATTGCTGCAAGTGCTGGCCAAAGGCTCGCCGAAGCTGGCCGAAGAGCTGGTGCCTGGCGTGGTTTCGTTGTCGCAATTGCTCAAGGTGTTGCAGGCGCTGTTGGCTGAGCAGGTGCCGGTGCGCGACATTCGCAGCATTGCCGAGGCTATCGCCAACAACGCTTCCAAGAGTCAAGATACCGCCGCTCTGGTGGCTGCGGTGCGGGTTGGCGTATCCCGCGCAATCGTCCAAAGCATTGTAGGCACTGAGTCGGAGCTGCCTGTGATCACGTTGGAGCCAAGGTTGGAACAGATATTGCTCAATAGTCTGCAGAAGGCAGGACAAGGCTCGGAAGAGGGCGTTCTGCTGGAGCCAAGCATGGCCGAGAAGCTGCAGCGTTCGCTGATCGATGCAGCCCAGCGGCAGGAGATGCAAGGCCAACCGGTGATCCTGCTGGTGGCCGGTCCGATTCGCGCGATGCTTTCGCGATTCGGGCGCCTCGCGGTCCCGGGGTTGCATGTGCTGGCGTACCAGGAAATACCGGACAACAAGCAAGTGACCATCGTTGCGACAGTAGGGCCCAACGGCTGAGGTAGTGGTTTATGCAAGTGAAGCGTTTTTTCGCCGCCGATATGCGTCAGGCCATGAAGCTGGTTCGTGACGAGCTGGGCGCTGAAGCCGCCATCATCGGCAACCGTCGGATCGCCGGCGGTGTCGAGCTGACGGCGGCTCTGGATTACAAATTGTCGGCGCTGGCCCCACGTGTTCCCAACATGGAACTCGAGGATGAGCTGCGCAAGACCCAGTCGCGCATCGCCAGTGCCCAGGCCGAATTGAGCTTGCGCAGCAGTGACGGCGAAGCCAGCGCGGGCACCAATCGTCAATTGTTCGCCGGCCAGCCTCTGACCGCCGGATTGCCGTTGACCGCTGCTGAGCCACTGGTCGAGCAGGCCAAGGCCGAGCCGCGTCGTCCGGCGCCGGTTCAGGCTGCCTCAGGCGGTGGCGTCGACCCGCGCGCCCTGGACTCGATGCGCTTCGAACTCAACAGCCTGCGTGAACTGATGGAAGTTCAGCTCGGCTCCCTGGCCTGGAACCAGTTGCAAGGCAACCGTCCGGCCCAGGCAAACCTGTGGCGTCGCCTGCAACGTATCGGCCTGTCCGGTCCGTTGTCCCGCGACCTGCTGGCGCTGATCAACGATATCGAAGAACCTCGTCAGGCCTGGCGCATGTTGCTGGCGCACCTGGCGCGGATGATCGCCACGCCGGAAGTCGAGCCTCTCGAAGAAGGTGGCGTCATTGCCATGGTCGGCCCGGCCGGCATGGGCAAGACCACCACCCTGGCCAAGCTCGCGGCGCGTTATGTACTCAAGTACGGCGCCCAGAGCATCGCCCTGGTGAGCATGGACAGTTTCCGTATCGGTGCCCAGGAACAACTCAAGACCCTTGGCCGGATCCTCAATGTGTCGGTGACCCATGTGGATCCGGGCCAGTCCCTGGCCCAGGCGCTGGAACCGCTGCTGCGCAAGCGCGTCGTGCTGATCGATACCGCCGGCCTGCAAGCCAGCGATCCGGCCCTACGCATGCAGCTTGAAAGCCTGGCCGGGCGTGGGATCCGGTCAAAAAATTATCTCGTGTTGGCAACCACCAGCCAGAAACAGGTTCTAACCGCCGCATACCACAGCTACAAACGCTGCGGGCTGGCCGGCTGCATCCTGACTAAGCTGGACGAAACGGCAAGCCTGGGCGAGGTGTTGAGCCTGGCGATCGGTCATGATTTACCGGTGGCCTACCTGACCGACGGGCCGCGGATCCCGGATGATTTGCATCTGCCGCGCCGTCATCAACTGGTCAGTCGTGCCGTGAGTGTGCAAATGCAGGAAGAACCCAGCGAAGAAGCCATGGCTGATATGTTCGCTGATATCTACCACAGCCCGACCAAGCAGGTCGGCTGAGGTAATCATGAATATTTTTTGTACCTACATCGATGGTCTGCCATGCATTGTTCCTTCATGCGAGCGCGCAGCCAGTAATGTGGCCTCCGTCTAAGTAAGACAAGGTAAAGAACGAACATGGGCAGCATGCATCCCGTACAGGTGATCGCGGTGACCGGCGGCAAAGGTGGCGTCGGCAAGACTAACGTGTCAGTGAACTTGTCCCTGGCTCTGGCAGAGCTTGGCCGACGGGTCATGCTGCTGGACGCCGACCTGGGCCTGGCGAACGTCGACGTGCTGCTGGGGCTCACGCCCAAGCGCACGCTGGCGGACGTGATAGAGGGCCGCTGCGAACTGCGCGACGTGCTGCTGCAAGGGCCGGGCGGGATTCGCATCGTGCCGGCTGCCTCGGGCACCCAGAGCATGGTTCACCTGACCCCGGCTCAACACGCCGGCCTGATCCAGGCCTTCAGCGACATCGGTGACAACCTCGATGTGCTGGTGATCGACACCGCTGCCGGTATCGGTGATTCGGTCGTCAGTTTCGTACGCGCTGCCCAGGAAGTCTTGCTGGTGGTCTGCGACGAACCGACGTCCATCACCGACGCCTATGCCCTGATCAAGTTATTGAACCGTGACTACGGCATGAACCGCTTCCGCGTCCTGGCCAACATGGCCCAGAGCCCGCAGGAAGGTCGCAATCTGTTCGCCAAGTTGACAAAGGTCACGGATCGTTTCCTGGACGTCGCCCTACAATACGTCGGCGCTGTGCCCTACGACGAAAGCGTACGCAAGGCCGTCCAGAAGCAACGTGCGGTTTATGAAGCCTTTCCCCGTTCCAAATGCGCACTGGCGTTCAAGGCTATTGCCCAGAAGGTTGATACCTGGCCACTGCCAGCCAACCCTCGCGGGCATCTGGAGTTTTTCGTCGAGCGTCTCGTGCAACAAACAGCAGGGCCCGTGTTATGACAGCCAGCGGTTACAACCATCTCTACAAGAAATCGGCACGGGACGCCCAGTACGAATTGATTGAGCGATACGCGCCTCTGGTCAAGCGTATCGCCTATCACTTGCTGGCGCGGTTGCCGGCCAGTGTCCAGGTTGAAGACCTGATCCAGGCGGGCATGATCGGCCTGCTCGAAGTGTCGAACAAATACGACGCGAGCAAGGGCGCCAGTTTCGAGACCTATGCCGGTATTCGCATTCGCGGGGCGATGCTCGATGAAGTCCGTAAGGGTGATTGGGCGCCGCGTTCGGTGCATCGCAATACCCGCATGGTCAGTGACGCCATTCGCGCCATTGAAGCTAAAACCGGGCGTGACGCTAAAGATCACGAGGTTGCGGCCGAACTCCAATTGAGTCTCGATGATTATTACGGGATTTTGAACGATACCTTGGGCAGTCGCCTGTTCAGTTTCGACGACCTGCTGCAGGACGGCGAACACGAAGGGCTGCACGAGGACGGCGCGAGTGCTCACATGGAGCCATCGCGTGACCTGGAAGATGAGCGTTTCCAGAGCGCGCTGGCGGATGCGATTGCCAATTTGCCGGAGCGTGAGCGACTGGTCTTGGCGCTGTACTACGACGAAGAGCTGAACCTCAAGGAAATCGGTGAGGTCCTGGGTGTCAGCGAATCGCGGGTCAGCCAGTTACACAGCCAGTGCGCGGCCCGTTTGCGGGGGCGTTTGGGGGAGTGGCGAGCGCGCTGACAGCAGTGTGGGGACACTGCGAACGAGGCTGGCCTGGCATGTGCTGAGCCAGTCTTTCTCTGTTGTCCTCCAGACCGTTGTCGAGTGTTGTGCCGGATTGATTGAAATGGCGCGTTCAGGTGCTGGGCGCGTTTAAGACTGCTTGGAGGTCGAATTGGACAAGAACATGAAAATCCTCATCGTTGATGACTTCTCAACGATGCGGCGGATCATAAAAAACCTGTTGCGTGACCTTGGGTTCACCAACACGGTCGAGGCCGACGATGGCACCACTGCCATTCCGGTTCTCAACAGCGGAAGCATCGACTTTCTGGTGACTGACTGGAACATGCCCGGCATGACCGGTATCGACTTGCTGCGCCATGTGCGCGCCGACGAAAAACTCAAGCACCTTCCGGTGCTGATGGTCACTGCCGAAGCCAAGCGCGAGCAGATCATCGAAGCGGCCCAGGCCGGTGTGAACGGCTACGTGGTCAAACCCTTCACGGCCCAGGCGTTGAAAGAGAAGATCGAAAAAATCTTCGAACGCATCGGTTAACGGCGCCACGGGGGAGCTATGGATAACGAATCTTCAATGGGTGATTTCGAATCGACCCTGAAAAAACATGCCCGCGAACTGGTCGACAGCCTTGAGAAAGGCCGCTTTGGCGATGCGGTTCAAATGATCCATGAGCTCAACCAGACCCGTGACCGCGGTCTGTATCAGGAAGTGGGCAAGCTCACGCGTGAACTGCACAGCGCGATTGTCAATTTTCAGATCGATCCGAACATGCCGCAGGCCGAGGAGGTCTCGCAGATCACCGACGCGACCGAGCGTCTGGGTTATGTGGTCAAGCTGACCGAGGCCGCGGCCAACCGCACCATGGACCTGGTGGAGAACGCAACGCCGCTGGTCAATGGCCTGAGCGATGAAGCCCAGGCCTTGAGCACCGACTGGGGTCGCTTCATGCGGCGCGAAGTCGGGGCTGAAGAGTTTCGCGAGCTGGCCCGTCGGGTCGACGGTTTCCTTACGCGCAGTAGCGCCGAGAACCGCGCCGTGGCGAGCAACCTCAACGACATTCTGCTGGCTCAGGACTATCAAGACCTGACCGGCCAGGTGATCAAGCGGGTGACCCAACTGGTCACCGAAGTGGAAAGCAACCTGCTCAAACTGGTGTTGATGGCCAGCCAGGTAGACCGCTTTGCAGGCATCGAACACGACCGTGAAGCGATGCTCGCTGAAAAAGATCCACAAAAACATCTCTCTCAGGGTGAAGGTCCGCAAATTCATGCCGATAAAAGAGAAGACGTTGTGTCCGGTCAGGACGATGTGGACGATTTGCTGTCCAGCCTTGGATTTTAGGTTTTAGACCTCTAGGAGCACCCATTAATGAGCTTCGGCGCCGATGAAGAGATCCTTCAGGATTTCCTGGTTGAGGCCGGCGAGATTCTAGAGCAACTGTCCGAACAGCTGGTCGAGCTGGAAAGCCGACCTGATGATGCGGATCTGCTCAATGCAATTTTTCGCGGTTTCCACACTGTAAAAGGAGGCGCCGGCTTCCTCCAGCTCAATGAGCTGGTGGAGTGCTGTCACATTGCCGAAAACGTGTTCGACATCCTGCGCAAGGGTGAGCGTCGCGTTGACTCGGAATTGATGGACGTGGTGCTCGAAGCGCTGGATGCGGTCAACAGCATGTTCAGTGAAGTGCGCGAGCGCTCACCGATCACCGCTGCTACGCCTGAGCTGCTCGCCGCGCTGTCGCGCCTGGCCGAGCCGCAGTCGGCTGACGAAGCTGCACCGGTAGCCGCGCCAGTGGTTGAGGAACCGGTCGCCGAGGAATCAGGCGACATCACCGATAACGAATTCGAACAACTGCTGGACTCGCTGAACGCCGTCAAGGCTCAAGCCCAGGCTCCGGCAGCGCCTGCTGCCTCGGCTGCGCCGGCCGCCGATGCCGCCGCCAGCGATGAAATCACCGACGCCGAGTTCGAGTCGCTGCTCGATCAGCTTCACGGCAAGGGCCAGTTCGCCGTGGATGCCGTCGCCCCCCCGAGTGCCCCGGCCGCCCCGAAAGCGGCGGGCGACAACTCCGATATCACCGACGATGAGTTCGAGGCTTTGCTCGATCAGTTGCACGGCAAGGGTAACTTCGCCGTGGACGCACTGGATTCGGCTATCGCCTCCGCGCCGACCCCAGCCAAGCCTGCCGCCGCCGCAGCGGGCAGCGACCTGATCAGCGATCACGAATTCGAATCACTGCTCGACGAACTGCACGGCAAGGGCAAGTTCAGCGAAGTCGGCACCGCCTCAACAGCCACTGCGCCTGCCGCCACTGCCACAGCGGCTGCGCCAGCGGAGAAGGCCGCGGTCAAACCCGCCGCCAAGGCACCGGAACCGAAGGCTGAGACACCCAAGCCTGCTGCCGCCGCCCCGGCGCCAGCCCGCGCACCGGCGGCCGCGCCGGCGGAAAAGCCGGCCAGCGAAGCCGAGACCACTGTTCGGGTCGACACCGCTCGCCTGGACGAGATCATGAACATGGTCGGCGAACTGGTGCTGGTGCGTAACCGCCTGGTGCGCCTGGGCCTCAACAGCCAGGACGAAGCCATGGCCAAGGCCGTGTCGAACCTGGACGTGGTCACGGCTGACTTGCAGACGGCGGTCATGAAGACCCGGATGCAGCCGATCAAGAAAGTCTTCGGGCGCTTCCCGCGCCTGGTTCGCGACCTGGCACGCCAGCTCAAGAAAGAAATCAACCTGGAACTGGTGGGCGAAGAGACCGACCTGGACAAGAACCTGGTCGAGGCTCTGGCCGATCCGCTGGTCCACTTGGTGCGCAACGCGGTCGACCACGGTATCGAGTCGCCGCAAGAGCGCGAAGAGTCAGGCAAGCCCCGCAGCGGCAAGGTGGTATTGGCCGCCGAGCAGGAAGGCGACCACATCCTGCTGTCGATCTCCGACGACGGCAAAGGCATGGACCCGAACGTACTGCGCTCCATCGCGGTGAAGCGCGGTGTGATGGACAAGGATGCCGCCGACCGCCTGAGCGACACCGAGTGCTACAACCTGATCTTCGCCCCGGGGTTCTCGACCAAGACCGAGATTTCCGACGTGTCGGGCCGTGGCGTGGGCATGGACGTGGTGAAAACCAAGATTTCCCAGCTCAACGGTTCGATCAACATCTACTCGACCAAAGGCCAGGGCTCGAAAATCGTCATCAAGGTCCCGCTGACCCTGGCGATCATGCCGACCCTGATGGTGATGCTGGGCAACCAGGCATTCGCCTTCCCGCTGGTCAATGTCAACGAAATCTTCCACCTCGACCTGTCGCGCACCAACGTGGTGGACGGCCAGGAAGTGGTGATCGTGCGGGACAAGGCACTGCCGCTGTTCTACCTCAAGCGCTGGCTGGTCAGCTCCGCCGCTCATGTCGAGCAGGGTGAAGGCCATGTGGTGATCCTTTCGGTGGGCACCCAGCGGATCGGCTTCGTCGTCGATCAGTTGGTGGGCCAGGAAGAAGTGGTCATCAAGCCGCTAGGCAAGATGCTCCAGGGCACCCCGGGCATGTCCGGCGCCACCATCACCGGCGACGGTCGCATCGCGTTGATTCTCGATGTGCCAAGCATGCTCAAGCGTTACGCCGCACGGCGTATTTGATTCTGGAGGGGCGCGGCCCGCAGCCGCGTCTCGTCTAACGGAGTGTTTATGGTAGTTAAAGTCCTGGTGGTGGACGATTCGGGGTTTTTCCGCCGCCGCGTCTCGGAAATTCTCTCGGCGGACCCGAGTATTCAGGTCGTCGGTACGGCGACCAACGGCAAAGAGGCAATCGATCAGGCGCTGGCGCTCAAGCCGGACGTGATCACCATGGACTACGAGATGCCGATGATGGATGGCATCACGGCGGTGCGGCATATCATGCAGCGCTGCCCGACCCCAGTATTGATGTTCTCCTCCCTGACCCATGAAGGCGCCCGGGTGACCCTCGATGCGCTGGACGCCGGGGCGGTGGATTTCCTGCCGAAAAATTTCGAAGACATTTCGCGCAACCCCGACAAGGTTCGGCAGTTGCTGTGCGAGAAGGTCCACAGTATTTCCCGCAGCAACCGGCGTGTCGGTGCCTATAGCACACCTGCGCCAGCCCCGGCTTCATCGGGCAGCTTCAATCCGGCCCCAGCGCGCAGTGCCCCGGCCCCAGCGCCAGCTCGTTCCGCGCCCGCCAGTACGTCATCGTCGCCGGCCCCCAAGCGCAAAGCCTACAAACTGGTCGCTATTGGTACGTCCACCGGCGGCCCGGTGGCGTTGCAGCGGGTCCTGACCCAGTTGCCGGCCAACTTTCCGGCGCCGATCGTGCTGATCCAGCATATGCCCGCGGCCTTCACCAAGGCGTTCGCCGAGCGTCTGGACAAGCTGTGTCGTATCAGCGTCAAGGAGGCCGAGGATGGCGACATCCTGCGTCCGGGCCTGGCGCTGTTGGCGCCAGGCGGCAAGCAGATGATGATCGATGGTCGCGGCGCGGTGAAAATCCTGCCCGGCGATGAGCGGCTCAATTACAAACCGTGTGTGGACATCACTTTCGGCTCCGCCGCTAAATCCTACGGCGACAAAGTTCTGGCGGTGGTGCTCACCGGCATGGGCGCCGACGGTCGCGAGGGCGCGCGCCTGCTCAAGCAGGGCGGTAGCGCCATTTGGGCCCAGGATGAAGCCAGTTGCGTGATCTATGGCATGCCGATGGCGATTGTCAAAGCGGATCTGGCCGACGCGGTGTACGGGCTGGACGACATCGGTAGACACCTGGTCGAGGCGTGCCTGTAATGGATGTGCTCAGCCTGATCGGCATCATCATGGCGTTCGTCGCCATTATTGGTGGCAATTACCTGGAAGGCGGTCACCTGGGGGCCTTGGCCAACGGCCCGGCGGCGTTGATCGTGATCGGCGGCACCGTGGGCGCGGCGCTGTTGCAATCGCCCATGAGCGCCTTCAAGCGCGCCATGCAGGTGCTCATCTGGATTCTGTTCCCGCCGCGCGTCGACCTGGCCGGGGGCATCGACCGCGTGGTGAACTGGAGCCTGACCGCCCGCAAGGAAGGTTTGCTGGGCCTGGAAGGGGTGGCCGACGCCGAACCCGACAACTATTCGCGCAAAGGCCTGCAACTGTTGGTGGACGGCGCTGAGCCGGAAGCCATCCGCAGCATCCTGGAAGTGGATTTCTACACCCAGGAAAGCCGTGACATCGAAGCGGCCAAAGTCTTTGAAAGCATGGGTGGCTATGCGCCGACCATCGGCATCATCGGTGCGGTGATGGGCCTGATCCACGTGATGGGCAACTTGGCCGATCCGTCGCAACTGGGCAGTGGTATCGCCGTGGCTTTCGTCGCGACCATTTATGGTGTGGCCAGTGCCAACCTGGTGCTGCTGCCGATCGCCGCCAAGCTCAAGTCCATTGCGTTGCGCCAGTCGCGTTATCGCGAAATGTTGCTGGAAGGGATCCTGTCGATCGCCGAAGGTGAAAACCCGCGTTCCATTGAGTTGAAGCTTCAGGGCTTCATGGACTGATGGGAGACATGGAAAATGGCACGTCGCAGGCATCGTGAAGAACACGTCAACCATGAACGCTGGCTCGTCTCTTACGCCGACTTCATCACGCTGCTGTTCGCTTTTTTCGTGGTCATGTATTCGATCTCGTCGGTCAACGAAGGCAAGTACAAGGTTATTTCCGAGGCGCTGATCGGCGTGTTTACCGACTCCGATCGTGCCCTCAAGCCCATCCCCATCGGTGATGAGCGGCCCAAGACCACCACGCCGGCCAAACCGCTGGTCAGGGACTCCGAGCAGGTCGATGCCGGTATCGCTGGCGGCAGCGATCCGTTGAAAAGCATTGCCGATGACATCAGCGCGGCGTTTGGTGATCTGATCAGCTCCAATCAGATGACCGTGCGCGGCAACGAGTTGTGGGTTGAGATCGAACTCAATTCCAGCCTGTTGTTTGGCAGCGGCGATGCCATGCCCAGCGACATGGCGTTCAACATCATCGATAAAGTGGCCGCGATCCTCAGGCCTTTCGACAACCCGATCCACGTAGAAGGCTTCACTGACGACCAGCCGATTCGCACTGCGCAGTACCCGACCAACTGGGAACTGTCCTCGGCGCGTTCGGCGAGCATCGTGCGCATGCTCGCGATGCAGGGCGTAAACCCCGGCCGGCTGGCGTCGGTGGGCTATGGTGAATTCCAGCCGGTGGCCAACAATGCCACCGCCGAGGGGAGGGCGCGCAACCGGCGAGTGGTGTTGGTGGTGTCGCGCAACCTTGAGGTGCGCCGCAGCCTGACCGGGACCGGTACGGCCCATGCAACACCGGATGCGGCATTGAAGCGTGCTGGCACACAAACTGCACCGACCCAGCCCAAGTCGCCGGGAAGACAGAGCGCCGTCAATTCTCCGTCACCCGCTTTATAACCGAGCTATTTCTCGGTCGAGCCTTTATCGACCGGGAGGAACAATCCGAATGAGAGTCTGGGCAGTCGCCAATCAAAAAGGTGGTGTGGGTAAAACCACATCTTCCATCGCTTTAGCCGGATTGCTGGCCGAGGCGGGCAAGCGCGTGGTCATGGTCGATCTGGACCCCCACGGCTCGATGACCAGCTACTTTGGTTACGATCCCGACAGTCTGGAGCACAGCAACTACGACCTGTTCCTGCACAAGGGCGGTGTGCCCGAAGGCCTGCCGGGGCAGTTGCTGCTGTCCACCAGCGATGAGCGGATTTCCCTGTTGCCATCCAGCACCGCCCTGGCGACCCTGGAACGGCAGTCCCCGGGACAAAGCGGTCTGGGCCTGGTGATCGCCAAGAGTCTGGCGCAACTGTGGCAGGATTTCGATTACGCGATCATCGACAGCCCGCCGCTGCTGGGCGTGCTGATGGTCAACGCCTTGGCGGCCAGCCAGCAACTAGTTATCCCGGTGCAGACCGAGCATCTGGCAGTCAAGGGCCTGGAGCGCATGGTCAATACCCTGGCGATGATCAACCGCTCACGCAAGCAATCGTTGGCCTTCAACATCGTGCCGACCCTGTTTGATCGTCGCACCCAGGCGTCCCTGGGCACCCTGCGCGTGCTACGGGACATGTACCCGGATGACATCTGGCAAGGCTACATTCCGGTCGACACGCGTTTGCGTGACGCCAGCCGTGCCGGTGTGACCCCTTCGCAATTCGATGGCAAGAGCCGCGGCGTGCTGGCCTACCGGGCGCTGCTCAAGCACCTGCTGGCCCAGCAGCTCGTTTCGCAGCAGGTGGCTTAAGGTGACGAGGCTTACCAAAGGCATTGCACACGCTTGTGAGCGCTCAAGTCCTGGCGCATACATGCCGATAACCTTTTCAAGTGGCGCACTGTTCCCATGAGCCGCCCGATAAAGACAACCTCGCGTCCGCAACTGGCCCTGCAGTCTTATCTGGATGGGCTGCTGCAGGAAGCAACCGAAGAACTGCCAGCGCAACCGAGCGTGATCGAGGCGTTGCCCGAGACCGTCGAAGCCGAAGGTGGACTGGATGAATTTCAGGCGGCCGTGCTCGAAGAGCAGGCCCGTGATGCACACAAAACAGTGATTGCCGCGGCAGTCGAGGCTCCGTTCATCAAGCCTCAGGTGGCAGTGATGCAAGCGCCTGCGCCGATCCTGGCGCCGGTCTCGACCGTTGCACCGTTGCTGCAGGGCCTGGTGACGCCGGTGGTGGAAGTTCATCTGCCACCAAGCAGCCCACCGCCGCCGGTGCCGACCGACGACCGTCCGGCCTGGGCCGCCGAGCCGTTCGAGTGTTTGTTGTTCGATGTGGCCGGGTTGACCCTGGCGGTGCCGCTGGTATGCCTGGGATCGATATATTCCCTGGCCGGGCAGGAACTGACGCCTTTGTTCGGTCAGCCGGAATGGTTCCTGGGGATCCTGCCGAGCCAGGCCGGCAACCTGAAGGTGCTGGATACCGCGCGCTGGGTGATGCCGGACCGTTATCGCGATGATTTTCGCCAGGGCCTGCAATACGTGATTTCGGTGCAAGGGTATGAATGGGGTTTGGCGGTGCATCAGGTCAGTCGCTCGCTGCGCCTGGACCCGAACGAGATCAAGTGGCGCAGCCATCGAGGCCAACGGCCATGGCTGGCCGGTACGGTGATCGAGCACATGTGCGCCTTGCTGGACGTTTCCGAGCTGGCCGAATTGATCGCCAGTGGCGGGGCAAAACACCTGGGCGGCGCCAAGCCGGTTCAGAAACCGAAATAAGACAACCCGTGGCGCACCACGTCACGGGGCAGAACACACACCGCCACAGGCGGTTTTTCGAGGGGTCAGGGTATGAATGATAAGGCGTCGTCTCTCAAGGGTTCCGAAGATCCGATTTTGCAATGGGTGACCTTCAAGCTCGATAACGAAACCTACGGCATCAACGTGATGCGCGTTCAGGAAGTGCTGCGCTATACCGAGATCGCCCCGGTTCCCGGTGCGCCAAGCTACGTGCTGGGCATCATCAACCTGCGCGGTAACGTGGTCACGGTGATTGACACTCGCCAGCGGTTTGGCCTGAACTCCACCGAGGTCAACGACAACACCCGTATCGTGATCATCGAGGCCGACAAGCAAGTGGTCGGCATCCTCGTCGACAGCGTTGCCGAAGTGGTTTACTTGCGTCAGTCGGAGATCGAAACCGCGCCTAACGTCGGTAACGAAGAGTCGGCCAAGTTCATCCAGGGCGTGTGCAACAAGAACAACGAGTTGCTGATCCTGGTCGAGCTGGAGAAGATGATGAGCGAAGAGGAATGGTCGGAACTGGAGAGTATCTGATTTGATTCTTGAGGTAGCAGTCATTGTCCTGTTCCTTTTCTGGGCAGGCACGCTGGCGATGTTTGTCGCGTACATACGCGGCCAGCGGCAGATCGCCGCTCAGCAGGCCCAGGGCGATGCGTTGCGTGATCAACGCATCCGCGACCTGGCCAAACGCGTCGACGATTACCAGAACGGCACCGTGCGCATGGGCGAAGCCCTGCACGAGCTACGCGCCGTGGTCGCTCCGTTGCCGGACAAACTGGCCCAGCTGGAGCAGCGCGACCCCTCCAGCCTGTCCTTCGCCCAGGCCGCTCGCCTGGTGGGCATGGGCGCCAGCGTCGACGAACTGACCCAAGCCTGCGGCCTGACCCAGGCCGAGGCGGAGTTGATGAGCAAGTTGCATAAGGGCGGCTGATAGTTTCAAGCGGCAAGCTGCAAGAAAGATCAAGAGATCGCAGCCTTTGGCAGCGTCTACAGGGTTCACATTACCCTGTAGGCGTTGCTGAAGGCTGCGATTTTTTTTACAAAGGCCCTCCTATCTTCAGTGAATACATCACCGTGGCGAGGGAGCTTGCTCCCTCGCCACAAGAGCGGTCCTTGCTGGATCTGGAGATCAATAATCGTCGCCGCGATCGGTCACATCCTTCTCGACACTTGGCGCGTTCGGGTCATAGCCCTGGGGGAATTTGCCTTTCAAGTTCCAGGCAAAGGCAATGATTTCGGCAATGGTGCGATACAACTCTTCCGGGATGCTGTCGCCCAGTTCCATCCGCGCCAACAGCTTCACCAATTCAGCGTTTTCATAGATCGGCACTTCGCTTTCGCGGGCGATCCGCAGGATTTCCTCGGCCAGGGCTTCGTCGCCCTTGGCGGTGAGGGTCGGGGCGTGGAGGCCGTCGTACTTGAGGGCGATGGCCTGGCGTGGTGCGGTGTCGGTTGTCATGCGGTTTCGTCCACCCAGCGTTGTTCCAGTCGCGTCTTGGGGCCTTGGGGCGGGGTGCCGAGGTGGCAATCCAGGTCGCCAACGTTCAGGCCGCAGGTCACCAGGCGTTCACGCAGCGCGGTCAGATTGTTTTCGATCAAGCTGGCGGTATACGGCCGCTCTGCCCATAGCTGGCTCGACAGGCTGCCGCTGAGCAACTGGGCCTGAATCTGCAGCGGCCCCAGTGGCTCCATGTCGAACGCCAGCTCGACCCGCCAGAGTTGCTGTTTCGGTTCGCGCTCTTCACGGCGTTCCGGTGACTCCTCCCGGGGCGGGGTTTCCTCGCGCTGGAACTTGACCTGCAGCGGCACGATGTCCTGCAGGTTGCGCATGGGGATTTCCAACTGCCAGGTGCTCATCAGCCGACCGTCGTCGGTCAGGCCCGTCTGTTCCAGGCTCGACAACTGATGGCTTTGCAGGCGCGACACGGCAGCGGCGGCCAGGCGCAACAGCTGTTCCAGATCGCCTTCATCGTCCTGGCCTTTCAACAGGCGCGAGGGCAGGGGGAAACTGGTGGGTTGCGGCTTGACGCTGACCTGGCCGAGGGTGCCGAGGGCGTTACGCACGAAGCTGGGCAGCGCCTGGGCCAAGGTGTTGGCGGCGATGATGGCGGCGAGGTTGGTTGAGGCGGGCAGGGCCGGGGTCAGTTGGGCGATCAGTTTCAGCAGATCGCCCTTCATGTCTGGCGCCAGGCTCGGTACTTGCCCGGCCAGCAGTTTGCTTTCCAGGAACGCGCCGCTGGCGGCCATGGCCTGGGCCAGGCCCTTGGGTGTACTCAGTTGCTGGATGTCCGGCAGGCCCGCCAACAGGCGTGTCACCGCAGCGCGCAACTCGACGCCAGTGTCGTCGCTGGCCGGAAGCTTTTGCAGCGCAGTGTTTTGCAGCGCGGTGACCAGGCTGTCCAACGAGCCCTGGCGGCTCATCTGCGTGACCAGTTGCTGACTCACCGCCAGTTGTTCCTGGCGGTTGCTCAAGGGGACAAATTTCAAGGTTTGGGCATCTTGTACCTGAGCGCTCAATAGCGTGCCGATGCGCAGCGGTTGCGGGCTGTCGATGTCCAGGGTACTTCCGGCCTGGGCGGTGTTGAGCAGGCTCACCAGCGACCGGTACACCGCGGGTTGCCCCGGCAACTGCGGCAACGCCTGACTGGTCAGTACCTTGCCTTGCAGCAGCGTGCCGACCGGCATCTGTGCCGTGTCGATACGGGTCAGGGTGGCGACGCTCGAGGCGATGGCCTGCTGCACGGTAATCGCCAGGTTGCTGGCGGACGGCTGAGTCACGGCCAAGCTGGTGCCTTGGGGCAATGGCTGGGTGCTGGTGGCTTGCACGGTGGTTTGGCGACCGCTCTCCAGGGTGACCTTGAGCAACAGCTGGAAGGTCTGTTCCGCCTGCTTGAGCGACAACACCTCGGCCTTGGCGGTCTGGCCCGCACCGATCAGGCCTTCGACCGGCGTCAGCAATTTGAGCAGCTCGCCCGTGACCGCCGGCATACGGGTTGTTGCCGAGGCCTGAGGCAACGGCGGGATGTTCATGTCGCCTGTCATCTGCGGTCTTACCTTGGGAAACTAATTGAGCACGCCCCCTGGGGCATGACATGTATAATGCCGCCGGTCTTTCAGGGAGTGGCGAAAACCTTGCAATTGTTTGACGCAGCTCTGTGGAACCGGCCGCCAAAGCATCTATGCTGCACCTCTTTAACGGCCGCTGCATTGCCGACTTGAACCGTATAAGGCCCGCTATCCCTTGACCAGTCCTCTCCTGCAAACCGTTGGCCTCGCCTGTGAGCGAGATTTGCGGCTGCTTTTCGAGAATCTCCAATTGAGACTCTCGCCTGGCGATATGGTGCAGATCAGCGGCCCCAACGGCAGTGGCAAGACCAGCCTGTTGCGCCTGTTGGCCGGGTTGATGCAGCCGACCGCCGGCCAAGTGCTGCTCAATGGCCAGCCGTTGCACAGCCAGCGCAGCGAACTGGCCCGCAATCTGCTCTGGATCGGCCATGCCGCCGGCATCAAGGATTTGCTGACGCCTGAAGAAAACCTCAGTTGGCTCTGCGCGCTGCATCGACCGGCCGGGCGCGAGGCGATCTGGCAGGCGCTGGCGACGGTGGGCCTGCGCGGCTTCGAAGACGTGCCGTGCCACACCCTGTCCGCCGGCCAGCAGCGCCGCGTGGCCCTGGCCCGGTTATATCTCGACAGCCCGCCGCTGTGGATTCTCGACGAGCCGTTCACCGCTCTGGACAAGCAGGGCGTGGCGCAGCTTGAGGAGCACCTGGCCGGGCACTGTGAGAGGGGCGGCATGGTGCTGTTGACCACCCACCACACATTGGCGCGGATGCCATCCGGTTATCGCAACATCGATCTTGGGAACTGGGCTGTATGAGTGTGTTTGGCCTGCTGCTTGCCCGCGAGGCGCGCCTGTTGTTCCGCCGTCCGGCCGAACTGGCCAATCCGCTGGTGTTCTTCGCGATTGTCATCGCACTGTTCCCGCTGGCGGTCGGTCCCGGGACTCAATTGTTGCAAACCTTGTCGCCGGGGCTGGTCTGGGTGGCGGCCCTTTTATCGGTCCTGCTCTCGCTGGACGGGCTTTTCCGCAGTGATTTCGAGGACGGATCCCTGGAACAGTGGGTCCTTTCGTCGCACCCCCTGGCCCTTCTGGTTTTGGCCAAGGTACTGGCACACTGGGTTTTTTCCGGCCTGGCACTGGTGCTGCTCTCGCCGCTGCTGGCAATGATGCTGGGCTTGCCCGCTGCCTGCATGCCGGTATTGTTGGTATCGCTGTTGCTGGGCACGCCGGTGTTGAGCCTGCTCGGCGCAGTCGGCGCGGCATTGACGGTGGGGTTGAAGCGCGGCGGCCTGTTGTTGGCGCTGCTGATCCTGCCGCTGTATATCCCGGTGTTGATCCTCGGCAGTGGCGCCTTGCAAGCCGCGCTGCAAGGCATGCCGGCAACCGGTTATCTGCTGTGGCTTGGGAGCCTGACCGCCCTGGCGATAACCCTGACACCCTTTGCAATAGCCGCTGGCCTGAAAATCAGCGTCGGCGAATAATAATGAGGCCTGGTCAAGAACTGACCACTTCTTTTGAAGTAAAGGCAGACCTGGCGACTCGTAATGACGAGTCGCAACCGTGATGGAAACAGCAATGAACTGGACCTGGTTTCATAAGCTCGGCTCACCCAAGTGGTTCTACGGCATCAGCGGCAAACTGCTGCCCTGGTTGAGCATCGCCGCACTGCTGCTGATCGGCATCGGCGTGGTCTGGGGCCTGGCCTTCGCACCGCCGGACTACCAGCAGGGCAACAGCTTTCGCATCATCTACATTCACGTTCCCACGGCGCTGTTGGCCCAGTCCATCTACGTGATGCTGGCGGTGTGTGGCGTGGTCGGGCTGGTGTGGAAGATGAAACTGGCGGACGTGGCCCTGCAATGCGCCGCGCCGATCGGTGCCTGGATGACCGCCGTAGCGCTGGTCACCGGGGCGATCTGGGGCAAGCCGACCTGGGGCTCATGGTGGGTCTGGGATGCCCGACTGACGTCGATGCTGATCCTGCTGTTTCTGTACTTCGGTCTTATTGCGCTGGGCAACGCCATCAGCAATCGTGACAGCGCCGCCAAGGCCTGCGCGGTACTGGCGATTGTCGGCGTGATCAACATCCCGATCATCAAGTACTCGGTGGACTGGTGGAACACCCTGCACCAGGGCGCGACCTTCACCCTCACCGAAAAACCGGCGATGCCTGTGCAAATGTGGCTGCCGCTGTTGCTCACCGTGCTGGGTTTCTACTGTTTCTTCGGCGCGGTGCTGCTGCTGCGCATGCGCCTGGAAGTGCTCAAGCGCGAGTCCCGGGCCAGTTGGGTGAAGGCCGAAGTACAGAACAGCCTGGAGGCCGCTCGATGAGTTTTGCATCATTCGGCGATTTTCTCGCCATGGGCCATCACGGCCTGTATGTCTGGTCCGCCTATGGCATCTGCCTGGCGGTGCTGGCCCTCAACGTGGCGGCGCCGATCCTGGCCCGCAAGCGGTATCTGCAACAAGAGGCGCGTCGTCTGCGCCGGGAGAATGGTCAGTGAATCCGCTGCGCAAAAAACGTCTTGTCATCATTCTTGCCATCCTGGTGGGGGTCGGCGCCGCAGTCGGCCTGGCCTTGAGCGCCTTGCAACAGAACATCAACCTGTTCTACACCCCGACCCAGATTGCCAACGGCGAAGCACCCAAGGACACGCGCATTCGTGCCGGCGGCATGGTGGAGGAGGGGTCCCTGGAGCGTTCCGGGGATTCGCTGGACGTGAAATTCAACGTCACCGATTTCAACAAGACCGTGACCATCACCTATCGTGGCATCCTGCCGGACCTGTTTCGCGAAGGGCAGGGCATCGTCGCCCTGGGTAAGCTCAATGCCGAAGGCGTGGTGGTGGCCGATGAAGTCCTGGCCAAGCACGACGAAAAATACATGCCGCCGGAAGTGACCAAGGCTTTGAAAGACAGCGGCCAGTCGGCGCCCGCTCCCGTGAAGGAGGGTTGATCGATGACCGGTCTGTTTATTCCCGAGCTGGGTCACCTGGCGATGATCCTGGCCTTGTGTTTCTCCATCGTTCAGGCGGTGGTGCCTTTACTCGGTGCCTGGCGTGGCGATCGTTTGTGGATGAGCCTGGCCCAGCCGGCGGCTTGGGGGCAGTTCGCCTTCATGTTGTTCGCCTTCGGTTGCCTGACCTACGCGTTCATGGCTGATGATTTCTCCGTGGCCTACGTTGCCGGTAACTCCAACAGCGCCTTGCCTTGGTACTACAAGTTCAGCGCGGTGTGGGGCGCCCATGAAGGGTCTCTGTTGCTCTGGGCGTTGATCCTCGCCGGCTGGACCTTCGCGGTCTCGGTGTTCTCCCGGCAGTTGCCCCAGGTAATGCTGGCCCGGGTGCTGGCGGTGATGGGGATGATCAGCATCGGTTTCCTGTTGTTCCTGATCGTTACCTCCAATCCGTTCGAGCGCATCCTGCCCCAGGTGCCGATGGACGGTCGCGACCTCAATCCGTTGCTGCAGGACATCGGCCTGATCGTTCACCCGCCGATGCTCTACATGGGCTACGTTGGATTCTCCGTGGCCTTCGCCTTCGCCATCGCCGCGTTGCTGGGCGGTCGTCTCGATGCCGCCTGGGCGCGCTGGTCGCGTCCCTGGACCATCGTCGCCTGGGCCTTCCTGGGCATTGGCATCACCCTGGGTTCGTGGTGGGCCTACTACGAACTGGGCTGGGGTGGCTGGTGGTTCTGGGACCCGGTGGAAAACGCCTCCTTCATGCCCTGGCTGGTGGGCACCGCGCTGATCCACTCCCTGGCCGTCACAGAAAAACGTGGCGTGTTCAAGAGCTGGACCGTGCTGCTGGCCATCGCCGCATTCTCCCTGAGCCTGCTGGGAACCTTCCTGGTGCGTTCCGGCGTACTGACTTCGGTGCATGCCTTTGCCTCTGACCCTGAGCGTGGCGTGTTCATCCTGATGTTCCTGCTGTTCGTGGTCGGCGGCTCGCTGACGCTGTTCGCTGTGCGCGCGCCGGTGGTGAAAAGCCAGGTCGGCTTCAACCTCTGGTCCCGGGAAACCCTGCTGCTGGGCAACAACCTGGTGCTGGTGGTTGCCGCGTCGATGATCCTGCTGGGCACGCTGTACCCGTTGGTGCTCGACGCGCTGACCGGCGCCAAGCTGTCGGTCGGCCCGCCGTACTTCAATGCTCTGTTCATTCCGCTGATGGCGATCCTGATGGTGGTGATGGCTGTCGGCATGCTGGTGCGCTGGAAAGACACACCGGTCAAATGGCTGATGGGCATGCTGACGCCCGTGCTGCTGGGCACTGCTGCCCTGGCCGTCATCGCCGGGATCGCGTATGGCGATTTCAACTGGGCGGTGCTGGCGACCTTCGTGCTGGCGGCCTGGGTGTTGCTGGCCGGGGTCAGGGATATCTTCGACAAGACCCGCCACAAGGGCTTGATCAAGGGCCTGCCAACCCTGACCCGCAGCTACTGGGGCATGCAGCTCGCCCACCTGGGTATCGCGGTCTGTGCCTTGGGCGTGGTGCTGTCCAGCCAGAACAGCGCCGAGCGCGACCTGCGCCTGGCGCCCGGAGAGTCCATGGATCTGGGTGGCTATCAGTTTGTCTTCGAGGGTGCCAAACATTACGAAGGCCCGAACTTCACTTCCGACAAAGGCACCGTGCGGGTGCTCCGCGACGGCCAGGAAGTGACCGTGCTGCATCCGGAAAAGCGCCTCTATACCGTGCAGAATTCGGTGATGACCGAAGCCGGGATCGATGCCGGTTTCACCCGCGACCTCTACGTAGCGCTGGGTGAGTCCCTGGGCGATGGCGCGTGGGCTGTGCGGGTCCACGTCAAGCCGTTCGTGCGCTGGATCTGGTTCGGCGGCTTGCTGACCGGCCTGGGTGGCGTGCTGGCGGCCTTGGATCGTCGTTATCGGGTCAAGGTAAAAACCCGGGTGCGTGAAACCCTGGGCATGACGGGAGCCCCTGCATGAAACGTTGGTTGATGCTGTTGCCGCTGGCGCTGTTTTTGTTGATGGCGGTGTTTTTGTACCGGGGGCTCTACCTGAACCCGGCCGAATTGCCCTCGGCAATGATCGGCAAGCCGTTCCCTGAGTTTTCCCTGCCGTCGGTGCAGGGCGACAAGACACTGACCCGGGCGGACCTGCTGGGTAAACCGGCACTGGTCAATGTCTGGGGCACCTGGTGCATTTCCTGCCGGGTTGAACATCCGGTATTGAACAAACTGGCCCAGAACGGCGTGGTGATCTACGGCGTCAATTACAAGGACGTCAACGCCGATGCCTTGAAGTGGCTGGCCGAATTCCACAACCCGTATCAACTGGATATCCGCGATGAAGAGGGTTCCCTGGGCCTGAACCTGGGCGTCTACGGGGCGCCGGAAACCTTTTTCATCGACGCCAAGGGTGTCATCCGCGACAAGTTCGTCGGCGTGATCGACGAACAGGTCTGGCGCGAGAAGCTGGCCGCCAAGTATCAGGCGCTGGTCGACGAGGCCAAGCCATGAAGCGCTGGTTAGCAGCCCTCATCCTCGGGGTGAGCCTGGCGGGCGTTGCCCACGCTGCCATCGATACCTATGAATTCGCCAACGAGGGCGAGCGCGAGCGGTTTCGTGAATTGACCAAGGAGCTGCGCTGCCCCAAGTGTCAGAACCAGGACATCGCCGATTCCAACGCACCGATTGCCGCCGACCTGCGCAAGGAAATTTTCCGCATGCTCGGCGAAGGCAAGGACAACCAGCAGATCATCGATTTCATGGTGGACCGCTATGGGGAGTTCGTGCGCTACAACCCGGCCTTGACCTCCAAGACCGCGCTGCTCTGGTTTGGCCCCGCCGGCTTGTTGCTCGGTGGTTTCGTTGTCATCGCGGTGATTGTGCGCCGCCGCCGGGTCCAGCGCACGGCTGCCCCGGACACGCTTTCTGTCGAAGAGCGCCAGCGCCTCGACCAACTGTTGGATAAAACCAAGCATGATTGATTTCTGGCTCGCCGCAGGTCTGCTTCTCCTGGTTGCCCTGAGTTTTCTGTTGATCCCTGTATTGCGCGGTCGCCGCGCCCAGCGCGAAGAGGACCGCACCGCGCTCAACGTGGCGCTGTACCAGGAGCGTGTCGCCGAGTTGCAGGCCGAGCAGGAAGAGGGCGTGCTGAACGCCGCGCAACTGGACACCGGCCGCGCCGAAGCCGCGCGTGAACTGCTCGCCGACACCGAAGGCGCCGATGCGCCGCGCGAGTCTCGCTTGGGTAAACCGTTGCCGTTACTCGCCGCCGTGCTGGTGCCGGTGTTGGGCCTGGGGTTGTATCTGCATTTCGGCGCCAGCGACAAGGTCGAGCTGACCCGTGAGTTCGCCCAGGCACCGCAGTCGATGGAAGAAATGACCCTGCGCCTGGAGCGCGCGGTGGCCGCGCAACCGGATAACGCCGAGGGCTTGTATTTCCTCGGTCGCACCTACATGGCCCAGGACCGACCGGCGGATGCGGCGAAGATCTTCGAGCGCACCGTGGTGGTGGCCGGCCGGCAACCCGAGCTGCTCGGGCAGTGGGCTCAGGCGCAGTATTTCGCCGATGGCAAGAAATGGTCGGACAAGGTCCAGGCCCTGACCGACGAAGCGCTCAAGCTCGATCCTAAGGAAGTCACCAGCCTGGGCCTACTGGGAATCGCCGCGTTCGAAGGCGAGCGCTATCAGCAAGCCATTGATTATTGGGGCCGCCTGCTCGCGCAACTGCCGGAAGGCGACAAGTCCCGTGAGGCGCTGCAGGGCGGTATCAGCCGCGCCACCGAGAAGCTTGAGGCCAGCGGCGGCAAGGTCGCCCAAGCGCCAGTGAGCAAGGCTGCGGCATTGCTCAAGGTGCGCGTCGAGCTGGCGCCAGCGCTCAAGGCCAAGGTGCAGCCGGGCGACAGCGTGTTCATCTTTGCCCGCGCCGCTTCCGGCCCGCCGGCGCCGCTGGCGGCCAAGCGCCTGACCGTCGCTGATCTGCCTGTTACCGTGGAACTGGGCGACGCGGACGCCATGATGCCGCAACTGAAACTGTCGAACTTCCCTGAAGTCCAACTGGTGGCGCGCATTTCCCGGGCCGGTCAACCGACCGCCGGTGAATGGATCGGCCGCAGCAAGCCTCTGGCGAGCAGCACCACGGCGCAGCAACAACTGACTATCGACAGCCCGGATAAATAACAGGAATTCGCACCATGACCGCCATCGCTCGTATCACCCTGCTCACGCTCGTCCTGGGCCTGAGTGCTTGTGCGGTCCAGCGTCCGCCGCAGCCGTCGGCGCCGCTGCCTCCCATCCCGTCTTCAGGCCCGGCCACCAAGCCGGGGCCGTCGACCGCCCCAAGCAAGCCCGTCACGCCGAACACACCGGCCAAGCCGTTGCCTCGTACTTCCGCCAGCTTCGCCCCACCACCCGGCGGCAATAGCCACTGGGACGCCAAACTTGGGGTCTATGTGCTGGACAACCACACCAACACCTTCTATCGCCAGCGCACCTATTACCGCTGGAGCAACGGCTGGAGCCGCTCCATCAGCCCGAACGGGCCGTGGGAAGAAACCACCATCGAAGGCGTTCCGGCGGGGTTGGGGCGTCAATTCCACTAAGAGAGACCAGCCTGTGGCGAACCGGCTCGCCCCGGCTGGGCTCGACAGCTGCTACGCAGTTTGGCCGGTGATGAGTTCAAGGTTCGACCTGTCATGCCCGGCGTCGTAGAATGCGCGCCTTTGCGAGCCTTCACCGGCCAACCGCGTATTTATCGGAGCACCTGACCATGACGACTACCCCGACCGGCGACTACCTGGAAACCCTCTACGAAGGCTACGGCCAGCGTTTTCGGATGGACAAGCTGCTGCACGAAGTGCGCACCGAGCACCAGCACCTGGTGATTTTCGAGAACCCGCGCATGGGCCGGGTGATGGCGCTGGATGGCGTGATCCAGACCACCGAAGCCGATGAATTCATCTACCACGAAATGCTGACCCATGTACCGATCCTCGCCCACGGCGCGGCCAAACGCGTGCTGATCATCGGCGGTGGCGACGGCGGCATGTTGCGTGAAGTGACCAAGCACCTGGGCGTTGAGCACATCACCATGGTGGAAATCGACGGCACCGTGGTGGACATGTGCAAGGCGTTCCTGCCCAACCACTCCAAGGGCGCCTACGACGACCCGCGCCTGAACCTGGTGATCGATGACGGCATGCGTTTCGTCTCCACCACCCAGGAGAAGTTCGACGTCATCATCTCCGACTCCACCGACCCGATCGGCCCGGGTGAAGTGCTGTTTTCGGAAAACTTCTACCAGGCCTGTCATCGCTGCCTGAACGAAGGCGGCATTCTGGTGACCCAGAACGGCACACCGTTCATGCAACTGGGCGAAGTACAAACCACTGCCGGGCGTCTGCGTGGCCTGTTTGCCGACTGGCATTTCTACCAGGCCGCCGTGCCGACCTACATTGGCGGCGCCATGACTTTCGCCTGGGGCTCGACGGATACTGCCTATCGCAAGCTGACCCGCGAGACCCTGCGTGAGCGCTTCATTGGCAGCGGCATTGTTACCCGCTACTACAACCCTGAAGTTCACATCGGCGCGTTCGCCATGCCGCAGTACGTCTTGCAGGCGATCAACAAGCCAAGCAACGACTGATCAGGACTCACAAGCTGTGGCGGGGGTTATATCCCCTGACCACAGAGAGGTTCGACACAGACTCATCGGGCAATCCGGGGTTTTTTTGTGTTTGCTAATAGTTATTGAACAAAATTTTCACAGGACCTTGCGGACAATCCCGGCGCCTGTTGCCGTCGGTGAATGAATGGCGATGCTCAGCCATTCATTCAACGCTCGCGCACTCGCGCAGACCCAGGGACCCGGGTGATGGTCGGCATAGGACGCGCCGTTGTTCTATTCGCCCTCAACCCCATTAGGTCCTTACACGACATGGCAATCCCGGACGCCCTGAGTCAGCAACGCACCACGCATCGCCTGCTGCAACCGACCGTCAAATCTCACCTGGCCTACACGTTGCTCTGTGCCCTGGTCATGATGATCATGTTCAGCCTGTTGCGCGTTGCGCTACTGGTCTATAACCGCGAAATGATCCTCGACACCCCGGCCTCGACCTTCGTCGAGGCGTTCGTCAACGGTCTGCGTTTTGACCTGCGTCTGGTGGTCTATCTGTGTATTCCGCTGCTGCTGGCCTTGTTCAGCGCGCGGGCCATGGCGGCTCGTGGTTTTTTTCGTTTCTGGCTGACCGTGACCGCCAGCATTGCGCTGTTCCTCGGTCTGATGGAGATGGACTTCTACCGCGAGTTTCACCAGCGTCTCAACGGCCTGGTCTTCCAGTATGTGCAGGAAGACCCGAAAACCGTGATGAGCATGCTCTGGTATGGGTTCCCGGTGGTGCGCTACCTGTTGGCGTGGGCCGTGGGCACGCTGATCCTCACGATGGCGTTCAAGGGCGCCGACCGCGCGACTCGACCGCGCGGGCCGTTCAGTGGCGGCACCATTGGCACACGCCAGGTGGCTCCGTGGTACGGGCGTGTCGCGGTGTTCATGGTCTGCTTGGTCGTGGCCGTGGGCGCCGCCCGGGGTACCTTGCGCCAGGGGCCGCCGCTGCGCTGGGGTGACGTCTACACCACCGATTCGAACTTTGCCAACCAGTTGGGCCTTAATGGCACGTTGTCACTGGTGGCCGCGGCCAAGAGCCGGATGTCCGAACACCGCGACAACATCTGGAAAGCCACCCTCGAGCAACCGCTGGCCCAGCAGACGGTGCGGGACATGCTGGTGATGCCCGACGACAAACTGGTCGATGCAGACACCGCCGCCGTACGTCGTGACTACACGCCACCGGCCGACAAGACTTTGCCGATCAAGAACGTGGTAGTGATTCTCATGGAAAGCATGGCGGGGCACTCGGTAGGTGCCTTGGGCGCGCCGGGCAATATCACGCCTTATCTGGACAAACTGTCCAAGGAAGGTCTGCTGTTTGACCGCTTCTTCTCCAATGGTACCCACACCCATCAGGGCATGTTCGCCACCATGGCCTGCTTCCCGAACCTGCCGGGCTTCGAGTACCTGATGCAGACACCTGAAGGCAGCCACAAGTTTTCGGGGCTGCCGCAACTGCTCAGTGCCCGCAACTACGACGACGTGTATGTCTACAACGGTGATTTCGCCTGGGACAACCAGTCGGGTTTCTTCAGCGGCCAAGGTATGACCACGTTCATCGGGCGCAATGATTATGTGAACCCGGTGTTCTCCGACCCCACCTGGGGCGTGTCCGACCAGGATATGTTCGACCGCAGCCTGATCGAACTCAAGGCACGGGAAAACGGCAAACCGTTCTATGCGTTGCTGCAGACCCTGTCCAACCACACGCCGTATGCGCTGCCGACACCGTTGCCGGTGGAACCGGTCACTGACCGTGGCAGCCTGAATGCGCACCTGACTGCCATGCGTTATTCCGATTGGGCCTTGGGTCAGTTCTTCGAAAAGGCCCGCAAGGAGCCTTATTTCAAGGAGACGCTGTTTGTCATCGTCGGAGACCACGGCTTTGGTAACGAGCGCCAGATTACCGAAATGGACTTGGGCCGTTTCAACGTACCGATGCTGTTGATCGGCCCGGGTATCCAGGAAAAGTTCGGCCAGCGCAACCACACCGTGGGCACACAGGTCGATATCGTCCCGACCATCATGGGCCGGATTGGCGGGCAAGTGCGTAACCAGTGCTGGGGTCGCGATCTGTTGAACCTGCCGCCAGGCGACAGCGGATTTGGCGTGATCAAACCGTCGGGCAGTGATCAGACCACGGCGATCATCCGCGACGACAAAATTCTGGTACTGCCAAGGGAAAAGGAGATGGCGCCGAAGCTGTATCGCTACCAACTGGGTACTCAGCCACGCGCGGATGTCATTTCCGACGCGCCGCAGGCTGCCGAAATGAAACTCAAGCTGGAGGCGTTTCTGCAAACTGCCACCAAGAGCCTGCTGGATAACACTGCCGGCGTGACACATGGTGTTCCAGACTGAGAAGTTCAGCCCATAAAAAAGAGGCCTTAACGGGCCTCTTTTTTTTGTCACTTAGTGGTTCATATCTTGCCCAGTAATAGCAGGATCAACAGCACTACCAGTACGACACCGATGATTCCGGACGGACCGTAACCCCAACTTCTAGAGTGCGGGAAGACCGGCAGGCCACCGATCAGCAGGAGGATCAGGATAATGATGAGTATTGTGCCCATTGTTGATTTCCTTATTGGTCAGTTCTGGAGTGATGCAACTTTCAACTACCAGCACGCATGCGTTAAATCCGGGCGGCTTAATAAGTACGACCGTAACGTCCTGTAAAAAATTCAAAGTCTTTTTGAGGCGTGAAAGAACCCGTCTTCGGGAGCAAAGCGGGCTCGCGCTGCAAACGACACCATCTTCCAGAACTGCGTCGCGCCGATCGTGAGCAAGCTTTGCTCCCGCAGGCGGTTCCACTGGGTTGTTCCCCTCAAAACCTATTAAGGTTTGCCCTCGCCATTCAGCACTCTGATGGAGCGTGGGTGCGGCGGGGTCCTTCGCTACACTCGGCGCATCTCTCCCGGAACAACAAGGCTGTTTCCTATGCAAAATCGCATGATGATTACCGGTGCCGGTTCTGGCCTGGGTCGCGAAATCGCGCTGCGCTGGGCCCGCGAAGGCTGGCGCCTGGCCTTGTCGGATGTCAGTGAGCCGGGCCTTCAGGAAACCCTCAGGCTGGTGCGTGACGCGGGCGGCGACGGTTTTGTCCAGCGCTGCGACGTGCGCGACTACAGCCAACTGACGGCGTTTGCCCAGGCCTGCGAAGAGAAGCTCGGTGGCATCGACATCATCGTCAACAATGCCGGTGTGGCCTCGGGTGGGTTCTTCAGTGAACTGTCCCTGGAGGATTGGGACTGGCAGATCGCGATCAACCTGATGGGCGTGGTCAAGGGTTGCAAGGCGTTCTTGCCGTTGCTGGAAAAAAGCCGCGGTAAGATCATCAACATCGCCTCCATGGCCGCCCTGATGCAAGGCCCGGCCATGAGCAACTACAACGTGGCCAAGGCTGGCGTGGTGGCGCTGTCGGAAAGCCTGTTGATCGAGCTGGCACAGCAGGAAATCGGTGTGCATGTGGTGTGCCCGTCGTTTTTCCAGACCAACCTGCTGGACTCCTTCCGCGGCCCGACTCCGGCGATGAAAGCCCAGGTTGGCAAGTTGCTGGAAAGCTCGCCGATTAGCGCTGCCGAGATTGCCGATTACATCTATGAACAGGTCGCCCAGGGCCAGTTCATGATCCTGCCCCACGAGCAAGGGCGCATGGCCTGGGCCATCAAGCAGAAGAATCCGCAATTGCTGTACGACGAAATGACCGTCATGGCCGACAAGATGCGCGCCAAGGCTCGACAGAACCCGAGTTGACCTGAGTGTCCGGCGTCCTCAGGATGGCCGCATTCGGCCCTCCTGATGGACGCTCACATGCTCAACTATTTTTGGTTCTTTCTCGCCGCGCTGTTTGAAATCGCCGGCTGTTACGCGTTCTGGATGTGGCTACGCCAGGGCAAGAGCGCCTGGTGGATTGTGCCGGCCCTGTTGAGTCTTACGCTGTTCGCCCTGTTGCTGACCCGCATCGAAGCGACCTACGCCGGTCGTGCCTACGCCGCTTATGGCGGTATCTATATCATCGCCTCGATCGGCTGGCTGGCCGTGGTGGAGCGAGCGCGGCCGCTGACTTCCGACTGGGTGGGGGTGGCGCTCTGCGTGTTGGGGGCGAGTGTGATTCTGTTCGGTCCGCGGTTTTCCGCCTCTTGAATAAGCCCGCTAGCTGACAGGGTTTTGCAGGACGTTTCCTTCAGTTGCCAGAGTGTTGCTTGTAGGGCGTTACTGAATTCTTGAAGGTGTCTTGAGAACCTCAGGCGGGGCGGGCATGGTCAAGGTCCAGATATTCTTAAGGACAAGAACCATGCTCGTACTTAGCCGCGCTGTGGGTGAACTGATTTCCATCGGTGATGATATTTCCGTCCGAGTGCTCTCGGTCAACGGCACCACTGTTCGTTTTGGCGTGGAAGCGCCACGGCACATCGACGTTCATCGCTCCGAGATATACGAAAAGATTCAGAAAAAAAGGGCCCTGGCCAGTCGCAAGGTCTGCTCAGTCGAATAGATGCTTGGGCACGTCGTGCTTGAGCATCAACTGGCACTGTTCGCTTTCCGGGTCGAAGACGATCATCGCCTGGCCTTTGGTCAAGGCCTGCCGGACCCGCAATACGCGGGTCTCCAGCGGCGTGTCATCGCCATTGTCGGTGCCGTCGCGGGTCACGAAATCTTCGATCAGGCGAGTGAGCGTGTCGACTTCGAGTTGGTCGTAAGGGATCAGCATGGGGTACCTCGGCTAGACAATGTCGCGATGCTACGACCAAAGGGCTTTTGCGGCTAGCCTGGCTTGGGGCTTGCGGTGTCTGTTGCGGCGCTATCGCGAGCAGGCTCGCTCCCACAGTGGGCCCGCGTCGGGCACGAACTTTATGCTCAACGAAGGTCTCCTTGTGGGAGCGAGCCTGCTCGCGATGGCGTCATGACGGGCACTGAGATTCTGGAACTGTGCTCAGTTATCCGACCGCTGCCCAATCAAACTATCCACCGACGGCACCCGGGTATCGCTTTCCATCTGCGCATCGTGTTCGAGTTGATGGCTGAAGCGGTCCAGCGAACCCTGGGCCGGTTGGGCGTCGCTGGCGAATACCGGTGGGCTGAGGATGTAGGCGCCCAGCAGGCGGCTCAGGGCGGCCAGGCTGTCGATGTGGGTGCGTTCGTAGCCATGGGTGGCGTCGCAGCCGAAGGCCAGCAGGGCGGTGCGGATATCGTGGCCGGCGGTGACAGCGGAATGGGCATCGCTGAAGTAATAACGGAACAGGTCGCGGCGCGCCGGCAGTTCGTTTTCCCTGGCCAGCTTCAGCAAGTGCCGTGACAGGTGATAGTCGTAAGGGCCCCCGGAATCCTGCATCGCCACGCTCACCGCGTGTTCGCTCGAGTGCTGGCCCGGTGCGACCGGCGCGATGTCGATGCCGACGAACTCGCTGACATCCCAAGGCAGTGCAGCCGCCGCGCCGCTGCCGGTTTCTTCGGTAATCGTGAACAGCGGGTGGCAGTCGATCAGCAGTTCTTCGCCACTGTCGACAATCGCCTTGAGCGCCGCCAGCAGCGCCGCGACCCCGGCTTTATCGTCCAGGTGCCGAGCACTGATATGGCCACTCTCGGTGAACTCCGGCAAAGGATCGAACGCCACATAGTCGCCAATGCCCACCCCCAGTGTTTCGCAATCGGCGCGGGTGGTGCAGTAGGCGTCCAGGCGCAGTTCGATGTGATCCCAACTGATGGGCATTTCGTCCACGGCGGTGTTGAATGCATGCCCGGACGCCATCAGCGGCAGTACGCTGCCTCGGATCACCCCCGTGTCCGTAAACAGGCTGACGCGACTGCCCTCGGCAAAGCGGCTGGACCAGCAACCCACCGGAGCCAGGGTCAGGCGCCCGTTTTCCTTGATGGCACGCACCGAGGCGCCGATGGTGTCCAGGTGAGCCGACACGGCCCGATCGGGGCTGCTCTTGCGGCCCTTGAGGGTGGCGCGGATCGTGCCGCGCCGGGTCATTTCAAACTCGATACCCAACTCTTCGAGCCGCTCGGCGACGTAGCGCACGATGGTGTCGGTGAAGCCGGTGGGGCTGGGAATGGCGAGCATTTCCAGCAGGACTTTTTGCAGGTATTCGAGATCCGGTTCGGGAATTTTGCTGATCATGGAAACTCCTGATGAGTTGAGCGCATCGATGGTTTCGATGAGGAAGGGAATGTCTCTGACCTATGAAAGGTTGGTGTCCTTCAAGCCGCCATCGCGAACAGGTTCGCTCCCACAAGGTTTCTGCGGCGGTGCATACCCCCGGGTGGGAGCGAGCCTGCTCGCGATGAGGCCCGCCCAGGCACTACACCTCTATTGGGCCACCGCCTGACTATGGGGAAACAACAAATCCACAAAGCGTTCGGCAGTGGGTTGCGGTTCGTGGTTGGCCAGGCCGGCGCGTTCGTTGGCTTCGATGAACACGTATTCGGGCTGATCGGCCGCCGGCACCAACAGGTCGAGGCCAACCATGGGAATATCCAGGGCCCGCGCGGCGCGTACCGCAGCTTCGCTCAGGGTCGGATGGAGGATGCCCGTGACATCTTCCAGCACGCCGCCCGTATGAAGGTTCGCCGTACGCCGTACGAACAGGTGTTTGCCGGCGGGCAGCACACTGTCGTAGTCATAACCTGCCGCGCTCAATGTGCGTTGCGTCTCGGCGTCCATGGGAATCTTGCTTTCACCTCCCGTGGCCGCTTGTCGGCGGCGGCTCTGGGCTTCGATCAGCGCGCCGATGGTGTGCCGACCGTCGCCGATCACCTCCGCTGGTCGCCGGATCGCCGCTGCCACCACTTCAAAACCAATCACCAGCACGCGCAGGTCCAGGCCCTCGTGGAAGCTCTCCAGCAGCACCCGGCTGTCAAACTGGCGGGCCGTTTCAATGGCGCTCTGCACCTCTTCAATCGTGCGCAGATCCACCGCCACACCCTGGCCCTGTTCACCGTCCAGTGGCTTGACCACCACCCGTTCGTGCTCATCGAGAAAGGCCAGGTTGTCATCGGCGTTGCCTGCCAACTGTTGCGCCGGCAAGTTCAAGCCGGCGTTTTTCAGCACCTTGTGGGTCAGGCTTTTGTTCTGGCACAGGGTCATGCTGATAGCGCTGGTCAGGTCGCTGAGGGATTCACGGCACCTGATCCGGCGGCTGCCGTGGACCAGGGTAAACAATCCACCTTCGGCGTCGTCCACCTGGACTTCGATGCCCCGGCGGTGAGCCTCTTCGACAATGATGCGCGCATAAGGATTGAACTGCGCCTCGGGGCCCGGCCCCAGGAACAACGGCTGATTGATGCAGTTCTTGCGTTTGATGGCGAACGTCGAAAGATTACGGAACCCGAGCTTGGCGTAGAGACTTTTCGCCAGGCGATTGTCGTGCAGCACCGAAAGGTCCAGGTAACTCAGGCCCCGGCTCATGAAGTGCTCGATGAGGTGGCGCACCAGGACCTCCCCGACACCGGGCCGCGAGCACTGCGGATCCACGGCCAGGCACCAGAGGCTGCTGCCGTTTTCCGGGTCGTTGAAGGCTTTCTGGTGATTCAGGCCCATGACGCTGCCGATCACCGCGCCGGTGTCATCATCTTCGGCCAGCCAGTAGACTGGCCCGCCCTCATGGCGCGGCGTGAGTCGTTGCGGATCGATGGGCAACATGCCCCGGGCCTGATACAGCAGGTTGATCGCCTGCCAGTCGGCGTCGCTTTGCGCCCGGCGAATCCGGAAACCGCGAAATACCCGGGTGGCCTGGCGATAGTCGCTGAACCACAGGCGCAAGGTGTCGGATGGATCGAGAAACAGCTGCGCCGGTTCCAGCCCGAGTATTTGCTGGGGGGCGGCGACGTACAAGGCAATGTCGCGCTCACCCGATTGCTCATTGAGCAGCTCTTGGGCCAGGCTTGCCGGGTCCGGGAAGGTGTGGCCGATCAGCAATCGGCCCCACCCGCAGTGCACCGCGATCGGGTCGGCGCCCAGTTCGCTGCCGTCTTCGGCCAGTCGCGCCTGCAGGCGTTCGTAGGAGGGCGCCTGGCCCCGCAGCAGGCGTTGATTGTGGGGTTTCATCGATCAGATTCCTTGCTCGCTGAGCCACAGGTTCAGCGCCGCCAATTGCCACAGCCTTGAGCCGCGTAACGGAGTGAGCTGGCCGTTGGGGTCGGTCAGCAGTCGATCAAGCATCGCCGGGTTGAACAGGCCGCGATCCTGGCTCGGGTCCAGCAGCAATTCGCGGACCCAGGCCAAGGTGTTGCCTTCCAGATGCTTGAGACCGGGTACAGGGAAATAGCCTTTTTTGCGGTCGATGACCTCGCCGGGGATCACCCGTCGAGCGGCTTCCTTCAGGACCTGTTTGCCGCCGTCGGGCAGCTTGAATTTCGCCGGGACCCGTGCCGAGAGTTCCACCAGTCGGTAATCCAGGAATGGCGTGCGCGCTTCCAGGCCCCAGGCCATGGTCATGTTGTCGACGCGCTTGACCGGGTCGTCCACCAACATCACCGTGCTGTCCAGACGCAGGGCCTTGTCCACCGCTGCGTCGGCGCCCGGTTGGGCGAAGTGTTCCTTGACGAAATCACCGGCCGCGTCATTGGCCGTCAGCCATTTGGGCTGCACGGTAGCGGCATATTCTTCGTAGCTGCGATCAAAGAATGCGGCGCGATAGGCCGCGTATGGGTCACTGGCGCCGTCCACTTGTGGATACCAGTGGTAACCGGCGAACAGTTCATCGGCGCCCTGGCCGCTTTGCACCACTTTGCAATGCTTGGACACTTCCCGCGACAGCAGGTAGAAGGCGATGCAGTCGTGACTGACCATCGGCTCGCTCATGGCCCGAAACGCCGCCGGCAGTTGCTCGATGATTTCTTTTTCGTCGATGCGTAACTGGTGGTGATGAGTGCCGTAGTGCTTGGCGATCAGGTCCGAATACTGGAACTCGTCACCGCGCTCGCCACCGGCATCCTGGAAGCCGATGGAGAATGTGGAAAGGTTTTCCACACCGACTTCCCGCAGCAGGCCCACCAGCATGCTGGAGTCCACGCCGCCGGAAAGCAGCACGCCGACATCCACGGCGGCACGCTGACGAATGGCGACCGCTTCACGGGTGCTGTCGAGCACGCGGTCGATCCAGTCTTGCAGATTCAGGTGCTGTTCGTCGGCCCGGGGACCGTAGGGCAGGGTCCACCAGGTTTTCTGCTCGGTGGTTCCGTCGGCTTCGACCCGCATCCAGGTGGCAGGCGGCAGCTTTTCGACGCCGGCCAGCAGGGTGCGAGGCGCCGGGACCACGGCATGGAAGTTCAGGTAATGGTTCAGCGCCACCGGGTCGAGCATCGGACTGATGTCGCCGCCCTTGAGCAGCGCCGGCAACGCCGAGGCAAAGCGCAGGCGCTGGCCGGTGCGCGACAGGTACAGCGGTTTGACACCGAGGCGGTCGCGGGCGATGAACAGCCGCTTGGCGTCGCGTTCCCAGATGGCGAAGGCGAACATGCCGTTGAGCTTGGGCAACAGTGCTTCGCCCCAGGCGTGGTAGCCCTTGAGCAGCACTTCGGTGTCGCCACCGGAATAGAAGGCGTAGCCCAGGCCTTCCAGCTCGGCGCGCAATTCAGGGTAGTTGTAGATCGCGCCGTTGAAGGCCAGGGACAGGCCCAGTTGATTGTCGATCATCGGCTGGGCCGAACCGTCGGACAAGTCCATGATTTTCAGGCGCCGATGGCCCAGGGCAATGGGGCCCTGACTGTGGAAACCCCACGCGTCTGGGCCGCGAGGAGCCAGGTGATGGGTGATTCGCTCTACGGCCGCAAGGTCCGCAGGTTGTTGATCGAAACGTAACTCTCCAGCTAATCCGCACATAAGTCCTTACCGGTTTTTCCGTTGGGGAGGGTCAAACACCATACGCCAAAATGGCGGGTACTTTGAAACTGACCGGTGGGATTGGTGTGAGTTTTAGATCAATGCGTTATAAGCAGCTGAAGTAGGGACGCTCGGGCGACTGAAAAACCACGGCAAAACATCAGCCTGTGGGAGCGAGCCTGCTCGCGATCGCGGTGTGCCAGTCACTTGGATGCCAGATGATCTGGCGCAATCGCGAGCAGGCTCGCTCCCACAGGTTTTTGTGGCATACCGGCAATCTGCATTAGGCCTTGCCCCGAACCAGCGCCCGCAACGCAAACCGGTTCGGATGACAGGCCTCGGCCACGCTTCGGGGCAGGGGCAAAGGTTCGTTGTCCAGCCAGGCGGCAATCAACTCGCCCGACAATGGCGCGGTGATCAGGCCCCGGGAGCCGTGGCCGCTGTTGATGTACAAGCCATCGAGCCAGGGGCATGGGCAGTCCGGAACTTGGCGGGCGTCCTTGCTCAGCGCCGAGTATGCCTGGGTGAAGGCCTGACTCTCGGCCAACGGGCCGACAATCGGCAGATAGTCCGGACTGGTGCAACGGAACGCCGCGCGGCCCTGGAGGTGTGCCGGGTCCAGGGTGCTGGCGTCCAGGCGTTCCACCAGATCAGCGGAGATTTGCTCCAGCATCTGCAGGTTGCCGGCGTGCTCGGCGGCGGTAGGGGTCAGGTCGTCGTTCTTGAAATCGAAACTGGCCCCCAGGGTGTGCTCGCCCAACCGTGCCGGAGCCACGTAGCCTTCGGCGCAGACCACCGTGCGCAGTGCCTGGCTGTGGGCGGTTTGCGACAGGCGGGTGATTTGCCCGCGAATGCGCTTGAGGGGCAAGTCGGCGGCCGCATCGAAGCGTTTGATCTCGGCGGCGCTGGCGAGGATCACTACCGGTGCGCTGGCCAGGCAACGTTCACCATCCCAGGCCTGCCATTGGCCGTCGATGCGGCGCAACTCGAGGACTTCATGGTGGGCTTGTACCTCAATTTTGGGGGCGGATGCCTGCCAGCGGCACAGCGCGGGCGGATGGACCCAACCGCCTTGCGGGTAAAACAGACCGCCACAGGACAGGCCGATACCGGACTGCGCCTCGGCCTGGGACTGATTCAGGAGGTGTAGCAAATCTTCGGCAAAGGCCTCGGACAATTGCGCCTGGCGCTCGGCTTCCTTGGCGCTGAAGGCCAGTTGCAAGACACCGCAGCCGTCCCAGTCCACACCTCGCTGCAGATGTTCGAGCAGGCGCCGGGTGTAACCGAAACCGCTGAGGATCATCTGCGACAGCGCCGTACCATGGGCCGAAAGCTTGAGATACAACACGCCCTGCGGGTTGCCGGACGCTTCTTCGGCCAACCCGGCATGCCGTTCCAGCAGCGTCACCTGCCAGCCACGGGCCGCGAGGCTGGACGCGCTGGCGCAACCGGCCAGGCCGCCACCGATCACCAGGGCTCGCCGCTCGCCGCTGTGCGCCGTGGGGCGGGTGTACCAGGGTTTTACTGGGGGCGGTGCGGGTGTCAGTTGCGGCCAGCCGAGAAACACCCCGCGAAGGATTTCCCATTTATGGCCGATGCCCGGCGTACGCTTCATCTTGAAGCCTGCCGCGTTCAACAACCGTCGCACCCAGCCGGTGCTGGTGAAGGTGCTGAGGGTCGCGCCGGGGGCAGCCAAGCGCGCCAGTTCGGCAAACAGCTCGGCGGTCCACATCTCGGGATTTTTCGCCGGCGCGAAACCGTCCAGGAACCAGGCATCGATTTGCGCATCCAGCTGCGGTAATTGCTCCAGGGCGTCGCCGATCAACAAGGTCAGGGTCACCCGGCCGTCTCCCAGCGTCAGGCGCTGGAAGCCCTGATGGATGGCGACGTACTGCGCAAGCAATTGATCCGCCTGAAGCTTGAGTTGCGGCCACAAATCCAGCGCCCGGCGCAGGTCGGGGGGGCTCAAGGGGAATTTCTCGACACTGACAAAATGCAGCCGCGCCCCGGCCGGTGCGCACTGCTCGAACAACTGCCAGGCGCAGAGAAAATTCAGCCCGGTGCCAAACCCGGTCTCGCCGATCACCAGCCGCCCGTCGTCCGGCAGCGCGGCAAAACGCTCGGTCAGGTTGTTCTGTTCAAGGAACACATAGCGGGTTTCTTCCAGGCCCGACTGATCGGAAAAATACACATCGTCGAACACCCGCGAGCGCGGGCGACCCTGATCGTCCCAGTCGAGTTGGGCGTGGTGCTGTACGGGTGTCATGGCAGGCTCGGTCAAAACTGGGAGGCCATTCTAGCCGATCGGTATGGGCTTGCTTGACCCATCGCAATACAGCGTTCGTCTGGATGGAATCTGCTGCACCGGCCCGCGTCCAATCCGCTAGTCTTGCCCCATTCCCTGGAAGGAGCTGTCCATGTTCGAATCCGCTGAAATCGGTCACGCCGTCGATAAAGACACCTATGACGCCGAAGTGCCGGCACTGCGTGAAGCGTTGCTCGAAGCCCAGTACGAGCTACACCAGCAGAGCCGTTTTCCGGTCATCGTGCTGATCAACGGCATCGAAGGCGCCGGCAAGGGCGAAACGGTGAAATTGCTCAATGAGTGGATGGACCCGCGGCTGATCGAAGTGCGTACCTTCGATCAGCAGACCGACGAGGAGCTGGCGCGGCCACCGGCCTGGCGTTATTGGCGGATGCTGCCGGCCAAGGGACGCATGGGGATTTTCTTTGGCAACTGGTACAGCCAGATGCTGCAGGGGCGCGTTCATGGCCAGATCAAGGACCCACGGCTCGATCAGGCCATCAATGGCGCTGAACGGTTGGAGAAAATGCTCTGCGATGAAGGCGCGCTGATCTTCAAGTTCTGGTTCCACCTGTCCAAGAAACAGATGAAAGCCCGGCTCAAGGGGCTCAAGGACGACCCGCTGCACAGCTGGCGCATCAGCCCGCTGGACTGGCAGCAGTCCCAGACCTACGACAAGTTCGTCAAATACGGTGAGCGGGTCCTGCGCCGCACCAGTCGAGACTACGCCCCGTGGCATGTGATCGAAGGCATGGACAGTTATTATCGAAGCCTTACGGTCGGACGGATCCTGCTTGACGGGATGCGCCAGGCCTTGCACCGCTCGAGGATCAAAGCGGAAAAGGTCAATGTGGCGCCACTGCCGCCGCTGGACGACCAGGTCACGCTGCTGGACAGCCTGGACATGACCCTGCGTCTGGACAAGGCCGATTACGAAGAACAACTGATCGCCGAGCAGGCGCGTTTTTCCGGCCTGTTGCGCGATAAACGCATGCGCCGCCATGCCCTGGTGGCGGTGTTCGAGGGCAATGATGCGGCGGGCAAGGGTGGGGCGATCCGGCGGGTCGCGGCAGCGCTCGACCCGCGCCAGTACAGCATCGTACCGATTGCCGCACCCACCGAGGAAGAGCGCGCCCATCCCTACATGTGGCGGTTCTGGCGGCATATCCCGGCGCGGGGCAAGTTCACCGTGTTCGATCGCTCCTGGTACGGCCGGGTGCTGGTGGAGCGGGTCGAAGGTTTTTGCAGCAAGGCCGACTGGCTGCGGGCCTACGGCGAGATCAACGATTTCGAGGAGCAGATTGCCGACGCCGGAGTCGTGGTCGTCAAGTTCTGGCTGGCCATCGACAAGGAGACTCAACTGGAGCGCTTCCAGGAACGCGAGGAAATTCCTTTCAAGCGCTTCAAGATCACCGAGGACGACTGGCGCAACCGTGACAAATGGGATGCCTACCGGGCGGCGGTGTGCGACATGGTTGACCGCACCAGCACCGAGATTTCTCCCTGGACCCTGGTGGAGGCCAACGACAAGCGCTGGGCGCGGGTCAAGGTGTTGCGCACGCTTAATGAAGCGCTGGAGGAGGCCTTCGAGCGCTCGGCAAAGCAGGCTCGCAAGGCGAGCAAGGGCAAATAGTGGGCGATGGGAACGCATACGCGGGGTGAATGATCGTCGCGGTCGGTTATGCAGTGGATTTATGCTCAATTGACTCCTAACCGACAATAACAATTGAGGTACAGCCATGCGTGAAGTGGTGATCGTCGACAGCGTGCGGACCGGCCTGGCCAAGTCTTTTCGCGGCAAGTTCAACATGACCCGTCCGGACGACATGGCGGCCCATTGTGTCGATGCATTGTTGGCGCGCAACGGGATCGATCCGGCCAGCGTCGAGGACTGCATCGTCGGCGCCGGTTCGAACGAGGGCGCCCAGGGCTATAACATCGGTCGGAACGTGGCGGTGCTCTCGCAATTGGGCATCGGCACCGCCGGCATGACCCTCAACCGCTTCTGCTCCTCGGGCCTGCAAGCCATCGCCATCGCCGCCAACCAGATCGCCTCCGGTTGCAGCGAGATCATTGTTGCCGGTGGCGTGGAATCCATCAGCCTGACAATGAAAAGCGTCAATACCGATCACCTGATCAACCCGCTGCTCAAGGAGCAAGTGCCGGGGATTTATTTCCCCATGGGCCAGACCGCCGAGATCGTCGCCCGCCGTTATCAGGTCAGCCGTGAAGAACAGGACCGCTACGCTTTGCAGAGCCAGCAGCGCACTGCCCAGGCCCAGGCGGCCGGGCTGTTCGACGACGAGATCGTGCCGATGTCGGTCAAGTACAAGGTCGAGGACAAGAACACCGGTGCGGTGCAGATTCTCGACGGCGTGGTTGATCGCGACGATTGCAACCGCCCCGACACCACCTATGAAAGTCTGGCGGGCTTGAAGCCGGTGTTCGCCGAAGACGGCTCGGTGACAGCAGGCAACTCGTCACAGTTGTCCGACGGGGCTTCGATGACCCTGGTGATGAGTCTGGAAAAAGCTCTGGCCCTGGGGCTCACGCCCAAGGCGTTTTTCCGTGGCTTTACCGTGGCCGGTTGCGCGCCGGACGAAATGGGCATCGGTCCGGTGTTTTCGGTGCCCAAACTGCTCAAGGCCAAGGGCTTGCATATCGATGATATCGACTTGTGGGAACTCAACGAAGCCTTCGCATCCCAGTGTCTCTACAGTCGTAACCGGCTGGAAATCGATAACGAGAAGTACAACGTCAACGGCGGTTCGATTTCCATTGGCCACCCGTTCGGCATGACCGGTTCGCGCCAGGTCGGCCATCTGGTGCGCGAGCTGCAACGGCGCAGCCTGCGCTACGGCATCGTGACCATGTGCGTGGGCGGCGGGATGGGGGCGACGGGGTTGTTTGAGGCGGTGAGATAACCGGGCGCTGACAGTTAGCGAGATGATTACTTGTGGCGAGGGGATTTATCCCCGCTGGGTTGCGCAGCAACCCTAAAATCTACAACCGAGGTATATCAGGCTGACAGAGTGGTTTGCTTTGGGGCTGCTTTGCAGCCCAGCGGGGATAAATCCCCTCGCCACAAGGGGGGCTGCGTCAGCTGCGCTAGCTGGCAACCTGGGTCAGTTGCTGCATCCGCGCGATATACGCTTTTATCTCCCGTTCTGCCGCCTCGCGGCTGGCGAACGGGCCTTCCTGCGTGCCTTCTCGGGTATTGAAATAAAACTCGCCGTTTACCCGGCAGATCCGGTCGCTGCGAAAAATCGTCGTAGGGGCGGGATCCTGGGCGCGTTTGCCAAACATGGCGGTCTCCAAAGGCAGCGGGGGCAATGTCATTTGAGCTTATGCGCAGTCCTTGGTTTGCGCCTGGCCAGGCGATCGACGGCAACGACCCGTACAGTCCCATGGACGTCCACGGCCTAACTGTCCCTGTGTCCTGAAGCGATCCGCGCCTAGAATGGGGGCTCTTTGTCTTGAGCTGCGAGGATTGCATGCACATATCGTCCGGTCGCTGGGTCTACGGCCTGTTCCTTGCCCTGCTGACCGCCCTGCTGTGGGGCATCCTGCCGATCAAGCTCAAGCAAGTGCTGCAGGTGATGGATCCGGTCACCGTGACCTGGTTTCGCTTGCTGGTGTCCGGTGGCTTGCTGTTCATCTACCTGACGGCCACTCGCCGTTTGCCCAGTCGCAAGGTGTTGGGCCCCCGGGGTGGCTGGCTGGTGGCGATGGCGGTGTTGGGGCTGGTCGGCAACTACGTGCTGTACCTGATGGGCCTCAATCGCTTGAGCCCCGGCACCGCGCAACTGGTGGTGCAGATGGGGCCGATCATGTTGCTGGTGGCCAGCCTGTTTGTGTTCAAGGAGCGTTTCAGCGTGGGACAGGGCATCGGCCTGCTGGTGTTGTTGATCGGCTTCACGCTGTTTTTCAACCAGCGCCTCGGCGAGCTGCTGACGTCCCTGAGCGACTACACCGCCGGGGTCTTGATGGTGTTGCTGGCGTCGACGGTCTGGACCTTCTATGCCCTGGGCCAGAAGCAACTGCTGACGGTGTGGAATTCGTTGCAGGTGATGATGGTGATCTACCTGTTCTGCGCGCTGCTGCTCACGCCCTGGGTGCATCCGCTGGAGGCACTGCAACTGAGTCCGCTGCAAGGCTGGCTACTGCTTGCTTGCTGCCTCAATACCCTGATTGCCTACGGCGCCTTTGCCGAGGCCCTGGCTCACTGGGAAGCGTCGCGGGTCAGCGCGACCCTGGCGATCACGCCGCTGGTGACCTTCGCTGCGGTGGCGTTGGCAGCCTGGTGGTGGCCTGACTACGTGCATGCCGAGCAGATCAATCTGTTGGGGTATGGCGGGGCGGTGCTGGTGGTGTTGGGATCGGCATTGGTTGCCCTGGGGCCGTCGCTGATTGCCGGGCTCAGGGCCCGGCGTGAGCGACTGGCTGTCGGGCGATAGACCGCGACTGCAAGAAGAACCGCTTTTTTGTGGGAGCGAGCCTGCTCGCGATAGCGGTCTGGTCGTCGATAATGATGTCGAGCCGACCGGCCTCATCGCGAGCAGGCTCGCTCCCACAGGTGGGTTGTGTTGAGCGCACGCTTTGCGTCCAACCAAGCACACATCTCAACCCTGGCTTCCGGCCTCCAGCATATTCTCCGGCCGCACCCAGGCATCGAACTCTTCGTCGGTCAGATACCCCAACTGCAAGGCCGCTTCGCGCAGGGTCAGTCCTTCGCCGTAGGCTTTCTTGGCGATTTCGGCGGATTTGTCATAGCCGATGTGTGTGTTCAGGGCGGTGACCAGCATCAAGCCACGTTCCAGATGCGCCGCCATCTGCTCGGCATCCGGTTCGAGCCCGGCGATGCAGTGCTGCTGGAAATTGCTGCAGCCATCGGCCAGCAGACGGATCGACTGCAACAGGTTGTGAATGATCACCGGCTTGAACACGTTCAATTGCAAATGACCCTGGCTGGCGGCGAAACCGATGGTCACGTCGTTGCCCATGACCTGGCAGGCCAGCATCGACAAGGCCTCGCACTGGGTCGGGTTGACCTTGCCGGGCATGATGGAGCTGCCCGGTTCATTGGCTGGCAACTTCACTTCGGCGAACCCGGCCCGTGGCCCGGAGCCCAGTAGGCGCAGGTCATTGGCAATCTTCATCAGGGTCACGGCCAGGGTTTTCAGCGCGCCGGACAACGTGGTCAGGGGCTCATGGCCGGCCAACGCCGCGAACTTGTTTGGCGCGGTGACGAAGGGCAGGCCGGACAGCGCCGCCAGTTCAGCGGCGATCGCCTCGCCGAAGCCGTGGGGCGAGTTGAGTCCGGTGCCCACTGCCGTGCCGCCCTGGGCAAGTTCGCAAACCGCCGGCAGTGCCGCACGGATCGCCCGTTCGGCGTAATCGAGTTGAGCGATGAAGGCTGACAGTTCTTGGCCGAAGGTGATCGGCGTGGCGTCCATCATGTGGGTGCGGCCGGTCTTGACCAGTTTCATGTGGCGCGCCGCCAGTTCCGCCAGTGCGCCGGACAACTCGGCGATCGCCGGCAGCAATTGCTGATGGACCGCCTGGATGGCGGCGATGTGCATGGCGGTGGGGAAGCAGTCGTTGGAGCTCTGGGAGCGGTTGACGTGATCGTTCGGGTGCACCGGGCTCTTGCCGCCGCGGGGATTGCCCGCTAGCTCGTTGGCGCGCCCGGCGATCACTTCGTTGACGTTCATGTTGCTTTGGGTTCCGCTGCCGGTCTGCCAGACCACCAGGGGGAATTGGTCGTCATGCTGGCCGGCCAGGACTTCGTCGGCGGCCTGTTCGATCAGGCGCGCGATGTCGGCAGGCAAGTCGCCATTGCGGTCATTGACCCGCGCGGCGGCTTTCTTGATCAGCGCCAGGGCGTGCAGCACCGACAGCGGCATGCGTTCGTTGCCAATGGCAAAGTTGATCATGGAGCGCTGCGTCTGGGCGCCCCAGTAGGCTTCATCCGGGACTTCAACCTGGCCAAGGCTGTCGGTTTCGATACGGCTCATCGGGTCAAACTCCTGTAGGTCTGAATGCGCAGTTTAGGCCCTGAAGGGCGACACGGGTTCCCTCAATCATTTTTCGATCGTTTCGGCCCGTCAATCGGACGCGTAGAGCAATGGGGTTGAGGCTCGGTGTTTATTAGGCGCAGAATGATCGCCCTTGGGGTTTTACCTCGCCTGTAGAAAAGGAAACTCGATGACCCGTCTTCGTGCCATCTGTACCGCAGTTGCTCTGGTGTGTGCCAGCAGTCCTGTTTTTGCCGATACCGCCAGCCACAACGCCAGTGCCGAAGAGTTCCTGACCCTGGCGCACGCCGACAAACTGGGTACCCCGGTGTACATGCAAGTGCAGCAGATGTTTGCCCAGCGCTTTGAACAGACCAAGGCTCCCGAGTCGAAAAAAGCCACCCTCGAAACCTACCAGGCCAAGGCCAACGCCGCGCTGGATCAGGCCATCGGCTGGAAGAAGCTCAAGCCGGACATGGTCAAGCTTTACACCTCCAACTTCAGCGAGCCGGAGCTCAAGGAACTGGTGTCCTTCTACCGTTCGCCTCTGGGCAAGAAAGTCCTGGAAAAAATGCCCCAGCTGACCCAGCAATCGGCCCAGTTGACCCAAGCCAAGCTGGAAAGCGCGGTGCCGGTGGTCAACAAACTGCTGGCAGACATGACCGCCGAGCTTGAGCCCAAAGCCGCCCCTGCCAAGAAAAAGCCGTAAGCGGAGCCCGGTATGAGCATGCAACAACGCATCGAATCGACGCTCGGGCTGTTGCAGCCCGAGCACCTGCAAGTGCTGGATGAAAGCCACATGCACAGCCGTGGGTTACAGACCCACTTCAAGGCCGTGGTGGTCAGCCACCAGTTCGAGGGGCTCAATCGCGTCAAGCGTCATCAGAAGGTCTACGGCACGCTGGGCGAGCTGATGGGTGAGTTCCATGCGTTGGCGCTGCACACCTATACCCCCGAGGAATGGGCGCAGATCGATACAGCCCCGGCTTCGCCGACTTGTGCCGGTGGCAGCAAGCACTGATCTGCAGAGAATGACTGCTGTTGTGGCTGTTGTCGCTGCACTCCTGCAACCCCTCTGTTTTTTGTTAGAATCCGCAACGCGCCTCACGGGGCGCGTTTTTTTTCGCATCCGGTTCACCCTTTGCGAGGGTAGCCACCTGGAGAAATACCCATGACACCATCCATTGTCGTGGCGGCACTGTATAAGTTCGTCACCCTTGAAGATTACGTCGAGCTGCGTGAGCCATTGCTCAAGGCCATGCTCGACAACGGCATCAAAGGCACGCTGCTGATCGCCGAAGAAGGCATCAACGGCACCGTTTCCGGCACTCGCGAAGGCATCGACGGATTGCTGGCCTGGCTCAAAAACGACCCGCGCATGATCGACATCGACCACAAGGAGTCGTACTGCGATGAGCAGCCGTTCTATCGCACCAAGGTCAAGCTCAAGAAGGAAATCGTCACCCTCGGCGTCGAAGGCGTGGATCCCAACAAACAGGTTGGCACTTATGTCGAACCGCAGGACTGGAACGCACTGATCAGCGATCCGGAAGTCTTGCTGATCGACACGCGTAACGACTACGAAGTGTCCATCGGCACCTTTGAAGGCGCGATCGACCCCAAGACCACCAGCTTTCGCGAGTTCCCCGAGTACATCAAAGCCAACTTCGACCCGGCCAGGCACAAGAAAGTCGCGATGTTCTGCACCGGTGGCATTCGCTGCGAAAAAGCTTCCAGCTACATGCTCGGCCAGGGTTTCGACGAGGTCTATCACCTCAAGGGTGGCATCCTGAAGTACCTTGAAGAGGTGCCTCAGGAAGAAACCAAATGGCGCGGCGACTGCTTCGTGTTCGATAACCGCGTGACCGTTCGCCATGACCTTAGCGAAGGCGACTACGATCAGTGTCATGCCTGTCGTACACCGGTGAGCGTAGAAGACCGTGCTTCGGAGCACTATGTGCCAGGCATCAGTTGCCCGCATTGCTGGGACAAGCTGAGCGAGAAGACCCGGCGCAGCGCCATCGACCGGCAAAAGCAGATCGAACTGGCCAAGGCCCGCAACATGCCGCATCCGATCGGCTACAACTATAAGCAATCACCTTCCGAGGCTTGAACCATGGCGCCACGCCTGCTCTATGTGATGGACCCGATGTGTTCCTGGTGCTGGGGTTTTGCGCCGGTTGCCGAGGCACTGGTCGAGCAGGCGCAGGCCGCCGGGGTAGAACTGCACCTGGTGGTGGGCGGTTTGCGCACCGGCAGCGGTTCGGCCCTGGAGCCGACCACCCGACGCTACATCCTCGAGCATTGGCAGGCCGTCACCCAGGCCACCGGCCAGACGTTCAAGCTTGAAGGGGCGCTGCCGGACGGTTTTGTCTATGACACCGAACCGGCCTGCCGGGCACTGGTGACGGCCCGTGGCCTGGCGCCGGACCTGGCCTGGAAGCTGTTGAAGCTGATCCAGCAGGCGTTTTATGTCGAGGGTCGTGATGTGACCCACGCCAGCGTCCTGGTGGAACTGGCCGAACAGGCTGGACTGCCACGCATCGAGTTCGCCGCAGCCTTTGACCGCGCCGAGCAACATGCGGCCACTGCCGCGGATTTCACCTGGGTGCAGGATCTTGGCATCGCGGGTTTTCCTACGCTGCTGGCCGAGCGTGACGGTCAATTGGCTTTGCTTACCAACGGCTACCAGCCCCTGAGCCAGTTGTCTCCACTGTTGGGCCGCTGGCTGGAGCGCGCGGCCTGTGCCTGACCGGGCGGATGACGCATCCCCTGGGCAGCGCGTCGACCGTTTGAGCTGGGCAGAAATCCGCCGTCTGGCCCTTAAACACAAGAAAGCCCTGTGGATCGCCAACGGCGTGGCCGTGCTGGCGACGCTGTGCAGCGTACCGATCCCGCTGCTGCTGCCACTTTTAGTGGACGAAGTGCTGCTGGGTCAGGGCGACGCGGCGTTGAAGGTCATGAACCATGCGTTACCCAGCGGCTGGCAAAGCGCGGCCGGTTATATTGGCCTGATGCTGGTGGTGACACTGGTCCTGCGATGCGGCGCTTTGCTGTTCAACGTGCTGCAGGCGCGATTGTTCGCCAGGCTGGCGAAGGACATCGTTTATCGCATTCGCGTCCGATTGATCGAACGGCTCAAACGTATTTCCCTGGGCGAGTACGAAAGCCTGGGCAGCGGTACCGTGACCACGCACCTGGTCACCGACCTGGACACCCTGGACAAATTCGTCGGCGAAACCCTCAGTCGTTTCCTGGTGGCGATGCTGACACTGGTGGGCACGGCCGGCATTCTGGTGTGGATGCACTGGCAACTGGCGCTGCTGATCCTGTTGTTCAACCCGTTGGTGATCTACGCCACGGTCCAGTTGGGCAAACGGGTCAAGCACCTCAAGAAGCTCGAGAATGACAGCACCTCGCGCTTCACCCAGGCCCTGACCGAAACCCTGGATGCCATCCAGGAGGTGCGTGCCGGCAACCGCCAGGGTTATTTCCTGGGTCGATTGGGGACACGGGCCAGGGAGGTCCGTGATTACGCAGTGAGCTCACAGTGGAAAACCGATGCCTCGAACCGCGCCAGCGGTTTGCTGTTTCAGTTTGGTATCGATATTTTCCGCGCAGCGGCGATGCTCACCGTGCTGTTCTCCGACCTCTCCATCGGCCAGATGCTGGCGGTGTTCAGCTACCTGTGGTTCATGATCGGACCGGTGGAGCAACTGCTCAATCTGCAGTACGCGTTTTATGCCGCCGGGGGCGCATTGTCGCGGATCAACGAGTTGTTGGCCCGTGCCGACGAACCGCAATACACCGGCAGTGTTAACCCGTTCCAGGGGCGTGCCACCGTGGGTATCGAAGTTCAGGGGCTGAGTTTCGGCTACGGCGACGAACTGGTGCTGAACCAGATGAACCTGTCGATTGCCCCCGGTGAGAAAGTCGCGATTGTCGGGGCCAGCGGGGGTGGCAAAAGTACCTTGGTCCAGTTGCTGTTGGGGCTGTACACGCCGCTCGCCGGGACTATCCGTTTCGGCGGTTCGACTCAGCAGGAAATCGGCCTGGAAACCGTGCGCGACAATGTTGCCGTGGTCCTGCAGCATCCCGCGCTGTTCAACGACACGGTACGGGCCAACCTGACCATGGGCCGCGAGCGCACGGACGAGGCCTGCTGGCAGGCACTGGAAATCGCCCAACTGCACCAGACGATCATAAGTTTGCCCAACGGTCTGGACAGCATCGTCGGCCGTTCCGGCGTGCGTCTGTCCGGCGGGCAGCGCCAGCGCCTGGCCATTGCCCGGATGGTGCTGGCCGAGCCCAAGGTGGTGATCCTCGACGAGGCGACGTCGGCGCTGGACGCCGCCACCGAGTACAACCTGCACCAGGCGCTGGCGCGGTTCTTGAGCAACCGTACCACCTTGATCATCGCGCACCGGTTGTCGGCCGTGAAGCAGGCCGACCGGGTGCTGGTGTTCGACGGCGGACAAATCGCCGAGGATGGCGACCATCAGCAACTGATTGCTGACGGTGGTTTATACGCCAAGCTCTACGGGCATCTGCAGCAGCATTGATCGCCAGGGATCAATCGGATTCGGTTGAAGAGCTCATTTCAGTTGCCGGACGCTTACGGCGCTGTCCCCAGATGACGTTCAACGCAGCGGCTCCGCGCTCATGACCGAACTCCTTCATGACAATCGCGCAGGATTCGCAGGGAGGCAGGGTGGTGGCAAGCGTGATCGACTTGATGTCTTCAGGGTTTGGATACTTTTCGCTGATGTAGGCAATCAGTTTGCTTTCACTGTCCGCAGAGGTCACTCGACTTAGCCTGTCCGAGGTGCCCGGAGCATCCATCAGATGAGGGATGGCGAGCAATTTTCCATCGGCGCTCAGAGTGAGGGAGGCAGGGTCAATCGCGTTCCTGATGCCATCAACATTGAAGTAAGTGGCCTCTTTGACGTTGACTTGCGTATAGCCACTGTGGGATTTGAACAGCGGCAGGTGCTGGGTGTAGTCCTCGATTCCGGAAACACTGACATATATTTCGTTGTTTCCGGATGCCGTGATGACGTGGGCAAAAGCTATGTTCTTTTGATTTTTGGTCGGAAGGGTTTTTTGCAGTTCTCGCATGGCGTCATTGATGGTCACCGCTCGGGTGGTGGATTGAGACGGGCCGGCAATGGCCGGCGATGAAAAAAGCGCGTTGAAGATGCTTGCGGTTGATTTTTGTATGGCTTCGGGCGCTTGTGTGGTGGGTCGCCACACGGCTGCCCCGTTAGGCAAATCAGAGACAATCATCCTGGTGCGACGATCGAATAACACCGCCTCGGCGGGGTAGGTACTGACTTTCAACCACTTCATATTGGAGGGTGGATGGCTCGGTGCGCCAATGGGTATCGAAATTTCATCGATCTTGTCCAGTGCCCGTTCGACCTGGTCTCTGCCGTAGATTCGCGCGGCGTTGTTGGCGTTCAACGAACCGATATAAACCCGTTGCAGCTCTTCTCCCAAAGAGCCGGGCGTCAGGTCGCTTGGGCCAAGCCTTTTCAGGCTCAGAGCAGACTCGACACTCTCAGTGGAGAGCAATCTGGTCATGTAATAATCATCCATGTTCAAGCGGGTGAATATGTACGTGAACTGCTCATCGATCGAGGGAATGATGAGCGCGCCGGTTTGATGGATATCGTCAATTTTTTCTGCCGAACCGGTTACTTTGATGCCACCGTACAGACCGGTTTGAAATTCCAGGGTCGCCGTAATGGTTTCTCTGGGGATGGGGACTCTGCTGGAGAGACCGATCCATTGCGGTTTGCCTTTGTAGGTGTTGAGCTTGCCGTCCTTGAGCTCATAGATTTTCCCTTCGAAGGCGAGCAGGGCGCGATCGTTGGGATGCTTGGGCGTGGAGGGATAGAACGTTGCGTCACCAAACCAGGGCGCCCAGCTTAACTCAGTGCTGAACTCGCCCGCGGGTGGGCGCTCGGCAGGTTTGTCTTGCACTACATACCTGGTTTTGCACGCCTCATCCGGCGCACGACGAACACGGCACGCCAGTTTCCTGAAGGGTGGATTGTCATCCCGGTGGCTGATGCGACGCAGGGTTCCGGCCTTCAAACGATAGGGCACGCCATCCACATAGAAGAGGCGGCTGCCATCGGCTTCAAGCACTTCTAGTACCCGGGCATTTTCCGGTAACTCAACGAGGGTCTCGGTGTCGGTTTGCGCCCGTGTGTTGAAGTGGGAGCGGCCCGGTGATACGTCAGCGCCCAGCCCAGGGCCGTAAGGCCTGGACGATAAAGGGTCAATCAAACGGTAATCGGCGCTGCCTGTGGCTGTGGTGTTGCGCACAGGAACATCGTCAACTCCGCGCACAGTGCTCAACTGGTCATTCATTGTCAGTGGACGCCAGCGGCCCGGGTCCGTGGCTTGGGCCATGCCTTGGACGAAATCGTATTGGCCGGCGCGCCCGGACAACGTCTTGAGACTCAGATAGCCCTTTTTACTGAACCTGTACACGCTCTGGCTGCCTGCCCGTAGCAAGGACGCAATGCCGTCGAGCGGGTTCAGGGTGGCGTTGAGCAAACTACCTGTCAGCGTTGCAAAGGCAGGCAGTGCTTTGCCAATGCTCAACTTGCCCGCGGCGCTGACCAACTTCAGCGAGCCTGACGCAAACTTGCCCATGGGCCGGGCGAATGCAACAAAATCTGTGAACAGGCCAAAGGCTCCACTCACCAGGCGATCACGGTCCCCCGAAGCCAGGTCTTCGATACTGCCCCAGAAAGGCACAAACATTTTGAGGATTTCCAGGTTTTTTTCACGCCTGGCCTTTTGGCGATCGAATTCGGTTTCGCCATAACAACTGTCGTAGAGCTGTTTTTCGTCAACGAAAAGCAGCTTCTCGCAAATGTACCGGGCCAGGTCCAGGGTGACTTTCGACTCCAATGTCCGCGGTAGGGGGTGGTTGGCGTCGTTATTGTTCGATTCGCCGAACGTGCCGCCCAGTGGGTCCAGGATGGCTTGGCATTCTTTGTGAGCGCCGGGGAGGGTGCCTTTTACGTGGGCATCCCAATCGAACGGAAGGGTTTTATGGCGAAGAACATCCACACTCACTGCCGAGCCGCGGCTGATTCTCCACTTTTCGATTTTGCGCTCTGCGCCAATATGGTGTGGCTGAATATCTGGGCGTGGGCGGATCACCCCAGCCCGCGGGAGCAGTTCGTAGTACGAGGTTTTGCGCTGGCTCGTCGTTTCCAGAATGAAGCCATTACGCGCGCGCAGGGGCAGCGTCTTATCTTCGGATTCATTGTTTGCTTCAATGCCCGTGGTTTCTTTTCTGAGGGTGTAGACCTTTGTGACGCCGTACTCCAGGGCTTGGCGATCAGCCAGGGGTAGGGATGCGAGCAGGTGGGTGATCAACGTGCGATAGGAGCTTCTGATGAAGCTGAGGTAGATGTCGAAATGGGTTTTGAACGTTTGCTCGATATCGGGGAGCTTCCTGTCCTGCTGGGCAATAGCGCTAAAGCCGGGCCCGGCAAAGTTAGTCTGTAGGGTCGTATCGTGGTCGATCTTGAACCAGACATCGGTGATGACTTTTCCATCGGGCCGGGTGACGAACCATTTATGCTCAGTGAGTTGGCCGGCTGCATACACATCCACGAATGTGTAGGTTTGGGGGACGAGTCTTCCGAGGGGGCCGCTGAGCCGAGTCACGGGGGCGGCGTAAGTGCTGGCCTCCTTCACCAGCTTCCTGCCATCCGTCACGAACCGGCCGTCTGCGAAGAGCTTCGCCATTTTAAGCCTGGCGATGTTCAGCCTCTCGGGGGGGCGGCTATCCAGCCAGTTGACCGCCCGGGTCATGCTATCGATGGTGAAGTCGAGCTTTTCTGCAGCGGTCTGTATGTCCTGCAGGGTGTAGTGCCCGTCGGCCTTATGGGCAACCAGGCCGTTTGTCACGGCCCATTCCAGCATGGGTTTCAATCTGGTCAGGGTGACCAGTTTCAGGTCATCAGCCGTGGCTTCACTGGCGTATTGGCCAGGGAAGTCGACCAGTTGCTGGAAACTCAGTCTTTGCAGCAATGTCGGGTCGATCGCGTCAGCCAGATACACACCATGAGCAAAATTTACCCAAACGGTAGAGCTTCGGTAAGGCAGTTGCGACGGTATATCGTGAATCTGGAAGTGCGGCGGGAACAAGGATTGATAAAGACGCGCGAGCAGAATGGATTCGTTCACTGACGCGGCGCGTTTTGAAGACAGCAGATGCGCCTCGAACTCGGCCCGAATCTGCCCATAGCTTTTCCCCCAGTTGGACGAACGTTGCCACGGGTAACCGGCGATACTGTCCGGGCTCTCGTTTTGCCCGTTTTCAAGCCAAAGACGAATGGCGTGGGCGAGCAGCTTGGTGCATATCCCTGCAGCCGTGTCCTCACCGGGTCTGCCGCCAAACCAGCCCAGCACTTGCAATAACCTGGTTGCCAGCTGCCGGGCGTTCGTCGATTGCAGAATAGCCTCCAGATACGCCGAAGGCTTCGCCCGGATTTGCGTCGTCGTCAATGTGTCGATATCCGAAGCGCCGAGGTAGGCCAGCAATGGGGTGTGCGGCGTAGGCAGGAATTGACGCACTGTGTCAGTGATCAGGTTCTCAGTGTGGGGGCTCAGGGCGTCGATGTTTATTCCATGTCCAAGTCCCAGCGTGTGGTGAGCGCGTTTCTCTTCCAGCGCATTCATCGTGGCGTTGCGTTGCTCGGTGTTTTGCCGAGTGCATGGGGTAATACCGTAAAACCAGGTCATTCGTGCAAATGTTACTTGGCCGTCGAAACGAATTTGCCCGCCCAATAGTCGAGCAGTTTTTTCAATCTTTGCACGCAGCCCGTTCCAAGAGGGGTCGTTGTTCAGTGGAACCCGAATGGTGGTTTCTCTGTTCCTTGACAGTGTCTCGTAGAGGGCTTTGCCGTCTTTTAAAGTGACGATCAAGTGGTAATGAGGGGCGCTCAGCGTTTTGCACAGCGCCTGATAGTTTTTATCCTGGATGAGCGTGTGCAGTGCTCGTTGTCCGGTTTCATTTTCCAACGCGATGGGTGAACAAAGCCTGGGCTTGACCAGGCTGTCGGCCAACGTCTGCAGCGGTATCTGATGGTTTCGAACGAGCGATAGCATGGCCTCGTAATCGCCCAGCAAACCCTGATGTTTCTCGGCATAAGAGGGTGTCGGGCTCAGACTCGTTGAAAGGCCGGGGGCGGCGGTAGATTGCATATGGAGGTTTCCTGGTGATTAACGAACGTTTCTCTACGCGCCTCGATAAAGTGCAAGGTCTAGAGAAGTTCCGTATCAAAACAGTCCAGGCAAACCCGGGGTGGTAGATATGTATGGGGTGCAGGAAAGTTGTAACGGCGTTTGGCAATTACCAGGGTTTTATCACCGCTGTTGTCTCAGGCATCCAGGGGCATGGGGTGTCAAATAGTGTCCGGCCTCTTGCGGGGAGCTGCTACGCCTCCTAGTCTTGCGGGAATGAGCGGTCTGAATGCTGATCGCCTACGCCTATGCAAGGGATCTCATGACTCAAGCGCGGACTCTCGGAACCCCCCGGTTGTTGGGCATCGTCTGGCCTTTTATCGCCGTCGTCCTGTTTCAGGCATTGTTGGGGGGTGTCAGTCTTTACGTGTTGTCTGCGGTGCGCGGCTACGTGGCGGGAGAAAGCCTTTGGTCCAAGGGTCAGAAAGACGCCATTTATTACCTCAATCTTTATGCCGACAGTCGCGACGAAACAATCTTTCAAAAGTACCAGCGGGCCATCGCCGTACCTGAGGGCGGGCATGAGCTGCGGGTGGCCTTGGACCGTCAGCCGCCGGATCTGGAGGCTGCACGGGCGGGAATCCTCAAGGGCGGCAACCACCCGGACGACGTGTCCAGTCTGATCTGGCTCTACCTGAATTTTCGACACTTCAGTTACCTGGAAGAGGCTATCGATCTCTGGACGGTGGGCGACGGCTACCTGATTGAACTGGATGACGTCGCCCGCCAGATGCACAGCCGGATTACCGCAGGTCAGGCTTCTGAGGCCGATATTCGTGGCTGGAAGGCGAAAATCTTTGCCATCAACGATTCCGTCACCCCGGCAGCCAAAGCTTTCAGCGATGCGCTGGGGGAGGGGTCGCGCTTCATCCTGCGCCTGTTGCTGGTGACCAACTTCGCCACCGCACTGGGGTTGATCGTGCTGGCGCTGTTGCGCACGCATAAACTGCTGGCCCAGCGGCAGGTCTTCGCCAATGCCCTGCAACTGGAAAAGGAGCGGGCGCAGATCACCTTGCAGTCCATTGGCGACGGCGTGATCACCACCGATGTGGAAGGGGCAATCGCCTACATGAACCCCGCCGCCGAAGCGATGACTCACTGGAAGGCCGAGCACGCCACGGGATTGCCTCTGGCCGCCCTGTTCAATTTGCTCGATGACAACGCCCAGAGTGAAGGGCTGACCCTGATCGAGCATATTCTCAGCGGCCGGCTCGGTGGCGGCAGCGAGCATTCCAAACTGATCCAGCGCCTGGATGGCAGCACTGTGTCCGTCACGCTCGTAGGTGCGCCGATCCGCCACGCCGGCAAGGTCAGCGGAGCGGTGCTGGTGTTGCACGACATGACCCAGGAACGCCAATACATCGCCAACCTGTCGTGGCAAGCCACCCATGATGCGCTGACCGGCCTGGCCAATCGCCGGGAATTCGAATATCGCCTTGAGCAAGCCTTGCACAATCTGACGCGCCAGGTGGGGCGCCATGCATTGATGTTCCTCGACCTGGACCAATTCAAGCTGGTCAATGACACCTGTGGTCATGCCGCCGGTGACGAACTGTTGCGGCATATATGCGCACTGTTGCAATCGGGGCTGCGGGAAAACGACACCCTGGCCCGACTGGGGGGCGATGAGTTCGGTATCTTGCTGGAGAACTGCTCGCCGGAGGCCGCGGAAAAGATCGCCGAAGGGCTGCGCCAGACCGTACAGAACCTGCATTTTGTCTGGAAGGGCCGGCCATTCGTGACCACCGTTAGCATCGGTCTGGTGCATATCGCCCAAAGCCCGACGACGCTGGAGGCGTCCCTGCGTGCCGCCGATATGGCCTGTTACATGGCCAAGGAAAAGGGCCGCAATCGCGTCCAGGTCTATCACGCCGACGACTCGGAGCTGTCCCTGCGCTTTGGCGAGATGGCTTGGATCCAGCGCTTGCACATGGCTCTGGAGGAGAATCGCTTCTGTCTTTATGCCCAGGAAATTGCCGCGCTGGGTCCGGGCGACCATGGCGGCGGGCATATCGAGATCCTGTTGCGCCTGCATGATGAAGCCGGAAGGATGATTCTGCCGGACAGTTTCATTCCTGCGGCAGAACGCTATGGCTTGATGACTTCCCTGGATCGCTGGGTGGTGGAAAACGTCTTCAAGATCATCCGCCAGTGCCTGAACGATTCGCGACAGGGACCGATGGCCATGTGTGCGATTAATCTGTCAGGCACAACTATCGGAGATCAGGCATTCCTTGATTTCCTGCGTAAACAGTTCGCGGCCTACTCGATTCCACCAGAAATGATTTGTTTTGAAATAACCGAGACCAGTGCTATTTCGAATTTGGGCAGCGCCATCCGCTTTATCAATGAACTCAAGAGCTTGGGTTGTTACTTTTCGCTCGATGACTTTTGTGCCGGAATGTCTTCATTCGCTTACCTGAAACATTTACCTGTAGACTTCCTGAAGATCGACGGGAGTTTCGTAAAGGATATGCTGGACGACCCGATTAACCGTGCAATGGTCGAGGTGATCAATCACATCGGCCACGTCATGGGTAAGCGCACGATTGCCGAGTTTGTTGAAACTACCCAGATCGAGCAGGCGTTGCTGGAGATTGGGGTGGACTACGCTCAAGGGTATGTGATTGAACGCCCGCAGTTGTTTACCTGTGATACGTTGCAATGCAGGCCGGCCCGGCCGCAGCCGCTGTTATTCAAGGCCCCCGGCACGTTCCGCTGAACCTCTTGTTGATCCGGAAAAAATCACAATCAAAAGGAGCCCGACAGTGATCGACACATTCAACCGAACAGGCCCGCTCATGGACGCCACAAGCTATCCGAAATGGGCACAACAGCTCATTACCGATTGCAGCGAGAGCAAGCGCCGGGTTGTCGAACACGAGCTGTATCAACGCATGCGCGATAACAAGCTCAGTGCCAAGACCATGCGCCACTACCTTATTGGTGGTTGGCCGGTCGTTGAACAGTTCGCCTTATACATGGCACAGAACCTCACCAAGACACGCTTTGCCCGCCATCCCGGCGAGGACATTGCGCGTCGCTGGCTGATGCGCAACATTCGTGTCGAACTCAACCATGCCGATTACTGGGTCAACTGGAGCGCCGCCCATGGCGTGACCCTGGAAGATCTGCAGGCGCAGCAAGTGCCACCCGAACTCCATGCGCTGAGCCACTGGTGCTGGCATACGAGTTCTTCGGACTCGCTGATCGTGGCCATCGCCGCGACCAACTATGCCATCGAGGGGGCAACCGGGGAGTGGTCGGCACTGGTGTGTTCCAGCGGTATCTACGCGGCGGCTTTCGCCGAGGAAGACCGCAAGCGAGCCATGAAGTGGCTGAAGATGCACGCCCAGTACGATGATGCCCATCCCTGGGAAGCCCTGGAAATCATCTGCACCCTGGCGGGCATGAACCCGAGCAAGGCCTTGCAGATCGAACTGCGCCAGGCTGTCTGCAAGAGCTACGACTACATGTACCTCTTCCTGGAGCGCTGCATGCAACTGGAGCAATCGGAATCGGTGGGGAAAACCTCATCGCCCCGTGAGCGCCTGGCACTGGCCGGAAGCTGATATCCGATAGCCAGCCCATGTGGGAGCGAGCGTGCTCGCGAAGGGGTCAGGACAGTCAACGGGGAGGTTGATTGCCTGATCGCCATCGCGAGCACGCTCGCTCCCACATTTTTCGACGGTGTTCACAGAATCTGTCATTGCTGGTTTTCAACCCGCCATCGCCAGCCGGTTGCGGCCCTCGCGCTTGGCCACGTACAACGCGTTGTCGGCCCTGCGCAGCAGGCTTTCGACTGACTCACCCGGCAGCAGCGTCGCGCAACCCAGGCTGACCGTCAGTTCGATCCGCGTACCTGCGGCAAAATAATCCTGCGCCTGGGCGGCATGACGCAGTCGTTCTCCGACCAAGGCCGCGGCGTCCCTGCTGGTGTTCGAGAGCAGAATCAGGAATTCTTCGCCGCCGAACCTGAACACCATGTCCACATTGCGCAGCTGATTCTTGATGGCCTCGGCTACGTCCTTCAACACCTCATCGCCGATACCGTGCCCATGACTGTCGTTGACGCGCTTGAAATGATCGATGTCCAGCATCAACAGTGACAGCGGTTGCACATGACGCTTGGCCATATCAATTTCACGGATCAGCGTCTGGTCCATGGCGATGCGGTTGCCGGTGCCGGTCAGTGGGTCACGCAGGGCACTTTGGGTCGCGGCGCGGTAGAGCAGAGCATTGCGCAACGGAAACAGCAGCGTCGACAACACAGACTCAAGGTCGGCTTGTTCGGTCTCGGTGAAGCGTTGATTGCGGCGAAACACCAGCTCGCCCAAATACTCGCTTTCATGGCTGAGGTTGTAGGTGAGGGTGTGATGCCCGCGTTGCCCCAGCTCCAGGCGCAGATCGCTGGGGCTGTGGCGATAGATCAGCGCGTCCAGCGGCACCAGCCGCTGAACCTCACGAAAAAACAGCCCCAGGATCCGTTGCGGCTCCAGGCTGGTCTGCAATTGCTGGCTCAGCTGCTGACGCAACTGCGAAAGATTGACAGAGCGTGCCACCAGCGGTGACGGCTGGCCAAAGCCCAGGCGCTGCAGTTTGGCGCTGTCGAAATCAATCGCGTTGATCTGGGTTGGCGTTTTCATATGGCGTGAGCCCCTAAGCAAATCTGTCCTGACAGGTTGGGTGAGGCGGCTTTGGGCGGCGCGTCGTACTGGTCCTTCAGTCCCGTAGGACATCTGATTTGAGTTTAGTCCGCTTTACCTGGCAGGCATAAGTCTCATCTCAACATCCATTACCCGCCGAACATGGCGTGTTTGAGGATCTTTAGAGCGAAAGTCGTGCCATTCGGTTCAGTAGAATAAAAACCGATTGTAAATCAATGTATTGACTACAAACGGCGAGCGCCTCGTCGGCATGGGGTGACATGGGCTTGGCGGTTCGCCTGGCTACGTATTGGGCGCAGGGACGTCGCGACGGTAAACCGACGCGACGCGAAGGTGAACAATTATTGGGCGTTGAACGCCTGACCGTTGACGCCTGTGCTATCCGGCCCCATGAGGTACAGGTAGACCGGCATGATTTCTTCAGGCGTAGGGTTGTTGAGCGGGTTTTCCCCCGGATAGGCCTGGGCGCGCATGCTGGTGCGGGTGGCGCCGGGGTTGATGCTGTTGGCGCGCATGGGTGCGACGGTCTCGATTTCGTCGGCCAGGGTTTGCATCAGCCCCTCGGTGGCAAACTTGGAGACACCATAAGCCCCCCAGTAAGCCCGTCCCTTACGCCCGACGCTGCTGGAGGTGAACACCACGGACGCGTCCTTGGACAGCTTGAGCAGCGGCAGCAAGGTGCTGGTGAGCATGAACATGGCGTTGACGTTCACCTGCATCACCCGCATGAAGTTCTCGCCGGACAACTGCTCCAGCGGCGTACGCGGGCCGATGATCGAGGCGTTGTGCAGCAGGCCGTCCAGATGGCCGAATTCGGTTTCAATCATCGCCGCCAGTTCATCGTACTGATGGGGCAGGGCGGTTTCGAGATTGAACGGGGTCACCACCGGCTGTGGATGCCCGGCCGCTTCGATTTCATCGTAGACCTGGGTCAGGTTGGCTTCGGTCTTGCCCAGCAGCAATACAGTAGCGCCGTGGGCGGCATAGGTCTTGGCGGCTGCGGCGCCGATGCCGCGACCAGCGCCGGTGACCAGGATGACCCGGCCATTGAGCAGGTCGGGGCGGGCGGAATACTCAAACATAAAAAAACCTCAACAATTAAAGCAGCACGGTTCCTGTGGCACAGAACTGTCATGGCGAGTGAGCTTTTGTGGCGAGGGAGCTTGCTCCCGCTCGGCGGTGAAGCCGTCGCCAGCTGACTCAGGGACCGCTTCGCGGTCCAGCGGGAGCAAGCTCCCTCGCCACAAGAGCGGTCAGCTCAGCAACTGCACAGCGCGTTATCCAGCACTTCACGCAGCGCCGAGGGGTGATCGATCACCACATCCGCGCCCCAATGGTTCGGGTTGTCGTCCGGGTGAATGTAGCCGTAGGTCACCGCGCAGGTCCTGGTGCCGGCGCTGCGGCCAGACTCGATGTCCCGCAGGTCGTCGCCTACGAACAATACGCTGGCCGGATCCAGGTCGAGCATCTTGCACGCCAGGGTCAGCGGTTCGGGGTCCGGCTTGCTGTTCTTTACATGGTCGGGGCAGATCAGCACTTTCGAGCGTTCGGCCAGGCCTAGCTGCTGCATGATCGGCTCGGCAAAGCGCACCGGTTTGTTGGTGACCACCCCCCAGATCAGGTTGGCGGCCTCAATGTCGGCCAGCACCTGGGCCATGCCGTCAAACAGGTGGCTGTGCACCGCGCACCCCTTGAGGTAGCGGTCGAGGAATTCCTGGCGCAGTTCCTCGAAACCCGGCGACTCCGGGTCCATGGAGAAGGTCACCGCGACCATCGCCCGGGCGCCGCCGGAAATCTCGTCGCGAATATGCTGCGTGTTCATCGGTGGCAGGCCACGGTCGGCACGCATGGCCTGGCAGATGGCGATGAAGTCCGGCGCGGTGTCGAGCAGCGTGCCGTCCATGTCGAAGAGAACCGCTTTGAGACGCATCGACTTACTCCTCGCGCAAGGTCTGGATCATGTAGTTGACATCAACGTCGGCGGCCAGCTTGTAGTGCTTGGTCAGCGGGTTGTACGTCAGGCCGATGATGTCCTTGACGGTCAGCCCGGCCATGCGGCTCCAGGCCCCCAGCTCCGAAGGCCGGATGAATTTCTTGAAGTCGTGAGTGCCACGTGGCAACAGCTTCATGATGTATTCGGCGCCGATGATGGCGAACAGGTAGGCCTTCGGATTGCGGTTGATGGTGGAGAAGAACACCTGGCCACCGGGCTTGACCATGCGAAAGCACGCGCGGATGACCGATGATGGATCCGGTACGTGTTCAAGCATTTCCAGGCAAGTGACCACATCGAACTGCTCGGGCATTTCCTCGGCCAGGGCTTCGGCGGTGGTCTGCCGGTATTCCACGCTGACGCCGGATTCCAGTTGATGCAGTTGCGCAACCGCCAGCGGTGCTTCGCCCATGTCGATGCCCATCACCGTCGCTCCGCGCTGGGCCATGGCTTCGCTGAGGATGCCGCCGCCGCAGCCGACATCGAGCACCTTCTTGCCAGCCAGGCTGACTCGCTCGTCAATCCAGTTGACCCGCAGCGGGTTGATATCGTGCAGCGGTTTGAATTCGCTTTCACGGTCCCACCAGCGATGGGCCAGGGCTTCGAATTTGGCGATTTCAGCGTGGTCGACGTTGCTCATGTGCAGATCCTCGAAAAACTTGAAAAATCGTAGGGCCCGAGCCGTGGCTCAAGGGACCTGGTTATTCGTTGTGGCCGCTGATGCGACGACCCCATGCCTGTGCCGTGGCACTGAGCTGCGATTCGTCCAGGCGGGTCAGGCGGCCGTCCTCAAGCAAGGGCTTGCCGGCCACCCACAGATGTTTCACGCAGTCGCGACCGGTGGCGTAGATCAGTTGCGACACCGGGTCATAGACCGGCTGCTGGGCCAGTCCCGACAAGTCAAAGGCCACCAGGTCGGCGGCCTTGCCGACTTCCAGCGAGCCGACCGTCGCTTCGATGCCCAGCGCCCGGGCGCCATTGAGCGTGGCCATGCGCAACGCCCGGTGGGCGTCCAGGGCCGTGGCCGAACCGGCAACGGCCTTGGCCAGCAACGCGGCGGTACGCGTCTCGCCCAGCAGGTCCAGATCGTTGTTGCTCGCCGCCCCGTCAGTGCCGACCGCGACATTGACCCCGGCCTGCCACAAGCGCTCCACCGGGCAGAACCCGCTGGCCAGCTTCATGTTCGATTCCGGGCAGTGGATCACGCTACAGTTGCTTTCTACCAGCAACGCCTGGTCTTCATCGCTGACCTGAGTCATGTGCACCGCCTGAAAGCGTGGCCCCAGCAGGCCCAGGCGCCCCAGCCGGGCCATGGGTCGCTCACCGGTGTTATCCACAGCCTGCTGTACTTCGAAGGCGGTTTCGTGAACATGCATATGAATGGCCGCGTCCAGTTCTTCGGCGATCACCCGGATTTTTTCCAGGTTCTTGTCGCCGACGGTGTAGGGCGCATGGGGGCCGAATGCCACTTTGATCCGTGGATGATGCTTGAGGTCGCCAAACAATTCGATGCCCTGACGAATGGCATTGTCGGCGCTGGCGGCACCGGGGATCGGAAAATCGAGGATCGGAATGGCGATTTGTGCGCGGATACCGCTGTTATGCACACGCTCGCTGGCAACCTTGGGGTAGAAATACATGTCCGAGAAACACGTGATGCCGCCCTTGAGCTGCTCGGCGATCGCCAGGTCAGTGCCGTCGCGAACAAAATCTTCGTCGACCCATTTGCCCTCGGCCGGCCAGATGTGTTGTTCAAGCCAGGTTATCAAGGGCAGGTCGTCGGCCAGGCCGCGGAACAGGGTCATCGCCGCATGGCCGTGGGCGTTGATCAGTCCGGGGCTCAGGAGCATGCCCGGCAGTTCGCGGACCTGGGCTGCGTCACACTTGAGGGCTTCTGCCCGTGGACCGATGAACACGATGCAGCCGTCGCGGATGCCCAGGCCATGATCCTTGAGCACGACACCGGCGGGTTCGACAGGCACCAACCAGGTCGGCAGCAGTAATAAGTCGAGCGCAACGGCAGGCTTGGGCATCGTGGAACGGTTCCATGGCGTATAAAGGATGGCGAAGTATACCCGAGCGTCTTCGCGGAGGGATCGCTATAATCGGCGGCTTTTGTTCATGAGTGCGGGGTGTGGGATGCGCGATCGACTGTTGGCTGCGGAGAAGGTGAAGGCCATCGATTGGCGTGATGGCGCCCTCTATCTGTTGGATCAGCGTATTTTGCCGTTCGAGGAAACCTGGATCGCCTATACCTCGGCGGCCGGCGTGGCCGAGGCCATTCGCTCGATGGTGGTGCGGGGCGCGCCGGCCATCGGCATCAGTGCGGCCTATGGCGTGGTGTTGGCAGCGCGGGCGCGGGTGGCCGAGGGCGGGGACTGGCAGACGGCGCTGGAAGCTGATTTTGCCCTGCTGGCCGACTCCCGGCCGACGGCGGTGAACCTGTTTTGGGCGCTTGACCGGATGCGCGACCGGCTGGGGCGCTTGAAAGAGCACGCCGAACCGCTGGCGGCCCTTGAGGCCGAAGCCATCGCAATCCATGAAAGCGACCGCGAAGCCAACCTGACCATGGCTCAGTTGGGTGTCGACCTGATCCGCAAGCATCAGGGCAACGCCCAGGCCATCCTGACCCATTGCAATACCGGTGCCCTGGCCACCGGCGGCTTTGGCACGGCCCTTGGCGTGATCCGGGGGGCATTCCTCGAGGGCATGGTCGAGCGCGTCTACGCCGACGAAACCCGTCCGTGGCTGCAAGGCTCGCGCCTCACCGCGTGGGAGTTGGCCAATGAAGGCATCCCGGTGACCCTCAATGCCGATTCCGCCGCCGCCCACATCATGAAGACCAAGGGCGTGACTTGGGTCATCGTCGGCGCCGACCGCATCACGGCCAATGGCGACGTGGCGAACAAGATCGGCACCTATCAACTGGCGGTCTGCGCCATGCACCATGGCGTGCGCTTCATGGTGGTGGCGCCGAGTTCGACCATCGACATGAACCTGGCCAGCGGCGAAGACATTCCGATTGAAGAGCGCGACGGGCGCGAACTGCTGGAGGTTGGTGGCAAGCGGGTCGGGGCGGAGGTGGATGCCTTCAACCCGGTGTTCGACGTCACCCCGGCGGACCTGATCGACGCCATTGTCACCGAGAAAGGCATCGTCGAGCGCCCGGATACGGCGAAGATGGCGCAGTTGATGTGTCGCAAGCGGTTGCACTGAAGGCTTTGAGTGGCGGGTCTGCCGCTATCGCGAGCGGGCTCGCTCCCACATTGGATCGGTGTTGTGGCCGGAATCTTCGGCATACACAGATCCCCCGTGGGAGCGAGCCCGCTCGCGATGAGGCCCTGAAAGTCAGCAAATGAGCCTGAATTGAACCTCAAATCTGCTTTCGGCAAGCCTCTAAGCCCCTCTCGTCCCATATCAGCCTGTCACCGGTCAACTAACTATGCTCCATGCGCATCAGGGGGATAGGTGCGTGGCGGCTCTTGTGATAACATCCGGCGGTTTCCAGGGCTGCCTCACGAGGTGGCCTTTACTGCGCAGATCCATGGCATAACTCGTTGATTTGTCGTAAGTCGCTGCATGGCACTTGTTCTGCAGCGGCGAGCTTCGTTCGTCCCATCTGGATGTGACGAGGTTTCACCAGAAAAAGGAATCAGGCTTCTCATGGGCGAACTGGCCAAAGAAATCCTCCCGGTCAATATCGAAGACGAGCTGAAACAGTCCTACCTCGACTACGCAATGAGCGTAATCGTCGGGCGGGCGCTGCCGGATGCGCGCGATGGCTTGAAGCCCGTGCACCGGCGCGTGCTGTTCGCGATGAGCGAGCTGGGCAACGACTTCAACAAGCCGTACAAGAAATCAGCCCGTGTCGTCGGTGACGTGATCGGTAAGTATCACCCCCACGGTGACACCGCCGTGTACGACACCATCGTCCGGATGGCCCAGCCATTCTCCCTGCGCTACTTGCTGGTAGACGGCCAGGGCAACTTCGGTTCCGTGGACGGCGACAACGCCGCGGCCATGCGATACACCGAAGTGCGCATGACCAAGCTGGCCCACGAACTGCTGGCCGACCTGCATAAGGAAACCGTGGACTGGGTGCCGAACTACGACGGCACCGAAATGATCCCGGCGGTCATGCCGACCCGTATCCCGAACCTGCTGGTCAACGGCTCCAGCGGTATCGCCGTGGGCATGGCGACCAACATCCCGCCGCACAACCTCGGTGAAGTCATCGACGGTTGCCTGGCCCTCATCGACAATCCCGAGCTGACGGTCGATGAGCTGATGCAGTACATCCCTGGTCCTGACTTCCCGACCGCTGCGATCATCAACGGTCGCGCCGGCATCATCGAAGCCTACCGCACCGGTCGCGGCCGCATTTACATGCGCGCCCGCTCGACCATCGAAGACATCGACAAGGTCGGTGGTCGCCAGCAGATCGTCATCACCGAACTCCCATACCAGCTGAACAAGGCCCGTCTGATCGAGAAGATCGCCGAGCTGGTGAAAGAGAAGAAGCTTGAAGGCATCACCGAGCTGCGGGACGAGTCCGACAAGGACGGCATGCGCGTCGTGATCGAACTGCGTCGCGGCGAAGTGCCCGAGGTGATCCTCAACAACCTCTACGCCCAGACCCAACTGCAAGCGGTGTTCGGCATCAACATCGTGGCGCTGATCGACGGCCGTCCGCGGATCCTGAATCTCAAGGACCTGCTGGAAGCCTTCGTGCGTCACCGTCGCGAAGTGGTCACCCGCCGCACCGTGTTCGAGCTGCGCAAGGCCCGCGAGCGTGGTCATATCCTCGAAGGCCAGGCCGTTGCCCTGTCGAACATCGACCCGGTCATCGCCCTGATCAAGGCCTCGCCAACGCCGTCGGAAGCCAAGGAAGCGCTGATCAGCACGCCTTGGGAATCCACCGCGGTAGTGGCGATGGTCGAGCGTGCCGGCGCCGACTCGTGCCGTCCGGAAAATCTCGACCCGCAATACGGCCTGCGCGACGGCAAGTACTTCCTGTCCCCGGAACAGGCGCAAGCCATCCTGGAACTGCGTCTGCACCGCCTGACCGGCTTGGAACACGAGAAGCTGCTGGCTGAATACCAGGAAATCCTCAACCAGATCGGCGAGCTGATCCGCATCCTCAACAGCGCCACGCGCCTGATGGAAGTGATCCGCGAAGAATTGGAAGTGATCCGCGCCGAATACGGCGACGTGCGCCGCACCGAGATTCTCGATGCGCGCCTGGACCTGACCCTGGGTGACATGATCCCGGAAGAAGAGCGCGTGGTGACCATTTCCCACGGCGGCTACGCCAAGACCCAGCCGTTGGCCGCCTACCAGGCCCAGCGTCGCGGCGGCAAAGGCAAGTCGGCCACAGGCGTCAAGGACGAGGACTACATCGCTCACCTGCTGGTTGCCAACAGCCACACCACGCTGTTGCTGTTCTCCAGCAAGGGCAAGGTGTACTGGCTCAAGACCTACGAAATCCCCGAAGCGTCCCGTGCCGCCCGTGGTCGTCCGCTGGTCAACCTGCTGCCGCTCGATAGCGATGAGTACATCACTACCATGCTGCCGGTGGAGGAATACACCGAAGGTCATTACATCTTCATGGCCACCGCCAAGGGCACCGTGAAGAAGACTCCGCTGGAATCCTTCAGTCGTCAGCGCAGTGTCGGCCTGATCGCCCTGGAGCTGGACGAAGGTGACGTGCTGATTTCCGCTGCCATCACCGACGGTGAGCGTGAGGTCATGCTGTTCTCCGACGGCGGCAAGGTTACTCGTTTCAAGGAATCCGACGTTCGCGCCATGGGCCGTACCGCCCGCGGTGTGCGCGGCATGCGCCTGCCGGAAGGCCAGAAGCTGATTTCCATGCTGATCCCCGAAGAAGGCAGCCAGATCCTCACCGCTTCGGCGCGTGGTTATGGCAAGCGCACGGCCATCAGTGAGTTCCCTGAGTACAAGCGTGGCGGCCAGGGCGTGATCGCCATGGTCAGCAACGACCGTAACGGTCGTCTGGTCGGCGCTGTCCAGGTGCTCGATGGCGAGGAGATCATGTTGATCTCCGACCAGGGCACCTTGGTGCGCACGCGGGTGGCCGAAGTGTCGAGCCTGGGTCGTAACACCCAGGGTGTGACGCTGATCAAGCTGGCCAGCGACGAAACGCTGGTCGGGCTTGAGCGCGTGCAGGAGCCATCGGAAGTCGAAGGCGAGGAGCTGGAAGGCGAGGAGGGCGTGGCGTTCGACGGCACTCTTGCTACCGACGTTGACGACATGACCGGCGACCAACCGCTCGACGCTGCCGCAGACGAAGAAGAACCGCAGGACTAAGCGGACATGCAGGGGGCGGATGAAGATTCGCCCCCTTGTTGTTTGTCCCGTTTGAAAATTTGCGACACTGCACATGACGCGCAACTGTGGGAGCGAGCCTGCTCGCGATGACGGACTGACATTCAACATGGATGCTGACTGTTACATCGCTATCGCGAGCAGGCTCGCTCCCACATTTGGGTCATGTGTTGATTGAAGATTGATGTGACCACCAGATCAGAGCGAGATTGGATGTGAGCAAGAGAGCCTATAACTTCTGTGCCGGCCCGGCGGCGCTTCCTGAAGCGGTCCTGAAGCGTGCCCAAGGTGAACTTCTCGACTGGCATGGCAAGGGCCTGTCCGTCATGGAAATGAGCCATCGCAGCGATGAGTTCGTGTCCATTGCCACCAAGGCCGAGCAGGACTTGCGTGATCTGCTGAACATCCCCTCCAACTACAAGGTGCTGTTCCTGCAGGGCGGCGCCAGCCAGCAGTTTGCGCAGATCCCGCTGAACCTGCTGCCTGAAAGCGGCAAGGCCGACTACATCGACACCGGGATCTGGTCGCAGAAAGCCATCGAAGAAGCCTCGCGCTACGGCCACGTCAATGTCGCGGCCACTGCCAAGCCCTACGACTATTTCGCCATTCCCGGCCAGAACGAGTGGAACCTGTCCAAGGACGCGGCCTACGTTCATTACGCGCCGAACGAAACCATCGGCGGCCTGGAATTCAACTGGATTCCGGAAACCGGCGACGTGCCATTGGTGGCTGACATGTCTTCGGACATCCTCTCGCGCCCTGTGGATATCTCCCGTTTCGGCATGATCTACGCCGGCGCCCAGAAGAACATCGGTCCCAGCGGCATCCTGGTCAGCATCATTCGCGAAGACCTGCTGGGGCGCGCCCGTTCCTTGTGCCCGACCATGCTCAACTACAAGGTCGCCGCCGACAACGGCTCGATGTACAACACCCCGCCGACCCTGGCCTGGTACCTGTCCGGCCTGGTATTCGAGTGGCTCAAAGAACAGGGCGGTGTCGAGGCCATCGGCAAGCTCAACGAAGTGAAGCAGCGCACGCTCTATGACTTCATTGACGCCAGCGGCCTCTACAGCAACCCGATCAACAAGACTGATCGTTCGTGGATGAACGTACCGTTCCGCCTGGCCGACGATCGTCTCGATAAGCCGTTCCTGGCCGGTGCTGACGAGCGCGGGCTGCTGAACCTCAAGGGTCACCGTTCGGTCGGCGGCATGCGCGCTTCCATCTACAACGCCGTCGATATCAACGCGGTCAATGCGTTGATTTCCTACATGGCAGAGTTCGAGAAGGAACATGGTTGATGTCTGAGCAAGAACTCAAGGCGCTGCGCCTGCGCATCGATGCCCTGGACGAAAAGGTCCTGGAGCTGATCAGCGAGCGCGCGCGCTGCGCCCAGGAAGTGGCGCGGGTGAAAATGGCCTCCCTGGCCGAAGGCGAAGTGCCGGTGTTCTATCGCCCGGAGCGTGAAGCGCAGGTACTCAAGCGCGTCATGGAGCGCAACAAGGGGCCTCTGGGCAACGAAGAAATGGCGCGGTTGTTTCGCGAGATCATGTCTTCGTGCCTGGCCCTCGAGCAGCCTTTGAAAGTCGCTTACCTGGGCCCTGAAGGCACCTTCACCCAGGCTGCCGCCATGAAGCATTTCGGCCACGCCGTGATCAGCAAACCGATGGCGGCCATCGACGAAGTCTTCCGTGAAGTGGCGGCGGGCGCGGTGAACTTCGGCGTGGTGCCGGTGGAAAACTCCACCGAAGGTGCGGTCAACCACACGCTGGACAGTTTCCTTGAGCATGACATGGTGATCTGCGGCGAAGTCGAGCTGCGCATCCACCATCACCTGCTGGTGGGGGAGAACACCAAGACCGACAGCATCAGTCGAATCTACTCCCACGCCCAGTCCCTGGCCCAGTGCCGCAAGTGGCTGGATGCCCATTACCCGAATGTCGAGCGCGTGGCGGTCTCCAGCAACGCCGAGGCGGCCAAGCGGGTCAAGGGTGAATGGAACTCGGCGGCGATTGCCGGCGACATGGCGGCCGGCCTCTACGGCCTGACCCGCTTGGCGGAAAAAATCGAGGATCGCCCGGACAACTCCACGCGATTCCTGATGATTGGCAGCCAGGAAGTGCCGCCGACCGGCGACGACAAGACGTCGATCATCGTCTCCATGAGCAACAAGCCCGGCGCGCTCCATGAGCTGCTGGTGCCGTTCCATGACAATGGCATCGATCTGACACGGATCGAGACCCGTCCGTCGCGTAGCGGTAAATGGACCTACGTGTTTTTCATCGATTTTGTCGGCCACCACCGCGATCCACTGGTAAAAGGTGTGCTGGAAAAAATCAGTCAGGAAGCAGTGGCACTCAAGGTGCTGGGTTCCTACCCCAAAGCAGTTCTTTAAGGGCGGATAGCTAATGAGTGGCAACTTCCTCGCTCTGGCTCAGCCAGGCGTGCAACAACTCTCGCCTTACGTTCCAGGCAAGCCGGTGGACGAATTGGCTCGTGAGCTGGATCTGGACCCGGCCAGCATCGTCAAGCTGGCAAGCAACGAAAACCCTTTGGGGGCGAGCCCCAAGGCGCTGGAGGCGATCCGGGACGAGCTGGCCGAGCTGACTCGTTATCCCGACGGTAACGGTTTCGCCCTCAAGAGCCTGCTGGCCGAGCGCTGTGGCGTGGAGTTGAGCCAGGTCACCCTGGGCAACGGTTCCAATGACATTCTCGAGCTGGTGGCGCGTGCCTACCTGGCGCCGGGTCTCAATGCCGTGTTCAGCGAGCATGCGTTTGCGGTCTACCCGATCGCCACCCAGGCCGTCGGCGCCGACGCCCATGTGGTGCCGGCCAAGGATTGGGGGCACGACCTGCCGGCCATGCTGGCGGCCATCGACGCCAACACGCGGGTCGTCTTCATCGCCAACCCAAACAACCCGACCGGCACCTGGTTCGACGCCCAGGCGTTGGACGACTTCCTGCAGGACGTGCCCGAGCACGTGCTGGTGGTGCTGGATGAGGCCTACATCGAATACGCCGAAGGCAGCGATTTGCCCGATGGCCTGGATTTTCTCGCCGCCTACCCGAACCTGCTGGTCTCGCGCACGTTCTCCAAGGCCTATGGCCTGGCGTCTTTGCGGGTTGGCTATGGCTTGTCCACCGCCGTGGTGGCCGATGTGCTCAACCGCGTGCGTCAGCCGTTCAACGTCAACAGCTTTGCCCTGGCCGCTGCCTGTGCTGCGCTCGGGGACGACGCCTACCTGGCCGAAAGTCGCCGCCTGAACGAGGCTGGCATGCAGCAGTTGGAAGCCGGGTTCCGTGAGTTGGGCCTGAGCTGGATTCCATCGAAAGGCAACTTCATCTGCGTCGACCTGGGCCGTGTCGCTGCCCCGGTGTTCCAGGGCTTGCTGCGCGAGGGTGTGATCGTGCGTCCGGTGGCCAACTACGGCATGCCGAACCACCTGCGCGTCACCATTGGCCTGCCAGCGGAAAACAGCCGCTTTCTCGAGGCGTTGAGCAAGGTTCTGGCTCGTGGTTGATGTCACTTCACTGCAATCTGCTGCACCTATGATCGGTCGCCTGGTGGTGGTCGGTCTGGGGTTGATCGGCGGCTCTTTCGCAAAAGGCCTGCGCGAAAGCGGTCTGTGTCGTGAAGTGGTGGGTGTCGATCTGGACCCGCAGTCGCGTCGGCTGGCGGTGGAGCTGGGGGTGGTGGATCGCTGTGAGGACGACCTGGCGATTGCTTGTCAGGGTGCGGACGTGATCCAGTTGGCCGTGCCGATCCTCGCAATGGAGAAGCTGCTGGCACGCCTGGCGACCATGGACCTGGGGCAGGCGATTCTCACGGACGTCGGCAGTGCCAAGGGCAATGTCGTGCGGGCGGCCACCGAAGCCTTCGGCGGGATGCCGGCGCGCTTTGTGCCCGGTCATCCGATTGCCGGTTCCGAGCAGAGCGGGGTGGAAGCCTCCAACGCCGAACTGTTTCGTCGTCACAAAGTGATATTGACGCCTCTGGAGCAGACCGATCCGGCTGCGCTGGCAGTGGTGGATCGCCTGTGGCGCGAGCTGGGTGCGGACGTCGAGCACATGCAGGTCGAGCGCCACGATGAAGTATTGGCCGCCACCAGCCATTTGCCGCACCTGTTGGCGTTCGGTCTGGTGGATTCATTGGCCAAACGCAATGAAAATCTTGAGATCTTCCGTTACGCTGCCGGCGGTTTCCGCGATTTCACGAGAATCGCCGGTAGCGACCCGGTCATGTGGCACGACATCTTCCTCGCCAACCGCGAAGCTGTCCTGCGCACACTCGATACATTTCGCAGCGACCTCGACGCCTTGCGCGACGCGGTCGATGCAGGGGACGGGCACCAATTGCTGGGCGTTTTCACACGCGCCAGGGTGGCCCGCGAGCATTTCAGTAAAATCCTGGCCCGTCGGGCCTATGTGGACGCTATGAACTCCAACGATCTGATTTTCCTGGCACAACCTGGTGGCTCCCTGAGTGGGCGTATTCGTGTACCGGGCGATAAATCGATTTCCCACCGTTCGATCATGCTCGGCTCCCTGGCTGAAGGCGTGACCGAAGTGGAAGGCTTTCTCGAAGGTGAAGACGCCCTGGCAACGCTGCAAGCGTTCCGTGACATGGGCGTGGTCATCGAAGGCCCGCATCACGGTCGCGTGACCATTCATGGTGTCGGCCTGCACGGCCTCAAGCCGGCCCCGGGCCCGATCTACCTGGGCAACTCCGGCACGTCGATGCGCCTGCTGTCCGGCCTGCTGGCCGCCCAGGGCTTCGACAGCACCCTGACCGGTGACGCTTCGCTGTCCAAGCGGCCGATGAATCGCGTGGCCAACCCCCTGCGGGAAATGGGTGCGGTGATCGAGACGGCGGCCGAAGGTCGTCCGCCAATGACCATTCGCGGTGGCAACAAGCTCAAGGGCCTGACCTACACCATGCCGATGGCCAGCGCCCAGGTGAAATCCTGCCTGCTGTTGGCCGGTCTCTATGCCGAAGGCAAGACCACTGTCACCGAGCCGGCCCCGACTCGCGACCACACCGAGCGCATGCTGCGCGGCTTCGGCTACCCGGTCACGGTCAACGGCGCCACGGCCTCCGTCGAGTCCGGCAGCAAACTGACCGCGACCCACATTGAGGTGCCGGGCGATATCTCGTCCTCGGCGTTCTTCCTGGTAGCCGCCTCGATTGCCGAAGGTTCCGAGTTGGTGCTCGAGCATGTGGGCATCAACCCGACCCGTACCGGCGTGATCGACATCCTGCGCCTGATGGGCGCTGACATCACCCTGGAAAACCAGCGTGAAGTGGGCGGCGAGCCGGTTGCAGACCTGCGCGTACGAGCAGCTAAACTCAAGGGTATCGAGATTCCCGAAGCGCTGGTGCCACTGGCCATCGACGAGTTCCCGGTGCTGTTCGTGGCGGCGGCCTGTGCCGAAGGGCGCACCGTACTGACCGGCGCTGAAGAGCTTCGGGTCAAGGAATCGGATCGTATCCAGGTGATGGCTGACGGCCTGATCACGTTGGGCGTGAAATGCCAGCCGACGCCGGACGGCATCATTATCGACGGCGGCCAGATCGGCGGCGGCGAAGTCCATGGTCACGGTGATCACCGTATCGCCATGGCCTTCAGTGTTGCGTCTTTGCGCGCCAGTGCGCCGATCCGCATCCATGATTGCGCCAACGTCGCGACGTCGTTCCCGAACTTCCTGGCACTGTGTGCCCAGGTCGGTATTCGAGTAGCACAAGAGGCACAGTCGTGAACATCAAGGCACCGGTTATCACCATCGATGGCCCAAGCGGTTCGGGCAAGGGCACCATCGCCGGAATACTGGCCAAACAATTGGGCTGGAACCTGCTCGATTCGGGCGCCTTGTATCGTCTGCTGGCGTTCGCCGCGGCCAATCATGGCGTCGATCTGACCAACGAAGAGCTGCTCAAGGCCCTGGCTGCGCATCTGGACGTGCAGTTCATCGCGGCGACCGACGGTCAGCTGCAGCGCATCATTCTGGAGGGTGACGAAGTCAGCAATGTCATTCGTACCGAAAGCGTCGGGGCCGGGGCCTCCCAGGTCGCCGCGCTGCCGGCGGTGCGCGAGGCGTTGCTACAGCGCCAGCGCGCTTTCCAGGAGCCGCCCGGATTGGTGGCCGATGGGCGCGACATGGGGACCGTGGTGTTTCCCGATGCCCCGCTGAAGATTTTCCTCACCGCCAGTGCCGAGGAGAGGGCTCGTCGCCGATATTTGCAGTTGAAGGGCAAAGGCGAGGATGTTAGTCTGTCGAGTCTGCTAGGTGAGATCCGTGCACGCGACGAGCGTGACACCCAGCGCGCAGTAGCCCCGCTCAAGCCGGCGGCTGACGCGATACAGCTGGATTCCACGGAGTTGTCCATCGATCAGGTGTTGCAACGCATCATGAGCGAAATCGCCATCCGCGATATCGCCGGGTGACCAGGAAGCTCCGCAGGGGACCAGTCATAGTCCTGCGGTGCTTCTTTTATATGAAACTAACCCACACCGTCTGGGGTGTGGAGGCGGGCGTATTCTTCGCCCTAATCAACAGGAATTAAAATGAGCGAAAGCTTTGCGGAACTCTTTGAAGAAAGCCTGAAAACCCTGAACCTTCAGGCAGGCTCCATCATCACCGGTGTTATCGTTGATATCGATTACCAAGCTCGCTGGGTAACCGTTCACGCTGGTCTGAAGTCTGAAGCACTCATCCCGCTTGAGCAGTTCTACAACGACGCTGGCGAACTGAACATCAACGTCGGTGACGAAGTTCACGTTGCGCTGGACTCGGTTGAAGATGGCTTCGGTGAAACCAAGCTGTCCCGTGAAAAAGCCAAGCGCGCTGAATGCTGGATCGTTCTGGAAGCGGCTTTCGCAGCTGAGGAAGTGGTCAAGGGCGTTATCAACGGTAAGGTTAAAGGCGGCTTCACTGTCGACGTTAACGGCATCCGTGCGTTCCTGCCAGGTTCCCTGGTTGACGTCCGTCCAGTGCGCGACACCACGCACCTGGAAGGCAAAGAGCTGGAATTCAAGGTCATCAAGCTGGACCAGAAGCGCAACAACGTTGTCGTTTCCCGTCGCAGTGTCCTGGAAGCCGAGAACTCCGCCGAGCGTGAAGCTCTGCTGGAATCGCTGCAGGAAGGCCAGCAGGTCAAGGGTATCGTCAAGAACCTCACCGATTACGGCGCATTCGTCGATCTGGGTGGCGTCGATGGCCTGCTGCACATCACCGACATGGCCTGGAAGCGTATCAAGCATCCTTCGGAAATCGTCAACGTTGGCGACGAGATCGATGTCAAGGTTCTGAAGTACGATCGCGAGCGCAATCGTGTTTCCCTGGGCCTCAAGCAGCTGGGTGAAGATCCATGGGTTGCTATCAAAGCCCGTTACCCAGAAAGCACCCGCGTCACCGCTCGTGTTACCAACCTCACCGACTACGGCTGCTTCGCTGAGCTGGAAGAAGGCGTTGAAGGTCTGGTACACGTTTCCGAAATGGACTGGACCAACAAGAACATCCACCCTTCGAAAGTCGTACAAGTCGGCGACGAAGTGGAAGTCATGGTTCTGGACATCGACGAAGAGCGTCGTCGTATCTCCCTGGGCATCAAGCAGTGCAAATCTAACCCATGGGAAGATTTCTCTGGCCAGTTCAACAAGGGCGATAAAATCTCCGGCACCATCAAGTCGATCACCGATTTCGGTATCTTCATTGGTCTGGACGGCGGCATCGACGGTCTGGTTCACCTGTCCGACATCTCCTGGAACGAAGTGGGCGAAGAAGCCGTACGCCGCTTCAAGAAGGGCGACGAGCTGGACACCGTTATCCTGTCGGTTGACCCAGAGCGCGAGCGCATCTCCCTGGGCATCAAGCAACTGGAAAGCGATCCGTTCTCCGAGTACGTTCAAGAGAACGATAAAGGCGCAATCGTTAAGGGCATCGTGAAAGAAGTTGACGCTAAAGGCGCCATCATCACCCTGGCCGACGATATCGAAGCGACTCTGAAAGCCTCCGAAATCAGCCGTGACCGCGTTGAAGACGCGCGCAACGTTCTGAAAGAAGGCGAAGAAGTAGAAGCCAAGATCATCAGCGTTGACCGCAAGAGCCGCGTAATCCAGCTCTCCATCAAGTCGAAAGACGATGCTGAAGAGAAAGAAGCAATCCAGAGCCTGCGCGACAAGCCAGCTACCTCTGACATTGCTGCTGGTCCTACCACTCTGGGCGACCTGCTGCGTGCACAAATGGAAAAGCAGAACTGAGTTCTGTCAGACCATAGAAAAAGGGCGACTTCGGTCGCCCTTTTTTGTGGCCATGATTCAGGAAAGCCAGGCTTTGCTCGTTTCACTTACGCTGTCTGGTCTCGCTGTGAAACCAATCCTGCAACCCAGCTGTCTCTTTCTTTAAGTGGATCAAGCATCTATCAAGGCTGGACTACAGATGTCATGGCTTCTCTGGAACAATGTGGGAGCGAGCTTGCTCGCGATAGCGCCAGGTCATGCACCACCCAGTCGAGTATTGGATATTTAAGGAGATGAATGAACAGGCTCATCCTGGTATTCGCGGCATTGGCATTGGCAGGTTGCACCACAAGTGCCAAGACCCACGCAGTGCGTGGTGTCAGCGGTATCGAGGTTGATTGCTCAGGGTTGGGCTCCGGCTGGGAGAAGTGTCATAAGAGAGCTGCCAGAGAGTGCAAGGGCGCTGGCTACAAGGTCATTACCCGATCAGACGACGCCAAAGATGACGATCAGTACCCCTTTGGTTTCAATCCGGCTGGCTATCTGACTCGTACGATGCTGGTCATCTGTCGATAGTTTGAGAAAGTCTCCCTGTCTGCATGGAAAGAAGCGATAGGCGAGCAAAGAAGAATGTCAATACTTGGGCTGTTCAAATCCCTCCGGTCATGCTAAAACCTTTTCAAGCGATTTTCCTAGCTGCTTGAAAAAGAAGGGAAAAATATGACGAAGTCGGAGTTGATCGAACGAATTGTCACCCATCAAGGGCTACTCTCATCCAAGGATGTGGAACTGGCCATCAAGACCATGCTTGAACAAATGTCCCAGTGCCTGGCTACGGGTGATCGCATCGAGATCCGTGGCTTCGGCAGCTTTTCCCTGCATTACCGCGCCCCACGGGTTGGGCGCAATCCGAAGACCGGTCAGTCCGTCAGCCTTGACGGCAAGTTTGTTCCTCATTTCAAGCCAGGCAAAGAGCTTAGGGATCGGGTGAATGAGGAGGAGGGGGATGAGCTCTGACGCAGCACTAAAGCAAAGGAATTCTCATGCGGAACTTTAAACGCCTGGCCCTGGTCGTACTTGCGCTGCTCGTGGCCTCAGCTATCGTCCTGTTCGTGCTTGAAAACAACCAGCCGGTTGCACTCCTGTTTCTGGGCTGGTCAGCTCCGCAGCTTCCTGTCTCGGTTTTCGTGATCCTGGCGCTTCTCGCTGGTATGATAGTCGGGCCGTCGCTTGCGTGGTTCCTGGGAATGCGCAGACGGCCAAAATAATGGATATGTGAGCCCAGTAGTCTTGGTGTAAGGATCACGGCCAATAACTTTGTTCTGACTATGGGGGGCGTTTTGTTCGAATTTACTTTGATTCCATCTACCGCTTTATTTGCAGAGAACTCGCGTGCCTTACCTTTTGATGGGGGGGTTGTGTTTACTGCCAGCGAGGCTCTTTATGCAAAATGATCGTGACGGTATTCGTAGAGCTGATGAAGTAGATCTGATTGAGCTTATTCAAAGTCTTTGGAATCAAAAATGGCTTATATTGAGTGTTACTCTCTTGATTGCTGCCGGCTCTGGCGTTTACGCCTTTCTCGCTAAACCTGTCTATGAAGCGAAGGTTTTTATTGTACCTCCAACTCAGAACGGCATCGCTGAGTTGAATTATGGGCGTGGGAAAAGCACAGAGCTTGAGCCTTATTCGATCGGATATGTTTATGGTGTTTTTACCCGGAATTTGCAAGGGGAGTCACTTCGCCAGAGGTTCTTTAATGATATCTATCTCCCCTCTCTCTCTGAACAAGCGCGTCAGGGTGCAATGGATCGATTGTATGAGGCTTTTTCTAAGCAGTTGGTCGTGAAAGGTGGGAGTAAAGATGTTCCGGATCGATATTCTGTAACTGTTCAGGGGAGCGATCCCGTGAAGGCGACGGAATGGATCAAGGCTTATGTATCGCGCGCCAGCGAAGCTGCCGAGCTAGAGTTGGTTAAGAACGTAACTGCCGAAGCAGCGGTGAGAGCTCGAAATTTGGAGCAGCGGATTATCAGCTTGCGTGAAAATGCACAACGCATCCGCGAGGATCGCATTCAGCAGCTTCGTGAGGCGCTGAAAATAGCTGAGTCCATAGGGCTAACCGGCCCGGCAATAAAATCTACAGCCGCAATTGATATAACCGTAGAGGCTGGTAGTAAGATGGATTACCAACGGGGAAGCAAAGCGTTGGCTGCCGAAATTAATGCTTTGGAGTCTCGTGCCTCAGACGATGCTTTTATATCGGATTTACGGTCATTGCAGATGCGATACAACTTTTACCGAAAGTTAAATGTTGATCCCGAAAATATCTCGGTTTATCGGCAAGATGGTAGCGTTGAGGTACCTGAGAGCCCTATAAAGCCCAGAAAGTTTTTTATTCTTGAGATGGGAATAATCATTGGTTTTCTGCTGGGTGGGTTTGTGGCTTTGATTCGGTTTTTCTTGGCCCGCGCTAATGCGCGTGAAAGAATGAATAATTAATTATATAGCGCCAATTGTCTCTGTGCATGGGTTGAGCATCGACAAATGAGTCCGCGGGGTCTGCTAAGCCCCGCGATTCAGTTGTTATTCTTTGTTTTGATAGGTTGCTCATAAAACTCCAGTGCTGCGTATTGACGTGATCTGCTCGATGTCTTGCTCTTGGATCTGTAGCTGCCTCTCTTAGTTGCTACAGATATCCCCTTTTTTAGGGAGTGTTTTTAGTGCGTTCTAAGTTGACATGTATTTATATAAGCTCATCTTGTTGTAAAGGTGCATACATCCAGTTCTCTAAATAATTTAATGATATCTGATTGGGATGGCTCTTGCTGCCTCTAAGCTTTTCTCCAAAGTTTTCATTTTCAGACGGCGAGTAATGTTTGATCTCAGTCACGTGTTCCCTGATTAAGTAAGACTTATGCTGGGTTAATTTACATTTCGTAAGGGTGGAGATGATCTGTCAGATAAATCTAATGGAACAATGTGAAATGTGGATAGGCATCCAGTGTGATGCCGGTTGAGGTTTGGTGTGCTTGGGTGGCACGCCATTTTTTTTGGGGCCCGCCTTTACGATTTTTTCAGCTTGCGCAGAGATTTATTCGCTTCGTCCAAAAGGATCGAGGTGCATATTTTGCTGAATCTCGCTCAGGGCCGACAAAATTTTGACCATTGCAGTCATTTGCCAATCGGATTGAGATCGCATCTATCCAGGGGTGAGCTAGGTCATGAGGAGTCAATAGAATTTTATTGGCATGGATGTTATCTTCATGACGATGAAATCGAAAATTGTGTCTGAGCGGAGTAGAACGCTTAATCAGCAAGCGGTCGATTGCTAGTGGCTAAAGGCTATTAACCTTTGACGTGGGCATCCATGTCCCGCATGAGGCCTGATGATCTGGTGGGTCAGGCGTTTCAAGAAACGGTAGTACATGCTAAGGCAATATCAGCCTATATGGGTTAACTGAACAAAACAGAAGCGTAAAAATGAGGGGATAGCCCCCTGTCAAAAACGCTTGGTTACAGAAAATAGGGAGTTGTGTTTGATGTCAAGCTTGAAGCAGGCGAGCGTCGCCAGATTTAAGAATAAAGAGGCCGTTATCGGCATAGTGGGCCTCGGCTACGTCGGTCTGCCTCTGATGCTTCGATATAACGCTATTGGTTTCAAAGTGCTGGGTATAGATATTGATGCTTCAAAAGTAGAAGCGTTGAATTCAGGGAAAAGCTATATCGAACATATTTCCAGTGAAAAGGTTTTCCTTGCACGTCAAAGTGGTTTTGAAGCAACGGTTGACTTCACGCGTGTTGCGGAATGTGATGCCTTGATCCTATGTGTGCCTACTCCTTTAAATAAGTATCGTGAACCTGATATGAGCTTTGTGATTAATACCACAAACGCTCTTAAACCTTTTCTTCGTCCGGGACAAATTGTTTCTCTGGAGAGCACCACTTACCCGGGTACAACTGAAGAGGAGTTACTGCCACGCGTGGAGGAGGGTGGTCTGCGCGTTGGACAGGATATTTTTTTAGTTTACTCACCTGAGCGTGAGGATCCAGGCAATCCAAATTTCGAAACGCGTACGATACCTAAGGTGATCGGTGGGCACACCCCGGCTTGCCTCGAGGTGGGAATAGCGTTGTACGAACATGCTATTGATAGGATTGTATCCGTCAGTTCAACCAAAACTGCGGAAATGACAAAGTTGTTGGAAAATATACATCGAGCTGTGAATATTGGTTTGGTTAATGAGATGAAGGTCGTGGCTGACCGGATGGGGATAGATATTTTTGAGGTTGTTGACGCCGCGGCGACCAAACCATTTGGCTTCACGGCCTATTATCCAGGGCCTGGCTTGGGGGGGCACTGTATCCCGATTGATCCATTTTATCTGACTTGGAAGGCTCGTGAATATGGCCTGCATACCCGATTTATTGAATTGTCGGGTGAGGTCAATAAAGCGATGCCTGAATATGTTGTAAACAAGTTGATGGATGGACTGAATGACCGAGGCAAGGCGCTTAAGAATAGTCGAGTACTAGTTTTGGGTATTGCTTACAAAAAAAATGTCGACGATATGCGAGAATCTCCCTCTGTGGAAATTATGGAGTTAGTTGCAGCTAAAGGTGGGGTAGTTGCCTACAGCGATCCGCATGTCCCTGTTTTTCCAAAAATGCGAGAGCATAATTTTAATCTTGTAAGTGAGACGCTTTCGGCCGAAAATATCGCCAGCTTTGATGCGGTGATTTTGGCGACGGATCATGATGGGTTTGATTACAGCTTTATTTCTAAGCACTCAAATTTATTAATTGATACGCGTGGAAAATATCGAATCTCAGAAAAACATATCATTAAAGCTTGATTGCTGGAGAGGTGATCTTGAAACGTTTTGCTCTAATTGGTGCAGCGGGTTATATAGCTCCACGTCATATGCGTGCAATCAAGGATACAGGTCATGAGCTGGTCTCTGCTTATGATGTTAATGATTCAGTTGGTATAATTGATAGTATTTCACCTCAGAGTGAGTTTTTTACTGAGTTTGAGCGCTTTTATGAACATGCTTGGAATTTGAAGCGAGATCCCACCCAGGCATTAAATTATGTAGCTGTATGTTCGCCTAATTATCTTCATAAGGCCCATATCGCTGCGGGGTTGCGTTTGGGGTGCGACGTTATTTGTGAAAAGCCGCTGGTGCCAACGTCGGAGTGTCTTGATGAGCTTGTTCTAATTGAGCAGGAAACGGGGCGCCAAGTATACAATATCCTACAATTGCGTCATCACCAGGCAATTATCAAACTCAAGGATGAAGTTTCTCGAGAACTCCTTGAGCATAAACATGATGTAGAGCTTACCTATATCACTTCGCGGGGTAAGTGGTATATGGAAAGCTGGAAGGGCGATCCACGTAAGTCCTATGGCGTGGCTACCAATATTGGTGTGCATTTCTACGATATGCTGCATTTTATATTTGGGAAGCTTCAGAGAAGCGTCGTTCACTTTAATAGTGAATATAAGGCAGCCGGTTATCTGGAATACGAGAAGGCCCGCGTGCGGTGGTTTCTATCAATTGATGCCAACGATCTGCCGGAAGCGGTGAAAGGCAACAAGCCTACCTATCGCTCGATCACAGTCGATGGCGAAGAAATGGAGTTTTCTGAGGGGTTTACGGATCTTCACACTGTAAGTTATGAGGAAATACTTGCGGGGCGTGGTTATGGCCTTGAGGATGCCCGGCACTGTGTCGAGACGGTTGAAAGTATTCGATCTTCAATGATTTGCAGCGTTCGGGATGATGAAGGTCACCCGTTTCTTCAAAACTGAACAGATGAGCAGTCTATGAACTATCAGTTACATCCTTCCGCTATCGTGGATCAAGGCGCCGAGATCGGAAACGGGTCGCGTATATGGCATTTTGTTCATATTTGCTCGGGTGCGCGTATCGGTGAAGGTTGTTCGCTTGGTCAGAATGTGTTTGTAGGTAATTGTGTCGTTGTAGGTAATAACGTAAAAATTCAAAATAATGTTTCTGTCTACGATAATGTCACTCTCGAAGATGATGTTTTCTGCGGCCCGAGCATGGTATTTACTAACGTATATAATCCACGTAGTGCGGTTTCTCGCAAAGATGAATATCGGGATACGTTGGTCAAGCGAGGGGCAACATTAGGCGCGAACTGCACAATCGTATGTGGGGTTACGATAGGTGAGTACGCGTTTGTTGCTGCAGGTGCAGTAGTGAACCGAGATGTTAAACCTTATGCGCTGATGGCAGGTGTACCTGCTAAACAAATCGGCTGGATGAGCCAGCAGGGGGAGAGGGTGCCGCTCGGCCTTGCTGGAGAAGGTACGTACATATGCCCTCACACCGCTCAACATTATAAATTGGTTTCTGGCTATTTGGAGTGCAGTGGCGGATGAGTATTCCTTTTGTTGATCTAAAAACCCAGTATGAGGCACTGAAAGACGATATCCAGTGCCGAATCAATGCTGTACTCGAGCACGGACAATATATCATGGGACCCGAAGTGGCGGAGCTTGAGTTAGAACTCTCTGCCTACACGGGCGCCAAGCACTGTATAACGGTTTCAAGCGGTACTGACGCGTTACTCATTAGCTTGATGGCTTTAGGTGTGGGGCCTGGAGATGAAGTCGTAACAACGCCATTCACCTTTGCAGCTACTGCAGAAGTTATTGTTTTGGTGGGTGCAACTCCAGTTTTTGTTGATATCGATCCGTTAACCTGCAATATCGACATAGCGCAACTGGAAATAGCAATTACGCATAAAACCAAGGCCATTATGCCTGTCAGTCTTTACGGGCAACCGTCGGACATGGATGAGATAAATTCGATTGCTGCGCGTCACGGCAATATACCGGTGATTGAAGACGCCGCGCAAAGTTTTGGCGCGGAATACAAGGGGCGTAAAAGTTGTAACTTATCGACCATCGGTTGTACCAGTTTTTTTCCAAGTAAGCCGTTAGGCTGCTATGGCGACGGCGGCGCAATATTTACTTCCGACGATTCCTTTGCGCAAGCCTGTAGGGAAATTCGTGTTCATGGGCAAAGCAAACGGTATTGGCATACTCGTATTGGCCTGGGTGGGCGTATGGATACACTCCAGTGCGCAATTGTGCTGGCCAAGCTTAAGCGATTTGACTGGGAAGTGTCTCAGCGGATTGAGGTAGGGACTCGTTATAATCAGATAATGGATGAGTTAGGTGTTCGGCGTGTTCACCAAAAAAGCGATCGTACTAGTATGTTCGCGCAATATACTGTCATGGTTGAACATCGCGAAAAAATACAAGAGTTTCTAAAGTTGGAAGGTATTCCAACAGCTGTTCATTATCCAGTTCCGTTAAACGAGCAGCCTGTTTATAGGAGCCTCGGTTCTTTGCAGGGTACTCCTGTTTCCAGTTCTGTGGCTAAACTGGTCATGAGTCTACCTATGAGTGCAGATGTAGCTCCCGTTCTTGAACGCGTAGTCTCGGGGTTGCGATGTGCGTTGAGCGCTGACTCGGTCCACATTCTACGTGAGCATGAATGAATATAAGATTTTTTAGTAAGGCAGGGATTTTTTTAGGCGCAAACATAATTAATGCGGCGATCCCTTTTCTGCTCCTACCGTTCCTGACAAAAGCATTGACTCCTGCCGACTATGGCGTGGTTGCGATGTTTGGCGTCATGGTAAATCTCTTCGGAACATTGACCGGTCTCAGCGTGCATGGGGCGATAGGTGTTCGTTATTTTGAGCTTGAAAAAAGCGCCCTAGCCCGATACATCGGAGCCTGTGTTGGGATTCTCTTTATTAGCACGGCGGTGGTCTTCAGTTTAGTCGCTGTATTAGGGAGATGGCTTGTTGAACCAACGAGCCTGCCATACGAATGGCTACTTGCTGCCGTTCTGATTTCTGGAATGCAGTTTATTATAAATATAAAGCTTACACTATGGCGAGTGCATGGAGCTGCCAAAAAATATGGTATTTTTCAAGTGTCTCAAGGCTTGGTAAATGCTGGGGTTTCGCTGATCTTTATATTTGTAATTTTGATGACGTGGGAAGGCCGGGTGCTAGGGCAAGTCATCGCTACTAGTCTTTTTGGTATTATCGCTTTGTTGGGGCTGTTCCTTAATAACGAATTAAGTCGCCCCAAGACGGGTGAAGGACAGGTTGCTGATGCATTGAAGTTTGGCGTTCCCCTCATTCCTCATGCGATCGGTGGATTAGTGATCGTAGTAGCTGATCGATTTATTATTGCCAATATGCTTGATGTTCAAGCAGTAGGTATTTATACCCTGGCACTACAGATAGGCATGATGATGGGGCTGGTTTCGGACGCTTTTTCCAAAGTTTACTCTCCTTGGCTATATGAGAAGTTGAAGGAAAATACTGACAAGGCTCGTTTGGAAGTAGTGGGTTTTACTTATCTGTTTTGGTTGATTTTTTTTATTTTTGCCCTATTTGCAATAGGATTCTCTGAGTTGTTTTTCTTTGCTGTAATAGGGGAGAGTTTTGCTGCTGCGAAAGACATCGTGTTCTGGTTTTTCTTGGGGCAGACTTTTAAAGGGATGTATCTTTCTGTAGTGGGATTGTTTTTCTTTACCTCTCGCACAAGTTATGTTTCGTTGGTTACTGTGTGTACGGGTTTTTTTTCAGTCGTTGTGACTATCGCTTTTGTTAAGTTGTTCGGCCTGCAAGGTGCAGCTATTGCGTACGCTCTTTCCGAAGGGCTGCTATTTTTGTTGGCTTGGTTGGTTTCGCGGCGTATCTGCTCCATGCCGTGGTCCGAAGTGTCTGCGTCAATGTCGCTGGTTCTGAATCGTGGCTTTTCGAAGTGAGGTCGCGTGTGGTATTTCCTATTTTGGGGATCCACACCCTATTGGAGCGTGCCGGAGGGATTTGTCCGTTGCAGCTAACTTTCTATATGGTTGCTAGGAAGCTTCGTCGTACGAGATTCGAAGGAGTTTCGATAGGACTTCGCAGAAAAATTAATCGTCAGCCTTGCGATTTTATAGCAGAATTGGTTTTTAGGTGCTGACAATTTTTAGAGCCTTCGTCTGCGGAGGCGTCGGTGTAGGCAGTCCGCCGGTCGGGAGATACAGCTCCATTTGGACTGTCTGAGTCGTTTTTGATAAGAGGAATTACGAGTGAAGGCATTAATTACAGGTGCTGATGGTTTTATCGGTTCTCACCTGACCGAATTGCTTGTGCGCGAAGGGTACGAGGTCAAGGCGTTATCTCAATATAATTCTTTCAACTATTGGGGTTGGTTGGAGAGTGTTGACTGTTCGTCGAATATAGAAGTGCTGAGTGGTGATGTTCGCGATCCGCATTACTGTAAGCATATTACGAAGGACGTTGATGTTGTATTCAATCTGGCGGCGTTGATTGCCATTCCCTACTCATACATCGCACCTGACAGTTACGTCGATACTAACATCAAGGGCACCTTGAATATCTGCCAGGCGTCGTTAGAGAACGGCGTTCAGCGTGTTATTCATACTTCGACCAGTGAGGTATATGGCACCGCGCAGTATGTGCCTATCGATGAAAAACACCCGTTGCAGGCACAGTCGCCCTACAGTGCATCGAAAATTGGTGCCGATGCGATGGCGATGAGCTTTTATAATTCGTTTGATTTGCCTCTGACTATTGCGCGTCCATTCAATACCTATGGTCCTCGTCAATCTGCAAGAGCGGTGATTCCAACGATTATTACTCAGATAGCTAGCGGAAAAAAACAAATTCAGCTGGGCGATACCACACCCACTCGTGACTTCAATTATGTCGCCGATACCTGCCGTGGGTTCCTTGAGCTGGCTCGATGCAATGAAGCTGTGGGAGAGACGGTAAATATCGGGTCGAACTATGAAATATCCGTAGGGGATACGTTGAACCTGATTCGCGAATTGATGGGTAGTGATGTGGAGTTTCTCACGGATCAGCAGCGGATTCGCCCTGGTAAATCAGAAGTGTTCCGGTTATGGTGCGATAATACTAAAATACGCGGACTGACTGGTTTCCAACCGCAATATGACATTCGTCAGGGGCTTCAGAAAACAATCGACTGGTTGTTGCTTCCTGAGAACCTGGCTAAATACAAAGCAGATATTTATAACGTCTGAGGCGCTCATATGTTCGACTCTTTAATCCAGTTCGTACGTGCGCAATACCGTACGAATGATTTCATCCCACTCCACGCTCCTGTTTTTTTGGGGCGAGAGCGTGATTATGTGACGGAAACCATCGAGTCGACATTCGTTTCAAGCGTAGGCGCCTTCGTTGATCGCTTTGAAAAGGATATGGCTTCTTATACCGGAAGTCCTCGAGCGGTTGCAACGGTGAATGGCACCGCGGCGCTGCACGTCGCGTTGTTATTAGCAGGTGTTGAGCGTGGTGATTTGGTCGTTACCCAATCATTGACGTTTGTTGCTACTTGTAACGCAATTGCATATTGCAACGCCGAACCAGTATTTGTAGACGTTGACCGACATACGTTAGGTCTATCACCAAAGGCTCTTGAAGTCTGGCTCGAAAGCAATGCGCAGCTGGGAGCTGATGGCTTGTCTCGGTATAAAGCGACTGGACAGATCATCCGAGCTTGCCTTCCAATGCACACTTTCGGCCATCCCGTAGAATTGGATGATTTGGTAGATGTATGTATCCGTTGGGGATTGGTTCTTGTTGAAGACGCAGCGGAATCGTTAGGCAGTTTGTATAAGGGGCGTCACACCGGCTGTTTTGGTCGTTTGGGAACTTTAAGCTTCAACGGTAACAAAATCATTACGACGGGCGGTGGCGGAATGATTCTGGCCAATGAAGAGTTAGGTGTGCGGGCTAAGCACCTAACAACGACTGCTAAGCAATCCCATCCCTACGAGTACGTGCATGATGAACTCGGTTATAATTATCGATTGCCTAATATAAATGCCGCATTGGGTTGTGCGCAGTTGGAGCAGTTGGAACGCTTTATTGATTACAAGCGTGAGCTGGCTTTGAACTATGCGCAAGCGTTGGAAGGCAGCGGCTTACAGTTTTTCAAAGAGCCTGATGGTTGCCGTTCTAATTATTGGCTTAACGCTGTCATTTGTGAGAATACTCTCCAAAGAGACGAATTGCTTAAGGCTACCAACGATAGTGGAGTTATGACTCGTCCCATTTGGAAGTTGATGAATCATCTACCGCTCTATGCTAAGTGTATACATGGTGATCTGACAAATTCTGAATGGCTGTCCGCGCGTATTGTAAATTTGCCAAGTAGTGTTGTGCCGGAGATACAAGCGTGAGACGTAAAATCGCTGTATTTACCGGTTCGAGGGCTGAGTATGGCCTGCTCTACTGGTTGATGAAGGACCTTCAGTCGAGTAGCGAAGTCCAGTTGCAGATTATTGTAAGTGGAATGCACCTTTCGCCTGAGTTTGGCGAAACATGGCGGCAGATTGCGGAGGATGGCTTTGACATCGATGCGAAAGTAGAAATGTTACTTTCCTCGGACTCTGCCGTTGGGATCGTAAAGTCAATGGGCGTCGGTACGTTAGGTTTTGCTGACGCTTTGGACCGATTGCAACCGGACATGTTGGTAGTTCTAGGGGACCGTTTCGAAGCATTGGCGATTGCGCAGGCCGCTTTGATCATGCGCATTCCCATTGCACACCTTCACGGCGGTGAAATTACCGAGGGGGCTTATGATGATGCGATTCGACACGCCATCAGTAAAATGGCTTACCTTCACTTTGTAGCCGCTGAGCCTTACCGTCAGCGGGTCATTCAGATGGGGGAGGCGCCCGAGCGGGTTTTCAATGTAGGGGCTGTTGGAATTGATCATTTGCTGCGTGCTTCGAGGATGAGTATCGAGCAGCTTCAAGAAAGTTTGGCTTTCGATTTGCAATCACCTTATATGGTCGTCACCTACCATCCCGTCACATTGATGGATGAGCATCCTCAGAAGAGTTTCATTGCGCTCACGGAAGCACTGGATAAATTTCCCCAGCATCAGATCATCTTCACCTACCCAAATGCTGACAATGGGGGACGTGCTATTATCCCACTGCTTGAAGCCTACGCACGGACCCAGCCAGATCGAATATTGGCGGTTCCGTCGTTGGGCTTCAGACGTTATTTGTCGGCGATTTCCATGGCATCAGCTGTCGTGGGTAATTCCTCGAGCGGGATTATCGAGGTCCCGGCCTTCGGTATCCCCACAGTGAATATTGGTGTTCGGCAGAAGGGAAGGTTAGCCGCCGACTCGGTGTTGCACTGCGAACCGAACGGCAGTTCAATCGCGCAGGCAATTCAAAAAGCGCTAACACCGGCGTTTACCGTCGCATGTAAAACAACTGTCAATCCATATGGAAACGGCAAAGCGGCAGAGGCAATCTTGAAGGTCCTGGAAAGTTACGACGGGGCATCCCATAAATCATTTTACGATCTGAGCTGACCTATGAAACAGTCCGACACAGATAGAGTTTATATTATCGCCGAAGCGGGTGTGAATCATAATGGGGACCGGGCGTTGGCGTTTGCATTGATAGATGCAGCAGTTGAAGCCGGTGCTGATGCCGTAAAATTTCAAACGTTCGATGCTTCGAAGCTGGCTTCAAAGAATGTGGCCAAAGCGGCTTATCAAAGGAAAAGTCTAGACGAGACCGAAAGTCAGCTATCAATGTTGAAAAAACTCGAGTTGCCTAGAGAATGGCATTCAGAGTTGCAAGATTATGCTCACCAGAAGGGAATCGATTTTCTCTCAACGGCATTCGACTCCGAAAGCCTGGTGTTTCTTAACGATCTTGATATGCCCCTGTTTAAAGTTCCGTCGGGAGAACTGACAAATGGTCCTCTTTTATGGCAGTTTGCACGTACGGGGAAAAAACTAGTTCTCTCTACCGGAATGGCTACGCTTTCAGAAGTAGAGCAAGCGCTGGCCATTGTGTCCCATGCTTTAGCATTCACCACAGAGCCTAAGGATATGGACGACGTATGGCGATGCTGGGGAAGCCAAGAAATACGCAGCAGGCTGCTCGGCCACGTTACACTGCTTCATTGCACGTCCCAGTATCCAACGCCTTGGCCTGAGGTCAACCTCAGGGCAATGGATACGCTAGCCTCCGCTTTTGGACTTGAGGTCGGGTATTCGGATCACACCGAGGGAGCTCTGGTTTCCATAGCTGCCGTGGCTCGGGGGGCACGAGTAATCGAAAAGCATTTTACTTTGGACAGGTCCTTGCCCGGACCGGATCACATGGCCTCTCTTGAGCCTCATGAACTCAAGCTAATGATCTCCGACATTCGTGCGCTACAACAGGCTCTCGGGGATGGCGCCAAAGCTCCCCAGTTTAGCGAGTGGGACACTCGTAAGGCTGCTCGTCAACAAGTGGTGGCCGCTTGCCAGATAGCGGAAGGGGAGATTTTGAAACGCGAGCATCTAACTACCGCAAGAACGGGGCAAGGTATGGCGCCAACAGCGTTGTGGGGACTCGTAGGCTCTCGCGCTACTAGGGCCTATGCTGCTGGCGAGAACCTTGAGCCTTGAACAATCGTAAACCTCTGGTCATTTTGGGGGCCGGCGGGCATGCCAAAGTACTGCTATCCCTAGTTACATCGGCCGGGTTTGACGTATTGGGGGTGTGTGATCCTCTACTGGAAGATCAAATCGGCGAGCAGTGGCGCGGAATATCGATCTTGGGCGGTGACGCTGCGCTTGACGCCCTGGATCCAGGCGCCATAGAGCTGGTCAATGGTATAGGGCAACTGGTCGGCGCGTCCGGAAGGCATAAGATTTTTCAACGTATGAAGGAGCGTGGATATCGGTTTCCGGTGCTCTTGCATCCGACGGCATGGGTTGATGCTACTGCGCATTTGCACGAAGGCGTCCAAGTCATGGCCGGCGCAATCATTCAGGCTGATGTAGTCGTTGGCGCTAACTCTATTATTAACACTCGGGCCGGAATCGATCATGATTGCTGCTTGGGCGAGGATGTCCACGTCGCTCCCGGGGCCACCCTTTGCGGCGGCGTTCAGGTGAGCGATGGGGCATTCATTGGTAGTGGAGCCACTGTTATTCAGGGACTGAAAGTCGGAATGGAAGCAGTCGTAGGGGCTGGTACTGTATTGACCAAGGACCTCAGCGCTCGACAAGTTATGTATGGTCCTTCGGCGCGCAAGAAAGACGCCCCGAAGGAAGACTAGGAGTATTTTATGCAGCGATGGGAATCAGTACTCGTAAGTCCAGAGACGTCTTTGGAAGATGCAGTCGCGACGCTCGATCGCGTGGCGCTGCGAATTGTTCTGATTGTAGATGACGATCGCCGTCTACTGGGGACCCTTACAGATGGTGACGTACGACGTAGTCTGCTCAAACATCTACCGCTGAATATAAAAGTAAGCGAAGTGATGTGTGCTTCGCCACAAACTGTTGAGCGGGGATGGAGCAAAGAGCGCACTCTGGCAATAATGGAGAAGTACCAATTGCTGCAACTGCCGATCGTGGACGCGCAGCGTCGCGTGGTAGGGTTGGAAACGCTCCATGGACTGCTGCATAAAAAGCAGTACGACAATCCTGTTTTTCTGATGGCCGGAGGTTTCGGGTCTCGCCTGCGACCGCTAACGCAACACTGCCCGAAACCCCTACTGAAAGTCGGCGATAAGCCAATTCTCGAACTCATTCTAGAAAGCTTCATTAATGCAGGCTTTCATCGATTTTTTGTTTCGACGCATTACATGCCAGAAATGATTCGTGAGTATTTCGGCGATGGCAGCCGTTGGGGGGTCAGTATTCGCTATGTTCACGAAGAACAGCCGCTGGGAACCGGAGGCGCTCTTGGCTTGTTACCCCATGATGAAATTGATTTGCCGATCTTTATGATGAACGGCGATTTGTTGACGACTCTGAACTTTCAGAATTTACTGGAATTCCATCAGGAGCGTCCCGGTGTAGCCACGATGTGTGTTCGAGAGTATGAACAGTGCATTCCTTACGGTGTTATACAGAGTGAAGGGCATCGAGTTCTTTCGATGGTCGAAAAACCGGTGCACAGGTTTTTTATTAATGCCGGTATCTACTTACTTTCTCCGGACCTTGTAAAAAGTGTAAGGCCAGGAACGAATATAGATATGCCAACCCTTTTGGGCCAGCAAATCGCCGACGGCAAAGATGTAAATATGTTTCCGGTACATGAATATTGGTTGGATATCGGTCGAATGGAAGATTTTCAACGAGCGCAATCTGATATATCCGGACTTTTCAATGGATAGCAACAAGGATTTGGATCTCTTGGTTATCGTGCCTGCTCGTGGGGGAAGTAAGCGTCTTCCTGGGAAAAATCTTTTGAAGATGCAGGGTAAACCACTGATCCGTTGGACGCTTGAGGCTGCCCTTGAAAGTCAGGTTGGTGACTTGATGGTGGTTAATAGCGATGATGATGCGATTCTTGAAGAAGGCAAAAAGTTAGGCATCAGAACGTTGAAGCGTCCCGCATACCTCGCCGCGGACACTTCCTCGACGTACGACGTTCTAGTCGACACTTTGGAAGTATTGGCAAAGGAAAACATCAGACCCAAAAAAATAATGCTTTTGCAGCCGACTTCACCTTTGAGAAATGCTGAAAATATTCGCGCAGCAGTGCAGTTAATGGACGAAACGCAAGCTTCCAGTATTATTAGTGTCTGTCCCTGTGAGCATTCACCTTTATGGAGTAATGTTCTAGGACCTAAAGGGAGCATGGCCGATTTCCTGCGCCCGGAACTACTCAATCAGCGCAGCCAGGATCTACCGGTTTATTACCGTTTGAACGGATCGATTTATTTAGCCAATACCGAGGACTTTCTGCGGGAAAAAGGATTTTTTATGGCAGATAGTGTTGCTTACATTATGAAGACTGAACAATCAATAGATATTGACACCTATCTTGATTTTAAGGTTTGTGAGGCGCTAATGGGGAACGAAATAAATGAACGTTCTTTATAAGCTTCGAACCGTGCTGTCCGCATTTTTTTCACAAAGCAAGTGGGAGGCGCTGAGGAAGTCTGATGTTCTTGTGGTGCGTCATGATGCCAATTGCGGATATAACTATAAAGGAAAGGTCTATTCGCCTATCATTGATACTATCGTTGATATTTGTTTTTCTCGTGGCGTAAGCGTGCAATCAGTTGCAAGTCCGTACAGCAAATTGGTAGGTGGGCAGGCCTATAACTCTCCTGTCGCTTTTAACCGATCGTTTATTCTCATTGCTTTATTTGGTCGTGTTATCACCTTGCTGATTGGCCACAAAAAAGGTGCAGAATGGGTCACTAGAAATAGAGCAAATATATGGTTGAAAATTCTACAGTCAGTCGGTCCAAAGATCGTAATAAGTATCCAAGCGGAGCCTGCGCTGTGTCGAGCTGGTCGGATGATGGGGATACCTGTATACGACTACCAGCACGGTGTAATTGACAGAAAGGGGAAATGGTATGGGGAGTTATTGACCAAGTCGAAATCCTCTGATATTCCCCATGGCTTTCTGTGTTGGGATCAACCGAGTGCCGAGGCCCTGAGCGGGTGGGCTGCAGAAAAAGGTTCCTCGGTGACGGTTGTTGGTCATCCGTGGTTCCAACGATTTAGCAATGTAAACGCTGATGATTCGTTGGCTGATGCGGCGACGCGTGAACATGGACGAATATTTAACGATGAAAAGCCTGTAATTCTTGTTGCTCTTCAGTGGGGGTTACATATTCATTATTACCCAGAAGAGGGTTTTAATAAGGTTTTGTGCAATGCTTTGGAGTCTGTAATAAAGTCAACGAGCAATAAATACAACTGGTTACTACGACTTCACCCAGTCCAGTTAAGGGGTGAAGAGGGGGCTTATTGTGAGAGATATTTGACTGTTCAGTTTTCAGGAATGACGGTTGAGTGGAAAAAAGCAAGCAATATACCGTTGCCCATTCTCCTCGCTCAAACTGATCTACATATCACAGATATGAGCACTGTGGTGGTTGAGGCTTCTTGGTTCGGTATTCCATCTGCTTTACTCAATCCATTCTTGAACAAGGGCGGTCGTCTAGAAGGCTTGTATGAGCACGAACGAGTTTCAGGGATTGCGACACTCGTTCCTCAAAATTCTGATTCAATAATATCGTGGATTGAAGAACATTTGCGGGCTGGAAAAGTTGCCCTAGGCCAGCACGGAAGCGATAAGTCTGTCGCGTCTTGGTTAAGCGAAGCACTTGATCACTCCAATAAAAGAGCTGCTCTGTGCGGGGTATAATGGAGCGCTAATAGAAAGTAAGGCAGCGAGGTTGAAGTGCAGATGTATTTACAAAAAACCACCATTTACCTGTTCTTGTATTCCTTAATGGCAGTGCTTTTCTTTTTTACTATAGGTCAAGACGCACTGAATGGTGTGATTGATTTTCAATTTTATGCTGACTCATTGACATACGAACAAGCGTATGTTGACAACAATTTTTCGTCAGTCTTTGAAATGGTCTCTGTTGGTAATAACTATTTAGGGCCTCTGTTGCTGTTGGAGGCCGTGGGGGGTAATAGATTTTTAATCCTGTTGGTCAATATTTTTATTTTGTTCTGGGCGATAAAGCTTGTGCGGAAAAGTAAAGAGCCCGTGGATCTCGGTGTTGCGGTTTTTTTGTTGTTTCTGAGTCCGATTACGTTCTTTAGTTTGATATCAGTCAATAAAGAAATTATTTCGATGTTGGCCATGGCTTTTTTGATTGCCTGGGTGCGGAAGAAGGGGCTCGGGTATCTGTTACTTTGTCTGCTATGTTCTTTTTTTGTCCGTTGGCAGTTTACCCTATTTGTCATAATGGTTTTTTTGTCATTTTCTCCTCTAAACTTTTTGCGTTATCGAAGGTATTGGTATGTAGGGGTTCTGCTGGTTGCTCTGTCGATAGTGTATTGGCTCATGCTCGGCTTTTTTTCCGGCGTCAATAACATCGCTGAAATTGGAGGTGCGGAGAGTAACGGAAGCGGGTTGTATACACAGTTTATTGTATTGCAGAATCAAGGTTTGTACTTTCTGGTGTTCATTCCCAAAGCACTGCATGCAATGTACGGCTTGATCTTTAAAGCCAATCAACTGTTTTCACCGACAAATATTTATAATGATGTCGTAGTGATGCTGCATTGCGTTGCCGCGTTCTTGGTTTTTATTCTGGCCTTGTTCAGAGGGAAGCTGCGGATGAAAGATGACTTGGTGTTCATAGCTGTTATTTATTGTGCTGTCTTTGTTCTGAGTCCAATTTATGCTCCACGGTATTTTTATCCCGTTTTTTTTCTGCTCTGTCTGGTTTTGTCAAGACCATCTCTTCAGCCATCACCCAAGTTAAAGGCGCCGGATTAGGCGAGCGTACGGGGTATCTTAGGGCTTTTCGAGCGGCTGAATGCGAAGGTGATTTCAATCTGCCATGTATCGCCATTTAGGCAGTGGTAAGAAAGCTGATTTCACAGGTATGCATCCGCTGGTTCGCCAGGCTGCCCTTAAGGTGGTCTAGCACTGCCTACGAAATTTGCATCGTTTGAGGTATCCTATGAGGCGCCACCATAGCTGGCGTTTTTACGACGCACATGCTTACAAGGACGAAAATGCTCCTGCAGGCCCTCTGTGTAAAAGGTGTTGAGATTCATGATCTGAGGATGAAATTTTGCTTACAGGGTTGCGTCTTAAGTTGCTAGAGAGTTTTTCAATATGAATGTCCTTTACATTGATGGAGTAGGGCCCTTTGGCGGGGCGTCCAGAAGTCTTTATGAGCTTGTAAGGACCTTATCCAGCCGTGAAGTGAAGCCATATTTCGTATGCGTGCGCGGCACGGCATTGAATTTCTATAGCCGCGTAGCCGTGGATTTTATAGCCAGTACTGGTTTAACGCGATTCGATAACACTCTGTATGGTTATTATCGAGGGAGTCGTTGGTTAATCCTATTGCGAGAGTTATCCTATCTGCCTTTCACACTGATTTCACTATTTCAAGCAAGGCGTCGTTGGAAAGATATAGATCTTATTCATGTAAATGAACTTACTGAAATCATTCCTTTGTTGCTGGCGCGTTTACTATTTAGAGTTCCGGTAGTGGTTCATGTGCGCTCACTTACTTGGTCGGATTCTAAGTCATTGCGTTGTAAGTGGCTTTTTGAAAAACTTAGGATCCGAGTGGACGCGATAATTGCGATCGACGAAAATGTTCGTGCGACTTTGCCGTCGGACTTTGGCGTGACGGTTGTTCAGAATTCGTTTACCCCTTCGAGCGCTAATGTAAAAGATGACGCTATCATTGCTAAACTTGAATGCCTCTGTACGGATTCCCTAAAAATCGGATTCGTTGGGAATTTACATCATTCAAAGGGATTGTTTGATCTGTTGGAAGCAGCGAAGCTGGTGAGCGAGCGAGGTGAAAAAGTCCAATTTGTGATTGTGGGTGGTTCAACTCGTGCAGAAACGGGGCTGAAGTCATGGCTTATAAGAAAAGCAGGTTTTGCCCAAGATGTGGAGTCGGAACTTCAAGCATTAATTTCTCGTTATTCATTGCAGTCGATTTTTCATCTGTTGGGCCCGACAATCGACATCCAAAGTGTGTATGAAAGGATTGATGTTCTTTGCTTCCCGTCTCACTTCGACGCCCCGGGCAGACCCGTTTTCGAAGCAGCGTTCTCAGGTGTACCTTGCATAGCCGCTGTTAGTAAACCTCGCCCTGACACATTGCTAGATTATGAAACTGGAATCGCTGTACCGCCAAAAAATTCAGAAAGGTTAGCGGATGCAATCTGCTATTTTTCTCGAAATCGTGCGGAGGTCACGCGAATGGGTATAAACGCAAAGGCGCTCGCGGAAAATAATTTCAACCCGGAAAAAAATGCCGACAGGGTTTTGAAAGTTTACTCGGATATTTTGGCGGCGAAGAGACCTCGCTGAGCAGCGATGCTAATGGATTTGTATTATTTGACGGAATTATTCATGAGTAAAGAATATAAAATATGCAGCTGTTGCATTATGGATACTTCGGATCCAAATATAAGTTTTGATGAGCTTGGCCGATGCGATTACTGCCGGAATTTTGAGACAGTTATAGCTCCTAATTGGCATGTTGACCAGCGTGGCGAAGCCGAGCTGATGAAGATGGCTGAAAAAATCAAGGAGGACGGTAAGGGGCGCGAGTTCGATTGTATTATTGGCCTAAGTGGTGGCCTTGATAGTTCCTATGTTAGCTATGTCGCGAAGGAAAAGATGGGGTTGCGGCCCTTGTTGTTCCATGTTGATGCGGGATGGAACACTGATCAGGCTGTGGGTAACATTGAAAAATTGGTGGACGGGTTGGGCTTGGACCTATACACCGAAGTTATTAACTGGGAGGAGATGAAGGATCTCCAGGTCGCCTTCCTCAGGTCTCAAGTATCGGATCAAGATCTACCACAGGATACCGCTTTTTTTTCGGCGTTATATAAATTTGCTAAGGCACATAAAATCAAATATGTGCTGACTGGTGGGAACTACTCTACGGAATGCTGTCGTGAACCTGAGGAGTGGGGAGGGTATCCAGGAATTGACAAGCTATTGATCAAGGATATTCATGCAAAATTTGGCAAGAGACCATTAAAGAGTTTTCCAATTGTAGATATACTCGTCTATAAGTTGTATTACCGTTATGTGCTGGGGATGAAGGTGGTCAAGCCACTAAACTTGGTGCCTTATGTGAAGGCTGAGGCTGAGGAGACTTTAGGTAGGTTGTTCGGTTGGAGAAAATTTCAACATAAGCACCATGAATCTCGATTTACTCGGTTTTACGAAGATTATTGGATGCCCCGCAAGTTTGGCTACGAGAAGCGGCGTGCACATTTTTCAAGTTTGATTATGACTGGGCAGATGACTCGTGAGGCAGCGCTTCAGCGTATTGCGAAACCGGAATTGGATGAACAGTTTCTTAAGTCAGAATTTGAGTATGTTGCAAATAAATTGGATTTGACCGTAGAAGAGCTGCAAGGCATTTTCGAAGGAGCTAATAAAAAGTGCCTTGATTACAAAAATAAACGTTTCATGATCGGAGTCGGTTCGCGTGTGATGAGTGCACTCGGGCTGGAAAGAAGGTTATTCAGATGATTACGATCATAGATTACGGTTTGGGCAACATCCAAGCTTTTGTGAATGTTTATAAGCGCCTGCATATCCCTGTTTCCGTCGCGAAGAGCATTGAAGAATTAGACGGTGCGACTAAACTGATTTTGCCGGGTGTTGGCGCTTTTGATCATGCGATGAAGACGCTCAACACCTCTGGTATGCGTCAAGCTTTGGATGATCTGGTTATCAATCAGAAAGTTCCTGTTATAGGCATTTGCGTTGGAATGCAGATGCTAGCCGAGTCTAGCGATGAAGGCGAGCTGTCGGGCTTAGGCTGGATTCCCGGCCGTGTGCGCAATTTTGGATCCGTTGAGAGCCTTAAAAATTTGCCGCTGCCCCATATGGGGTGGAATGATGTAACTCCAGTTTCCGGATGCCCTTTGTTTAGAAATTTCGAGGATAATCCGCGATTTTATTTTCTCCATTCCTATTATTTCGAGTGCTACCAGCAGCAAAATATCTCCGCGACAGCCTCCTATGGCTTGGATTTTAGCTGTGCGGTATCTACAGATACGGTTTTCGGTGTGCAGTTTCATCCTGAAAAAAGTCATCATTATGGCGTAGCGCTTCTAAAGAATTTTGCGGAGTTGTGAAATGCTGAGGCCAAGAATCATTCCCTGCCTATTGATTCAGGATGGTGGGTTAGTAAAAACGGTCCGTTTCAAGGAGCCGAAATATGTCGGCGATCCAATCAACGCCGTAAAAATCTTTAATGAGAAGGAGGCTGACGAGCTTATTGTTCTTGATATTGATGCCACAGTACGCGGTGTGGAACCGGACTATCGTCGTATTTCGAATTTGGCTTCCGAATGCCGAATGCCGTTGTGTTATGGCGGCGGAATTCGTTCGGTGGAACAGGCTCAGAAGATAATTTCTCTAGGGGTGGAAAAAATTGCGATCAGCTCCGCCGCGATTGAAAATCCTAAACTCATTTCGGAAATAGCTGAAGAGATCGGAAGACAAAGTGTTGTTGTTGTTCTAGACGTCAAGCAGCGGCTTTTATCACGCGGCTACGATGTATGGACTCACAATGGAACGCGCAATTCCAAACGTGACGTGTTGGAGCTTGCAGCGGAAGTTGAGAGGTTGGGGGCTGGTGAGATCGTTATCAATTCGATCGACAATGATGGTCGCATGAAGGGGTATGACCTTGGATTGGCTGCCAAGGTACGTCAGAGCGTACGAATTCCTGTCACCTTATTAGGTGGAGCAGGATCATTGGCTGACATCGGCAAGGTCATGGAGGCCTGCGGCGTCGTAGGAGTAGCCGCCGGCAGTCTTTTTGTGTTCAAAGGGACTTACAGGGCGGTATTGATCAGTTACCCTGATGCGTCACAAAAGGACGAGCTGATTCACTCTGCGCTAAAGTCTATCAAATAATCATCGAAATACACGCATTGCTCTAGGGTCTAATATGTTCAGCGGAAAAACGCTCCTCATCACTGGTGGTACAGGCTCCTTTGGGAATGCGGTCTTAAAACGCTTCCTCGACAGCGACATCGCTGAAATCCGAATCTTCAGTCGTGATGAGAAGAAGCAGGATGACATGCGTAAGCGATACTCCAACTCCAAGCTGAAGTTTTACATCGGTGATGTGCGTGATTACCAGAGCATATTAAATGCGACTCGCGGGGTCGATTACATTTTTCATGCTGCGGCACTGAAGCAAGTACCTTCATGCGAATTTCATCCTATGGAGGCAGTCAAGACTAACGTTGTCGGCACGGAGAATGTGCTGGAAGCAGCTATTCAAAATCTTGTCAGGCGCGTGGTCTGCCTAAGTACGGACAAGGCTGTCTACCCCATCAACGCCATGGGTATTTCCAAGGCAATGATGGAAAAGGTAATGATTGCGAAATCTCGAAATGTTGATGAACAGAAGACAATTATTTGTGGGACCCGTTACGGTAACGTAATGGCATCCCGCGGCTCGGTTATCCCTTTGTTTATCGAGCAGATTCGAGCTGGTAAGGCGTTGACGCTGACGGATCCCAACATGACCCGCTTCATGATGACGCTGGCCGATGCGGTGGATTTGGTGCTCTACGCCTTCGAGCATGGCAACAATGGTGATCTCTTCGTCCAGAAAGCTCCTGCTGCCACTGTCGAAACCCTCGCTCAAGCGTTAACAGCCATGCTCGGGCAACCGGATCACCCGATTCAAATCATTGGCACGCGCCACGGTGAGAAGCTTTACGAGGCACTGCTCAGTCGTGAGGAGATGGCCTGTGCTGAAGACATGGGTGCCTATTTCCGTGTACCACCAGACCTGCGCGACTTGAACTACAGCAAGTTCGTCGAGCTAGGCGAGGAGAAAATTTCACGCACCGAGGATTACAACTCGCATAACACCGAGCGCTTGGATGTTGAAGGCATGCAGATGCTGTTGTTGAAGCTGGACTTCATGCGGGCCATACAGCGTGGCGAGCCCGCCACTCCAGAGGAGTGATGCCCATGAAAGTGCTTATTACCGGCGCTGGCGGCTTTGTCGGCAAGAACCTTGTGGCTCACCTGCAAGAGCGCCAGGATGTTCAGGTGGTTCGATTTGGTCGTCAGGATGCTCCATCCGATCTGTTGTCGATGCTTGATGGTGTGGACTTCGTGGTTCACTTGGCGGGCGTCAATCGACCCCAGCGTGTCGAGGAGTTCAGCGAAGGTAATAGTGGCCTCACTGCAATGCTGTGTGCTGCCATCAGGGCCGCCGGCCGATCGATACCCGTGATTTACACCTCATCCATACAGGCTGAGGTCGACAATCCTTATGGGACGAGCAAGCGCGACGCTGAACGTGCCTTGCTAGAACTGTCGAAACAGCGAGGTTCACCGGTTTATCTTTATCGTTTGCCCAACGTTTTCGGCAAATGGGCGCGGCCAGACTACAATTCGGCGGTGGCGACGTTCTGCCATAACATCGTCCGTGGCTTGCCAATTACCGTCAATGATCCCGCAGCGCCTTTGCAGTTGGTCTATATCGACGATGTAATCAGAAGCTTCATCGACGTGATGGATGGCAACGCCCCGGAAGGTCCTTATCTGGATGTCCAACCGGTTTATGCCACGACGGTCGGGGCGTTGGCCGATCAGTTGCAGGCGTTCAAGCACAGCCGAGAGACGATGGTGACCGAACGGGTAGGGACAGGGTTGGTCCGCGCCTTGTATTCGACTTACCTGAGCTATTTCACGCCTGACGTGTTCACCTATGAGTTGCCCAAGCATGGTGACGCGCGTGGCGTATTCGTTGAGATGCTCAAGACCCCAGACGCCGGTCAGTTCTCCTACTTCACCGCTCATCCCGGCATTACGCGTGGAGGGCATTACCATCACAGCAAAACCGAAAAATTCCTAGTCATCAAAGGTCAGGCTTGCTTCCGTTTTCGGCACATTGTCAGCGGAGAGTTCTACGAGCTCTACACTGACGGCGAAACGCCACAAGTCGTTGAAACCGTGCCGGGTTGGAGCCATGACATCACCAACACTGGCGAAACCGAAATGATCGTAATGCTCTGGGCCAACGAAATTTTTGATCGTGAGCGGCCAGACACCTACACCATGGCTGTTGGCACTCAGGCCTGAAGGATTAGCGATGAATACTGCACTGAAGAAACTGAAAATCGTCACCGTAGTGGGCACGCGCCCTGAAATTATCCGTCTTTCCCGGGTCATGGCCGCATTGGATAAGTATTGCGAGCACGTGCTGGTGCATACCGGTCAGAATTACGACTACGAGTTGAACGAGATTTTCTTCCAGGATTTGGGCATCCGAAAGCCTGACCACTTCTTGAATGCTGCCGGGAGCACCGGCGCGGAGACCATCGGCAATGTGATCATCGCGGTAGACCGGGTACTGGCTACCATTGAGCCTGAAGCCTTGCTGGTACTGGGTGATACAAACAGTTGCATGGCCGTTATCCCCGCCAAGCGACGCAAGATTCCCACGTTCCATATGGAAGCCGGAAACCGTTGCTTTGATATGCGCGTGCCCGAAGAAATCAATCGGCGCATCGTTGATCACACGGCAGACATAAATCTGACCTACAGCACCATCGCCCGAGATTACTTGCTGGGTGAGGGGTTGCCTGCCGATCGTGTCATAAAGACTGGCAGCCCTATGTTTGAAGTGCTCAACCATTATCGCGAGAGCATCGAGGCGTCGGACGTCCTGAAGCGACTTGGCTTGGAGGCGGGCAAGTTCTTTGTGGTCAGTGCGCACCGCGAAGAGAACGTTGACTCGGATAAGAACTTCCTCAAGTTGGTCGAGGTGCTCAATACCGTGGCCAGTACGTTTGGTCAGCCCGTTATTGTCTCTACCCATCCGCGCACTCAAAAGCGTGTTGATGCCATGGGCATCGTATTTCATGAAAATGTCCGACTGCTCAAGCCCTTGGGATTCATGGACTACAACAAGCTGCAACTCGAGTCGCGTGCGGTCTTGTCCGACAGTGGCACCATCAATGAAGAGTCGTCGATTCTCAACTTCCCAGCCTTGAACCTGCGCGAAGCTCATGAGCGTCCAGAGGGGATGGAAGAAGCGGCTGTGATGATGGTGGGGCTGGAAGTCGGGCGAGTCCTGCAAGGACTGAATATTCTCCAGACGCAACTCTCGGGTAGCGAGCGCAGCCTTCGTCTGGTCGCGGACTACAGCATGCCTAATGTTTCCGAAAAAGTAGCCAGGATCGTGCACAGTTATACCGACTACGTAAACCGTGTCGTTTGGAAGCGGTATTGAGTCGAGTCGTGGATATGCCTGAGAGCAAGCTGAATATTTTGGTGGTCACGCAATACTTCTGGCCAGAAAACATGCGCATCAACGATCTGGTGCGTGACTTCACCGAAAAAGGACATTCGGTCACGGTGCTCACCGGGGTGCCTAATTATCCGGAAGGTAATGTGTTCGAGGCCTACAAGTCAGCGCCTGAGCAGTTCACCGAGTACCATGGCGCCCGCATTGTCCGGGTGCCCATGATCCCGCGCGGTAAACGCAGCATCCAGTTGATCCTCAACTACCTGAGTTTTTTTTCCAGTGCTTCGACCGTTGGTGCCTACGCTTTGCGGGGACGTACTTTCGATGCCGTATTCGTCTACGCAGTTTCCCCCATCATGGCGGCTATTCCTGCATTGGTGATCGGTCGCCTGAAAAAAGCCCCCGTGTTTATTTGGGTTCTGGATTTGTGGCCGGAAACACTGAGGGCGGTTGGTGTACTGAAAAAACCGGCGTTGCTATCGATGGTCGGTCGAATGGTGTCTTGGATCTATAATCGCGCCGACTACCTTTTGCTGCAATCGAATGGTTTTCTCGAAAACGTCAAAGGCTATTGTACTCGGCCCATAGACCCGCAACGCTTGGTCTACTTCCCCAGCTGGGCTGAAGACGATTTCTCTGCGACTTCGGATTATTCGAGCTCGATACTTGCACGCGACGAGTCGGTATTTACCGTGGTGTTCGCTGGCAATCTGGGCGAGGCCCAGGATTTTCCTGCCGTACTGGATGCTGCGGAGCAACTGCGTGGGAAAGTCGCCGTACGTTGGGCCATCGTGGGTGATGGCCGGATGAGCCAGTGGCTGAGTCAACAGGTAAGTGCGCGAGGTTTGGATAACGTCCTGCTCTTGGGCAGGCATCCGTTGGAGGCCATGCCGGCCTTGTTTGCCAATGCGGATGCTCTGTTGGTTTCACTGAAGACCAATGATGTGTTTGAAAAAACCATTCCCGGCAAAGTCCAGGCTTACCTGGCCTCGGGCAGGCCTCTGCTGGGCATGATCAATGGCGAAGCCGCGCGTGTAATCAATGAGTCCGGTGCAGGATTTACGTGTGCATCCGGTGATGCAGATGGCTTGGCACGTATCACTGAGACCCTGGCGGATTTTGCGCCATCCCAACGCAAGATCATGGGGGAGAGCGGTCGTGAATATTACCTCCAGCACTACTCCAAGCAGCGCTTGCTGGCGCGTTTGGAGGATATCTTCAGAAAAGCCACGCTACGCAAGGTAAACCACTGATGCAGAAAAGTATTCTTGTGACCGGAGCGAGCGGGTTTGTCGGTGGAGCGGTACTTACACGGTTGGAAGGGGACGCAGAAAAATCCGTGATCGCAGTGGTTCGTGGTGACCAGCATTTATCAGGTCCTATCAGCACTGTGCGGATCGAGTCATTTTCCGCGCAAACCCAATGGCAGTTGCATCTGGCCAAGGTGGATACAGTCATTCATTGCGCTGCTCGTGTGCACGTGATGAACGATACGGAGGCTGATCCGCTGGCTGTCTTTCGGCAGGTCAACGTGGAAGGTACGCTCAATTTTGCAAGGCAGGCGGCTGAAACCGGTGTTCGTCGATTTGTTTTCATCAGCTCCATCAAAGTGAATGGGGAGGGTACGACGCCCGGCTCTCCTTACACTGCCGACGATACCCCCGCGCCGGCGGACCCGTACGGCATATCCAAGCAAGAAGCCGAGCAAGGCCTGCGAGAAGTGGCGCAGGCGACAGGAATGGAAGTGGTCATCATCCGGCCTGTCCTGGTATACGGGCCTGGCGTGAAGGCTAATTTCTTGAACATGATGCGTTGGTTGGACAAAGGCGTGCCTTTGCCATTCGGCGCCATCGATAATCGGCGCAGTCTGGTGAGCATCGATAATCTGGTCGACCTCATCGTCACGTGTATTGATCACCCTGCGGCGGCGAACCAGACCTTCTTGGTCAGTGACGGGGAGGATCTGTCGACCACGGCGTTGCTCAGCCGGATGGCCGGTGCGCTGGGTAAACCTGCCCGGTTGATTCCTGTTCCCAGCTGGATACTCGAGCGCGGCGCCAGCATGCTGGGCAGAAAAGCACTGTCCCAGCGCCTGTGTGGTTCGCTGCAGGTCAATATCGAGAAGACCCGTACTCTTTTGAATTGGAACCCTCCCGTGAGTGTCGATGAGGCATTGGCCAACACCGCACGGCATTTCAGGATGAATCAAGCTAAATGATGTACTTCTGGTTGTTTGCCTCTGTCGCGGTGGCTTCGCTGCTCATGACCGCCGGGCTGCGGCGCTATGCTTTGGCGCGTAGCATCATCGATATTCCGAATGCACGTAGCTCCCACAGTATTCCTACACCCCGGGGCGGGGGCGTCGCCATTGTCGTGGCGTTCCTGCTGACATTGCCCTTGCTGGGTCAGCTGGGTCTGGCGCCGCTTCACTACCTGGTCGCGTTGGGCGGGGCAGGTGCGCTGGTCGCTATCGTGGGGTTCATGGATGACCATGGACACATTGCGGCGCGGTGGCGATTGCTCGGGCATTTCAGCGCCGCTGTCTGGGCGTTGGGATGGCTTGAAGGCTTGGCGCCGCTGAACCTGTTTGGTGTCAGTGTCGATCTATCCTGGATAGGGCATGCCCTGGCTGCCTTTTATCTTGTCTGGATTCTCAACCTGTACAACTTCATGGACGGTATTGACGGTATTGCCAGCATAGAGGCGGTGTCGGCCTGCCTGAGCGCGAGTGCCCTCTACGTACTGTCGGGTTTCACAGACTTGATCTGGCCTCCGTTGATCTTGGCCGCCGCGGTGCTGGGCTTTCTGTTTTGGAATTTCCCACCCGCGAAAATTTTTATGGGAGACGCGGGCAGTGGTTTTCTGGGGATCGCGCTTGGGATCATGTCCTTGCAAGCCGCCTGGGTCTCGCCGGCCTTGTTCTGGGCATGGCTGATCCTGCTGGGGGTGTTTATCGTCGACGCGACTGTCACCCTGATTCGGCGGTTTTTGCGGGGTGATAAAGTCTACGAGGCTCATCGTAGTCATGCCTATCAGTTTGCCTCGCGCCGTTATGGTCGCCATCGTCCGGTCACGTTGGCAGTGGCGGCGATCAACGTGCTGTGGCTGTTTCCCCTGGCGTGGTGCGTCGTGGTCCTGAAACTGGATGGGCTGACAGGTGTTGTGTTGGCCTATGTACCCCTTGTTTTATTGGCCTTCAAGTTCAAGGCCGGGCAGTTGGAGGGCGCCTGAATACTCAAGTTAAGTGTGAAATGGCTCATGGAAGGCTGCCGTCGGGCAGCCGGACATAACGAGAATGAACAGGAACAACAAGGTGCTGGAAACATTCATGGATAGACTTCGCGTTGCATTGCTAGGCCTGCCGCGTCGGCAGAAACGCTTGCTTCAGGTCATGACCGATGTGCTGCTGGTCTGGCTCGCCTTGTGGTTGGCGTTCGTGGTGCGCCTTGGCTTTGACGAGATGGTCAATCCGATGACCCACCATCCATGGCTCCTTGTCAGCGCCTCTTTGATTGCTATCCCATTATTCGTTCGTTTTGGCATGTACCGGGCTGTCATGCGCTACTTGGGTAACGATGCCTTGATCGCGATCATTAAGGCGGTCAGCTTGAGCGCGTTGATACTAGCGCTCGTGGTGTATTGGGGGGGCTCTTACATGGCGCCTGTTCCACGTTCAGTCATCTTCAATTATTGGTGGCTCAGCCTGGTGATGATTGGCGGTTTGAGATTGTTCATGCGCCAGTATTTCATGGGTGATTGGTTCATTCCCTCCAGTCATATGCCCTTTGTCAATCGTAATGCCAGTCTTACCAAAGTGGCGATCTACGGAGCCGGCGCCGCCGGTAACCAACTAGCAGTGGCCTTGCGCATTGGGCGAGATATGCAACCGGTGGCTTTCATTGACGACGATGCCAGTATCGCTAATCGAATGATTTCTGGTCTGCAGGTGTTCAAACCCAAGCATATCCAGAAGATGATTGAACTCACCGGGGCTCAAGAAGTGTTGCTGGCCGTTCCTTCGGCGAGTCGTGCACGGCGCCGGGAAATCCTCGGGTATTTGGAAGGTTATCCCCTGCATGTACGCAGTGTGCCGGGTTTCATGGATCTGGCCAGTGGTCGTGTGAAAGTCGACGATATCCAGGAGGTAGATATTGCCGACTTATTGGGTCGAGACGCGGTGCCTGCGCAACCCGAGCTTCTGTCACGTTGTATTCGAGGCAAAGTCGTTTTGGTCACGGGAGCGGGTGGGTCGATCGGCTCTGAACTCTGTCGTCAGATTCTCGCCCTGCAGCCGTCCACTTTGCTGTTGTTCGATCACAGCGAGTTCAATCTCTACAGTATCTTGAGCGAACTGGAAGAGACCATCGTCCGACAATCGATCCCGGTGACGTTGTTGCCGATTCTGGGATCGGTGCGTAATGCGTCTAAATTATTCGACGTCATGAATTCCTGGAGCGTCGAGACGGTGTATCACGCAGCAGCCTATAAGCATGTGCCCCTCGTGGAGCACAATATCGCCGAAGGTATGCTCAACAATGTCATCGGTACGTTGAACACCGCGCAAGCTGCGTTGAAGGCTCAGGTCCAGAACTTCGTGCTCATTTCCACGGACAAGGCCGTGCGTCCGACCAATGTCATGGGCAGCACCAAGCGCCTGGCAGAAATGGTTTTGCAAGCCCTGAGTCAAGAGCTCGCGCCGGTCCTATTCGCAGACAGCGGTAATGTGGCCCGGGTCAATAAGACCCGTTTTGTCATGGTGCGCTTTGGTAATGTGCTGGGGTCGTCCGGCTCAGTTATTCCGCGTTTCCGGCAGCAGATCAAATCCGGGGGGCCCATCACTGTTACGCATCCCAATATCACCCGCTATTTCATGACAATCCCGGAAGCTGCGCAGTTGGTGATTCAGGCGGGGTCGATGGGACGAGGCGGCGATGTGTTTGTGCTGGATATGGGGGAGCCGGTGAAAATCGCCGAGTTGGCTGAGAAAATGGTCCACCTGTCTGGCTTGAATGTGTGCTCCGAGAAGAATGTGCACGGTGATATTGCGATTGAGTTCACGGGGTTGCGGCCGGGTGAGAAGCTCTATGAGGAACTGTTGATCGGTGACAACGTGGTTGCGACCCAACACCCCATGATCATGAGCGCCGATGAAGACCATCTGCCGTGGGAGCAACTCAAGGCTAGACTGGATGAGTTGATGGTCGCCGTTACCCAGGATGAATATTCACGGGTTCGCATGCTGCTACGCGAAACCGTAAGCGGGTACACGCCCGAAGGAGAGATTGTCGATTGGATATTCCAGCAACGGCGCTTAATTCCAAAACACAAGGATTATTGAAGGAGCACTTAAGCTTCCTATTGGTGCTTGAGTAAGTCTAATCTGAGTGGCGGCGTAGGTTCGTTTTCAAATGATCGTTTTTACTAAGCGATGTCTAACGCTGCTACGTACAATAGAAAATGGATTCAAGGCGGGAATGTCCAAGGTGAGCAAGGGGTTTATGGGTAAGTTAAGAATAGCCCTGTTGGGATTGCCAAGACGCCACAAGCGGGCGATACAAGTGGCAACAGATATTGTCCTTGTCTGGATCGCCCTCTGGCTGGCGTTCGTCGTTCGTCTGGGCGTCGAAGCATTGGCCAGCCCAATTGCGACCCATTTGTGGCTTTTCGGCTCTGCACCGCTGGTCGCCATTCCCATTTTCATCCGCTTTGGCATGTATCGCGCGGTCATGCGGTATTTTGGTAACGACGCGCTGATCACGATTTGCAAGGCGGTCAGCCTTTCGGCCTTGTTGCTGGCCCTGGTGGTGTATTGGTACAGCAACCATAAAACAGTGGTGCCACGCTCCATCATTTTCAACTATTGGTGGTTGAGCCTGATCATGATTGGCGGTTTGCGCCTGATGATGCGGCAATACTTCCTGGGGGACTGGTTTACCGCGGCCCAGCATGTGCCCTTCACCAACCGTGACGACGGCCTACCCAAGGTTGCTATTTATGGTGCCGGGGCCGCAGGTAACCAGCTCGTGGCCGCCCTGCGAATGGGGCGAGTGATGCGCCCGGTCGCGTTCATCGATGATGACAACAGCATCGCTGACCGTGTGATCGCCGGGTTGCAGGTCTACGAGCCCAGGCATATCCAAAAGATGATCGACACAACCGGCGCACAGGAAGTTTTGCTGGCCGTGCCTTCCTCATCACGTGGGCGCCGTCGAGAGATCTTGACGCTGCTTGAAGGCTTCCCCCTGCATGTTCGCAGCGTCCCTGGGTTCATGGATCTCGCCAGTGGCCGGGTCAAGGTCGATGACATCCAGGAAGTGGACATCGCCGACCTTCTAGGACGCGATCCGGTTCCCGCACAACCTGACCTGCTGGAGCATTGCATCACTGGCCAGTCGGTCCTGGTCACTGGGGCCGGTGGTTCGATCGGCTCCGAGCTTTGCCGGCAAATCCTGGCGCTGAAGCCGACTACACTGCTGCTATACGAGCATAGCGAATTCAATCTCTATAGCATTCTGTCCGAGCTTGAGCCTCGGGTGATTCGGGAATCGTTGTCGGTTCGGTTGCTGCCTATCCTTGGATCGGTACGAGACCAAGACAAACTGCTGGACGTAATGAAGACCTGGAATGTCGACACGGTCTATCACGCCGCCGCTTATAAGCATGTCCCGATGGTCGAGCACAATATCGCTGAAGGCATCCTGAACAATGTGATCGGCACGTTGAACACAGCACAGGCTGCGTTGCAGGCAGGTGTATCGAACTTCGTGCTGATCTCTACGGATAAGGCGGTGCGTCCGACCAATGTGATGGGCAGCACCAAGCGGCTTGCAGAGCTGACCTTGCAGGCCCTAAGCCGCGAACTAGCCCCCGTGTTATTCGGCGATAAGGCCAACGTCTCAAGGGTCAATAAAACCCGTTTCACTATGGTCCGCTTTGGCAACGTGTTGGGGTCATCCGGTTCGGTTATTCCTCTGTTTCATAAACAGATCAAATCCGGCGGGCCGTTGACCGTCACGCACCCAAAGATCACACGTTACTTCATGACCATTCCCGAGGCCGCTCAGTTGGTGATTCAGGCGGGTTCCATGGGCTTGGGCGGAGACGTTTTTGTGCTGGATATGGGCGAGCCGGTAAAGATTGTCGAGCTGGCGGAAAAAATGATTCGGTTGTCCGGACTGAGTGTCCGTTCGGAAAAGAACCCCCACGGCGACATTTCAATCGAGTTCACCGGCCTGCGTCCAGGCGAGAAACTTTACGAAGAGTTGCTGATTGGCGACAACGTCGTCGCGACCCAGCACCCAATGATCATGAGTGCCAACGAAGACCATCTGTCTTGGGACGCTCTCAAGATCAAGTTGGCCGAGTTGCTGACCGCTATTGAGCACGATGACTACACCAGGGTCCGCCAGCTGCTTCGGGACACCGTCAGTGGTTACGCTCCGGACGGCGAGATTGTCGACTGGATCTACCAGCAACGCCGTCTCGAACCCTGATTGTTACATACGCTGTAACGTACACATTTTTGACAGCGAAGCATCATCGCCTAAGTTTGAGAGGCAGCTTCGGAAAAGCTGCTTCTCTCTTAACGATGTCATGGAGCGTCATTTATGCGTACAGGCTACTTCTACTCTTTGATTTTTGCCCTTCTGACCAGCGCCTCGATTGCTACCATCGCCGCCCCAGCGGTTAAACCCGAGTATGCCGCTACGCCGCAGGCCGTGGAGCAGCCAGCCAAAACACAGAGCGCCAGGGTGGATTTGAACGGGGCGGATGCTGCAACGCTGCAGCGCGAGTTGACAGGGATAGGCAAGGGTAAGGCTGAGGCGATTGTTGCGTATCGGGAGAGTAATGGGCCGTTCTCCTCGGTGGAGGAGTTGCTGGAGGTCAAGGGAATCGGCAAAGCGATTCTCGACAAAAATCGTGACAAGCTTGAAGTGAATTGAGTGTTTGCTTGAAGAAGGGCCGGTCGAACTGACCGGCCTTTCACTGTCTGGCCGGAGAAAATACCGGCCGAATGCGGAAGGTGTCCCTTTATAAGCGATTAGTATCCAATAGCATCTGAAAACATCCGAAATTTCTGCGTGGATGTTTACTTCCAGAGAACTACGGGTGCCATTCTGTCAGCTTAATCTCTCCGTTCAGGTTTTTCGTCACGCTGAGTATTGCAGAGTTTCCGGGTATGCCAACTTTATCAAAAGCGGAAGGATAGGCTTGTTGTAAAGACTGTAGTCCGTTCCCAATGAATACGTAGTGGAAGTTACCCAGTGCACGAATGAACTGTTCCTTAGACCAATTACAAGTTGTAGTGTCTCCCGGATAAAGAGGTGGGCCGAATGAGAAGCATCCACCCGTTTGAGTAGTCCGAGGCGTCAGTTCGTAACGCAAAATCCAGTATTCCAACCCTACATACGAAGGTTTATCAGCCTGCCAGATGACCAAGACGCTAACACGTGGATAGGTTTTATCTACAAAAGGATGTATCAGTGGTGAAATTAATGCATCGCGAGTGGGGAAGTACTCGGGGCCGCCCGCCCACAAGTATGACTGGATACTGTTTCGCCCTAATAACGCGCTCGGAATAATCAAAGCTAAACATAACCCTATGCTGATTGTTTTTTGACTCTTGGAGCGAAGTGGAAGAGTTGCCACACCCGCCAATAGCATGAAGGCCATCCCCAAGGCATACGAGCCAAAGTAACGCTCAAAAGATGTTAGTACGCGGCCTTCATAATCACTGAATCCATAAAGATAATATAGAAGCATTAAGCCGCAGTATAAAATGCCACCCGTGGCAAGACCAAGAGTTAGCAACCCAAACGTATATCGATCGACCTTGTTGGCTTGCATTACAGAAATAATGAATCCAATCAGCAACAAGGCAAGAACCAGTTTGCCGGGAGCATTCCAGTGAGTCCGGAGCATTTTCTCAACCGAGTCCCGGGTAGAAACGTGTGCATCTGAAACAGTCTTTTTTTCTATGCCAAGCATGCGGTCTGAGAAGGTTGATAGTATCGCCTGCTCTCTCTCAGTCGAGCAGCAATGTGACGCTTCCTTAACCATACCCATTAGGGAAATGCCAGCAAGTGAACGATTAAGTGATTGAGACTTTACATGTCCAGCCCACAACTGACTGACAGTGACGGGAATGACTATGCAAAGGAGGATAATCTTCCATATGCGACTAATACCGGAAAAATCGAAGAGAGCAGTACGCGTTCTAAACCAATGAGCGAAAATAATTAAAGCTATCGCAGCTACTGCAAAACTTACTCCTGAATCTTTCGTCAATACCAAAAAGCCAAAAATTGGGGGCAAGGCTACCCAGGCTTTAGGATTGTCACGTGTAACCCAATATACTGCTAATATTGAGCCAAACAGCGCACCAACCATTTGGTCAATCAAGATACTTGACCAGCCCTGCCCCATTAGCACAATTACCAAAAATGTTAGAGTAGCTAACAGCAGGGCATGAATCCGAGAGGATAAGTTAGACGCCGCGACCGCTGGCATGGCCGCAAACATCAGTATTGTAGCGTGAGACAGTATCGCTACATTTTCATAGAATCCGGTAAAGCGCACGAAAAAATAACCGAGATACGCAGTGCCTGGTGGGTAGTCCTGAAAATAGAGCCTATATCCTTGATTCTTTAGGTCAAGCGCGGTGTTAGTGAATTCAAGCAGCTTGATGATTGTTCCCCAATGGGAAAACATATCCCAGCTTACAAATTTTGAGTTCCAGTTAAAATCTATAAGAAGTGCCAGCGCCAAGCCAATAGATCCGCCTCCGACCAAAAATAGTTGGGACGCCGTAAAGCCATGAAGTTTGATGTAACGAACACTTTCAGCGAGCAGGAGCATCACGCCCAGCAACATCAAAAAAAGGCTGACAGGGCGTAATAATGAAATAAAATCCGATAAAAAAAGTACGAGAACTATCGTACTAACAATCGAAATCGGAGCAATACTCCATCCTATAATATTGCGTCGTACGAGTGCCGCAGCATAACCAAAAATCGAAAGTAAAGGAAAAATAATCAACCACGACATCACACCATATCCTTCTGGGTATTTGTAATGTTTGACACGACCTTCGACCTATGTGCGAGTGCTGGATGTACAGCGCGCTTCGGCACTGCGAGCATGTCATAGTTGAAGAATGCAAGAAAAAATTGAAGCCCTGCTAGTGTTGGCAGGGCCGCCAACATAACGGCTCCTGCCGATGCAGGGACACCTTCCTGTGCTGATAAATACCAGCGTGTGGAACCGTAAATAGCACCAAACGACATTAGAACCAAGCCAGCAATAAATTCAAGTGTTGCCAGAGAGAAGTCACGTAGTATGTAGCGATAAAGGAATCGCTTGGCTGCATTCCTGCAATGTTTGAATAAAAACTCTGGAATGATTTTTCTAATGTTTAGATTGCTTTCTTCGTCTGCATAATGGGCAAGCATTGGAAGGTCATAAACGACCGCTCCCTGAAGCCCCAAACGAAATAACAAATCCGTTTCAAAAAAATAGCGCCGACTGATTTTATGGAAATGAAGATGTTTGGCAACTTCAGAGTGGATGGCGGTATAGCCATTAGTTGGGTCAAATAAATGCCAGTATCCCGTGGATAATTTGGTGAAAAAAGACAGTACGGCATTTCCGAATAAGCGAATAAAAGGCATGCCAATCAACGATTCGGGATCAAAAAAACGATTTCCTTTCACGTAGTCTGCGTCGCCCGCAATAATGGGGGAGATAAAACTTGGTATCAAGGCCGGATCCATTTGGCCATCACCATCTACTTTTACGAAAATATCGTGACCGTCATTAATAGCAGCGCTGTAGCCCGCCATCACGGCGCCACCAACGCCTAAATTGACACTATTATAGAGAACATTAACGCGGGGATCGCTGCACTCATTTTTTACATGGTCGCCGGTGCCTTCGGGGCAGCAGTCATCAACCACATAAATAGCACAAACTTCAGGGCCGATTCGGCTTAACAGATCCAGAATGTGTTTTCGGGTTTTATAGCACGGGATGACTACCGCAACGCTTTCTGATATGTATGTGTTATTGATCATGAAGAAACCTAATCATCCAGAACTAGAGATATGAAATATGTATGTGTGGACATTGTATTTGTGTCCTAACGGGGCCAAACATACTTGAAAATCTCATAATTTGGAGTTGTGGATGGCAGCTCTAAATCTTTAAAGAATGCATTGCCCTCGCGCACATGGGCTCCGGTCCTTTTTGCATGCAAAGCAAACTCACTAAATAGCGGGATGGACCTATTTGCAATGTCAAGGGTCGTATTTGAATCCGCCGTCGCCCAGTATGAAAATTGATAAAATAGTCTAGTTGGTTGCCGTTCATCAACTTCAATTGCAAATGCTGGCGAGCCGCCAATCCTTGCTTCTTGTAAGCAGGCGGCGGCGTTTTGACACGCTTCGGCTGTCGAAAAAAAAGCATGCCCATCATTTGTCATACATTGTTCAACACGTGTTGGCTGTAAACCAATTCGCTGTAAAAAGCCTAAAGGGTTTATTTGCCTGTAGCAATAAAGCGCATCTTGATTGACGTTTTTTTGTGTGAATGCATTAAGCACAAGTACTCGTTGGGTCGTGTTGTCATTCAATAGTATGCCAAGAATTCGATTCAGGAATTCGAATACTGCGCGAGAGTCTTCGTCGATTTGATTGACGTTTTTCCAGTCATGATGTTGAAAGTGCGCGATGAGATTCAAAAAAACAAAGCTCACGTCGGGGTTGTGTTTTTTTCTCAATTTTACGAACAGTCTTGTCGACAGTAATTCAAAAGCACCAAACAAAAAGCAAGTATTAAATTTGGAGCCGCGCATTTGACGAAGTAGGAATACAAGGTCTCTGCTTAACATGCTAAATGGCAGCTGCTTGAAAATAGTGATCAATGTGGTGAAGGCGGCTTTAGCCGCTTGAATATATGATAAATCCATGTAGTTTTTTGAATAGTACACGGGTAACGCAAAGAAGCCTGCAACTGCTTTAGGATAGGGAGTTTCGGTGAAATTCCATGGGTCGGTGGTAAAAAAATGATTTAGCCGAGCGCCATTACGCCGAGCGTTCATTACCCCCCATACGCCGGTGCTGATTCCTTCCTCTCCCAAACGCTCCCAAATTTGTGGATGTTGAAGCTTATCGACATCCCCGAGTCGAATTACTTTGTGGTTCGCGGAAGGTTGTTCGGTATGTATCGATACCCATTGGCACCAAGGATCAAGCCCCTCGTGCTCTTTGTCGTGATCGGCTTGTGTTTCGCAATGAGACCAATTTAGAACCGACTGTACATGCTCCAGCCCGAAACGTTCAGCTGCTTGCTGCAGAAGTCCGACATTGAATTCATTAAGTTCGATAACTAATGTACGCTTCATCGCATCAACCCCCATCCTTAAGAGATACTACTACGTGCAAAAGAGGCTAAGGAAATACCCGCCATAATGAGTAAAGAAGATCCGATATTGATCCAGTCGAATTTTTCCGCGAAAAATAATGCGCCCGCTATCGGAACTAATAGAAAAGTGATCGACATGAGCGGATAGGCTTGCGAAAGCGGGACATGCCGCAGTACGTAAATCCAAACCAACGAAGATATACCATACACTGAAAATGCTAAAAGCAACCAAGATAATGTACGAATGGCGAGTAGTCCAGATTCGTTCCAGGAACTACTTGCTACTTTCATGAGTATTTGGCCGGCGGCAACTGCAACTGCACAACCGATGCAGACTAAAATATTAGTTTGATTCATGTCTGATATTGCGCCCCAATTAAAATTTTGATGGCCAGTATTTGTGTTTTGTTTAACGTCAAGGCCATATATATAGGCGATGCTGCGTAGGTTTAATTGCCATTTAAGCGAGCGCCTTTATTATCTGGTCTTTAAGTTTTTATGAGTGGCTAGCTAATTACATCCATGTCGATTGTAAACATGCATGTTAGTCTTTTTTTCAAATTGAGGCCACCCCCTATGGGGGCATGCGTTTAAATTTGGCAGAGGGATTTCTGCGGGAGAATCGTTTGCAAAGGTCAGCCCGTTGCTGGATGGAAGCTACATCAGCAATTGGGATTGTCAGGTGACAAGACACAACGGTGAATGCTGAAGGTCCTTACCTTGGGTAGGATTGCCCCTTGATCACGCGAACCCGTTGACTGTCAGTTGGAGCTGTGCCGCAATCGATAAGGCGCATGGGGTTGCTCCATGCCTCGTATGGCACGTTTGCAGTGGAATGAGCGGTTTTTGGCGAACTCATGGGGGCGATGTCCCCTTCATGAGAGCTACGCAAGCATCTTTCAACTCGCTTCGCAGTATGCAGTAGTTCTATATATATGAATCTGTATGGGGTCAGGTGACTCCCATTTCTATCGCGACCGACTCACCCCCTGATCAAGGACCCACCCCATGCACAAAAACTACCCAGCCGCCTACCAAGTCAGCAAAGGCTCGGCTCTGCAAGTGGACAAACCCTTCTACGACCGCATCCGCACCCAGCAGGACAAGCGCACCCTGATCGAACAGTTCGAGGTCCCCATCCGTACCGGCCGCGCTTGGCACGTACCCGCCGGGCATGTGTTCCGCGTTACGGCTCCGGTGGGCCCGCAGGTGGGGGACTTCAACGTGTGGAATGCCCACGATCCACGGGAACGCCTGTGGGCTGCGCGCACGCGTCAGCTGCAGGGCGCTCATGTCAGCACTCATGATCGGTTGTGGTCGAACCTGCCATTCTTGCGTCCATTGGTGACCATTACCGATGACAGTCTGGCCGATTATGGCATCGACGAGCATGGTGGACGATTGCACGACCTGCTGGGGACGCGCTGTGATCCGTACGTGAACAGGATGCTGACCGGCGAGGATTTTCACCATCACTGCCACTCGAACCTGACCCGTGCGGTATTACCCCATGGGCTGACCGAGTTCGATGTGCACGATGTGCTGAATATTTTCCAATGTACTGGGCTCAATCATGATGACATGTACTTCATGAAGGCCTGTCCGGCGAAGAAGGGCGATTATTTGGAGTTCTTTGCCGAGATCGATTTGCTGTGTGCCTTGTCCACTTGCCCCGGCGGCGATCTGTCGCTGGCGATGTGGGGGCCGGATGCGCAGGATCCCCTCAGTGTCTGTCGTCCGTTGGGGGTGGAGATCTATCGATTGGAGGATTCATTGCTGTCGGGCTGGAGCCAGCCTGAGCGGGCGGCGTACAAGGGGTTGCATGGCTTGCAGATTGCCAAGGCGGATTGGGAGCAGTGATGTAGCAAGCTCTGGCTTTTTGTGGCGAGGGAGCTTGCTCCCGCTGGGCTGCGTAGCAGCCCCAATAGCCCAAACCCGATTAGCCTGACACTCCGCGCCAGCAGATTCAGGGCCGCTTTGCGCCCCAGCGGGAGCAAGCTCCCTCGCCACAAAGCGTCATGCAATCAGGACTGTAGCGGCTCAACGATCCTTGGCCTCCTTCGCATCCATCTCGGCATTGCGCTCGGCAACACGCTTGCGTTGTTCATCCGTCAGTTCGACCTTGTGGGCGGTGTCGCGCAGCATCATCAAGCCACCCACGATCGAGCCGATTGCAACAATCAGAATTAACCAGGCGTACCAGGGCATAGGGTTCTCCTTGAGGGGGCGATGGACGACGAACGTTTCGCCTGTCCACCGCACCTACCACTTATGAGCGAAGGTTGTTCGCAGTGGTTCCATATTACGCCCGTTGTGCCGGGTTCACCTCAAAGCCCGGTGAGCATCGCATCGGCCGGGGCATCGGCGCGCAGTTGTGCGGTCAGCACAAAGTACAAGAAGCCTACCGCCATGAAACCGAGGAAGATCAGCCCGATCAGCGCATTGAACCAGGCCATCGCTACCAGGCACACCACTGCCAGTACCAGGGCGATACCCGGGATGATCGGATAGCCCGGCGCGCGGAAGGTGCGTTCCAGGTTGGGTTCGGTTTTACGCAGTTTGAACAGGCTGAGCATGCTCATGATGTACATGACGATCGCGCCGAACACCGCCATGGTGATCATGGCGGCGGTCAGGGTCATGCCGCCGAGGTTGATCAGGCCGTCGCTGTAGATCGCCGCGATGCCGATCAGGCCGCCGGCGATGATGGCCCGGTGCGGGGTCTGGAAGCGTGAGAGTTTGGCCAGGGAGGCGGGCAGGTAGCCGGCGCGGGCGAGGGCGAAGAACTGGCGCGAGTAGCCGAGGATGATGCCGTGGAAGCTTGCCACCAGGCCGAACAGGCCGATCCACACCAGCATGTGCAACCAGCCGGAGCTTTCGCCGACTACGGTTTTCATGGCTTGGGGCAGCGGGTCGTTGATGTTGGACAGGGTGCGCCAGTCGCCCACGCCACCGGCGAAGAACATCACGCCCATGGCCAGGAACACCAGGGTCAGGATGCCGCTGATGTAGGCCTTGGGAATTGTGCGTTTCGGGTCCTTGGCTTCTTCGGCGGCCATGGCCGCGCCCTCGATGGCCAGGAAAAACCAGATGGCGAAGGGGATTGCGGCGAACATCCCGGCGATGGCCGGCGCGCCGAACACATCGGAACCGGCCCAGCCGTTCAAGGCGAAGCTACTGAAGCTGAACGCCGGGGCGACTACGCCCATGAACACCAGCAGTTCGGCCACCGCCAGCACGCAGACGATCAGTTCGAAGGTCGCCGCCAGTTTTACTCCGAGGATGTTCAGGCCCATGAACACGATATAGGCACCGACCGCTGCGTGTTTCGGGTCCAGGGCCGGGAATTGCACGTTCAGGTAGGCACCGATGGCCAGGGCGATGGCCGGTGGTGCGAAGACGAATTCGATCAGCGTCGCCAGGCCGGCGATCAACCCACCTTTCTCTCCAAAGGCCCGGCGGCTGTAGGCGAATGGTCCGCCAGCGTGGGGGATGGCGGTGGTCAGCTCGGTGAAGCTGAAGATGAAGCAGGTGTACATGGCCGCGACCATGAATGATGTCACCAGAAAGCCCAGCGTTCCGGCAACGCCCCAGCCGTAGCTCCAGCCGAAGTACTCGCCGGAGATCACCAGCCCGACGGCAATGCCCCATAAATGCAGGGTGCCCAGGGTGGGTTTGAGTTGTGTGTTCATCGGTGGCTCCCCCTCGATCCATAGCAAAAGCGCTGGGGTGGGGCAGTGCAGTGGGCGTGCCAGTGTGGCGGCGGTGGTCGTAATGGGTGAAATTGTGTCGTATCGGGGATGTTCGCTGCCTGATGGCTCGATTTTGTGCTCCAGTTCGGAGCGTCAGCGCCGGGGCGGGCCTCATCGCGAGCAGGCTCGCTCCCACATTTGATCTGTTGTGAATAGAGAATTTGCCTCCACTGAAGATCCCCTGTGGGAGCGAGCCTGCTCGCGATGAGGCCCACCCAGCCAATCACCAACCCCTTTTTTACACATTCTTTATCCCCCAACCCCTCTCTCGATCTCGTTCCTTTACGCCCTCCCTGCCGACAATCACTCCACACACGGCATGACGCCGTACGACGGAGAAATCCCATGAGCCTTCTGGACGGGGTGTCGCTGCTGCTGGCAGCGGCGCTGTTCATTTATCTACTGATTGCGCTGCTGCGCGCGGATCGGAACTAGGAGTGGCTATGCACGGTTATGACTACGGGCTGATCCTCGCCTTCTTTGCGCTGGTGCTGATCCCTGCACCGTTTCTGGGGCGTTTCTACTACCGGGTGATGGAAGGCCAGCGCACTTGGCTTTCACCTGTTCTTGGCCCGGTGGAACGTGGTTGCTATCGCTTGGCCGGCGTCGATCACACCGTTGAGCAGAGCTGGCAGAAGTACACCCTGGCCTTGCTCGCTTTCAATCTGGCCGGCTTTTCGCTGTTGTTCGCGATTCTGCTGTTACAGGGGCATTTGCCACTCAACCCCGAAAAAGTGCCGGGTATGGAATGGACCCAGGCATTCAATACAGCGGTGAGTTTCACCACCAATACCAATTGGCAGTCCTACAGCGGTGAAGCGTCGTTGAGCTACCTGAGCCAGATGCTTGGCCTGGCTGTGCAGAACTTTGTCAGCGCAGCTACCGGCCTGGCCGTGCTGGTGGCGCTGTGTCGCGGAATTGGGCGCAAATCCGCTGCAACGCTGGGTAACTTCTGGGTCGACATGACCCGCGCCACCCTCTACGGGCTGTTACCGCTGTGCCTGTTGCTGGCCCTGTTCCTGGTGTGGCAGGGCGTGCCGCAAACCTTCGCGCACTATGTGCATGGGTTGACGATGCAAGGCGCGGATCAAGTGATTCCATTGGGCCCGGCCGCGAGCCAGATCGCGATCAAGCAACTGGGCACCAACGGTGGTGGTTTCTTCGGCGTCAATTCGGCACACCCCTTCGAAAACCCGACGGCCTGGAGCAACCTGTTCGAAGTTGCGTCGATCATCCTGATTCCCGCCGCGCTGGTGTTCACCTTCGGCCATTACGTCAAGGACCTGCGCCAGAGCCGGGCGATCATCGCCTGCATGCTCGTACTGTTTCTGATCGGCGGCGCTACCTCGTTGTGGGCCGAATCCCAACCCAACCCGGCGCTGCATAACGCTTCGGTGGAGCAGACCGCGCCACTGGAGGGCAAGGAGGCGCGCTTTGGCACCACGGCCACGGTGCTGTGGTCCGTCACCACCACGGCGGCCTCCAATGGCTCGGTCAATGGCATGCATGACAGCCTCAATCCTCTGAGCGGCATGGTCTCGCTGGTGAACATGATGGTCGGCGAAGTCATTTTTGGCGGCGTCGGCGCGGGGCTCTACGGGATGCTGCTGAACGTGCTGATCGCAGTGTTCCTGGCTGGATTGATGATTGGCCGTACCCCGGAATACCTGGGCAAGAAACTCGCAGCCAGAGAAGTGCAACTGCTGGTGGTGACCCTGTTGGTCATGCCGGTGAGCGTGTTGGGGCTGGGGGCCATTGCTGCGAGCCTGCCCGGACCTGCTGCAGCGGTGAGCAACCCTGGTGCCCATGGCTTCAGCCAGTTGTTGTATGCCTACACCTCGGCGGGTGCGAACAACGGTTCGGCCTTCGCCGGTTTTGGTGCCAACACACCCTTTCACAATCTGATGCTGGGCCTGGGCATGTTGATCGGTCGTTTCGGCTACATCCTGCCGGTGCTGGCCTTGGCCGGTAGCCTGGCGCTGAAGAAAACCGCGCCGATCGGCCCGAACAGCTTCCCGACCCACGGCCCGCTGTTCGTGACCCTGCTCACCGTGACCATTTTGTTGGTGGGCGGCCTGACCTTCCTGCCGACCCTGGCCCTGGGGCCGATTGCCGAACACCTGAGCCTGGGTTTCTGAGGATCTGATGATGAATATGCCAATGAGCAAAACCGTCGTCGCCAAGGCGTCGGAGCAACCGAAAACCGCGATTTCGGCCTTGTGGCGGCCAGCGCTGGTGCAAGCTTTCGTCAAGCTCGATCCGCGCCAGTTGCACCGCGCCCCGGTGATGCTGGTGGTGGAGCTGACCGCAATTCTCACCACGGTGTTGTGTTTCGTTCCGGACAGCAGCGTGCCGACTTTTGTTGCCGCGCAAATTGCCCTGTGGCTATGGTTCACGGTGCTGTTCGCCAACTTTGCCGAAGCCCTGGCCGAAGGTCGTGGCAAGGCTCGGGCAGACAGTCTCAAGGCCGGTAGCGAAGGCCTCAGCGCACGTCGCCAGACGGCCAACGGCTTTGAGGTGATAGCCGCCACCCGCCTGCGAAAAGGCGACGTGGTACGCGTCGAGGCGGGGGAGATGATTCCTGGCGATGGTGAAGTGATCGAAGGCATCGCCGCAGTGAACGAGGCGGCGATTACTGGCGAATCGGCCCCGGTCATCCGCGAGTCCGGCGGCGACCGTTCAGCCGTCACCGGCAACACGCGCCTGGTCTCCGACTGGCTGCTGGTGCGCGTCACCAGTAACCCCGGTGAATCCACCCTGGACCGTATGATCGCCCTCGTCGAAGGCGCCAAGCGGCAGAAGACGCCCAACGAAGTGGCGTTGGATATTCTGCTGATCGGCCTGACGCTGATCTTCCTGCTGGTGGTGGTGACGCTGCAGCCGTTCGCGCATTTCGCCAACGGTAATTTGCCGCTGGTGTTTCTGGTGGCGCTGCTGGTGACGTTGATTCCCACCACCATCGGCGGGCTGTTGTCGGCCATCGGCATCGCCGGGATGGATCGACTGGTACGCCTGAACGTGATCGCCAAGTCCGGCCGCGCCGTGGAAGCGGCGGGGGACGTGCATGTGCTGATGCTGGACAAGACCGGCACCATCACCTTCGGCAATCGTCGTTGTGCCGCGGTTCACGCCGCGCCCGGCGTGAGCGTCAAGGAGCTGACCGAAGGCGCGTTATTCGCTTCGTTGGCCGACGACACGGCGGAGGGCAAGTCCATCGTCGAGTACCTGCGGGGGTTGCATTCGCAACCCGAGCCTGGCGCCGAACTGCTGACCGCTGTGCCGTTCAGTGCTGAAACCCGCTTGTCCGGTGTCGATTACCAGGGCCGGGTGTATCGCAAGGGTGCCGTGGATTCGCTGCTGAGTTTTATCGGCCTGTCGAAAAGCGAACTGCCACCTGCACTGGCGCGGGAGATGGACAAGATCGCCCAGAGCGGCGGTACCCCCTTGCTGGTGTGCGTTGACGGCAAGCTGCTGGGGGCGATTCATCTGAAGGACGTGGTCAAGCCCGGTATCCGCGAGCGCTTTGCCGAGTTGCGCAAGTTGGGGATTCGCACGGTGATGGTCACCGGCGACAACCCACTCACCGCCGCCGCCATTGCTGCCGAGGCCGGCGTCGATGACGTGCTGGCCGAGGCCACACCGGAGAAAAAACTGGCGCGCATCCGTCATGAGCAGAATGACGGTCGTCTGGTGGCGATGTGTGGTGACGGTGCCAACGATGCGCCGGCCCTGGCCCAGGCTGACGTCGGCATGGCGATGAACGACGGCACCCAGGCGGCGCGAGAGGCGGCCAACATGGTCGATCTGGACAGCGATCCGACCAAGTTGCTGGACGTGGTGCAAATCGGCAAGGAACTGCTGGTGACCCGTGGGGCCTTGACGACGTTTTCCATCGCCAACGACATCGCCAAGTACTTCGCCATCCTGCCGGCGCTATTTGCCTCGATTTATCCACAACTGGGTGTGCTGAACGTGATGCACCTGAGCAGCCCGCAGAGCGCGATTCTGTCGGCCATTGTGTTCAACGCCTTGATCATCGTGGTGCTGATCCCGTTGGCGTTGCGTGGCGTGCGGGTGCAGGCCGCCAGCGCGGCGGCGCTGCTGCGGCGCAATCTGCTGATCTATGGCCTGGGTGGGATCGTGGTGCCGTTCGTGGGGATCAAGGCGATCGACATGTTGCTGACGGCGTTGGGGTTGGTTTGAGCGGATAACCAACGCTCGCCTTCACCTTGCGGGAGCAAGGCTTGCCCGCGATGAGCGATGACGCGGTGTTGGTTCAGACCGAGGTGACCGCATCGCGAGCAAGCGTTGCTCCCACAAAGTGGTTCCCACAGGTAATTTTTTCATTCAATTCGAGGATTTCTGGATGTTCACTCTGATACGCCCGGCCTTGAGCCTATTGCTTCTGATGACCCTGATCACCGGCGTTGCGTACCCCTTGCTGGTTACGGGCGTGGCGCAAGTCGCGTTTCCCGCCCAGGCCAACGGCAGCCTGATCGTTGATGCCGACGGCAAGGTCCGCGGCTCTCTGTTGATCGCCCAGGATTTCCAGGGCGATGCCTGGTTCCATCCACGTCCATCGGCGGGTGCTTTCGCCACGGTAGCCAGCGTCGCCAGCAACTTTTCCCCGAGCAATCCGGCCCTGGCCGCACGGGTGATCGGTGACGCCCAGGCCTTGCAAGTGCCGGGTCAAGGCCCAGTGCCGTTGGCGCTGCTGACCACCTCGGGCAGCGGACTGGATCCCCACTTGCCACCAGCAGCGATTGCCTATCAACTGGCGCGTGTCGCCGCCGCACGCAATCTGCCGGTATCGTCCGTGCAGCAACTGCTCGACGCTCACATCGAACAACCGCTGGTGGGGCCGCCGGTGGTGAATGTGCTGGCCTTGAACCTGGCGCTGGAAAAACTGTAGACCCCTGTGGGAGCAAAGCTTTGCTCCCACAGGGCGTTTGATCAACATCTGAAAGAGAACCCGAACACATGAGCGACTCCGGCCGCGCCGATGCACTGTTAGCCAAGCTGCCCCGCAATGACCGGGGCCGGCTCAAGGTCTTCCTGGGTGCGTCGCCGGGTGTCGGCAAGACCTACGCCATGCTGCAGGCGGCCCACACGCAACTGCGCCAAGGTGTCAGGGTGGTTGCCGGCGTGGTGGAGACTCACGGCCGCAGTGAGACTGAAGCGCTGCTCGGTGGTCTGGTGCAGCAGCCGCTGGTGCGTTCGGAGTATCGCGGTGTGATGCTCGAGGAAATGGACCTTGATGGTCTGCTCGCGGCTCGACCGGCCTTGGTGCTGGTGGACGAACTGGCCCACAGCAACGCGCCCGGCAGCCGACATGCCAAACGCTGGCAAGACATTCAGGAGTTGCTGGCCGCCGGCATCGATGTCTACACCACCGTCAATGTCCAGCACCTGGAAAGTCTCAACGATCAGGTGCGCGGTATCACCGGCGTGCAAGTTCGCGAGACGCTGCCCGACTGGGTCCTGCAGGAGGCCGATGAACTGCTGTTGATCGACCTGCCACCGCGCGAGCTGCTGGAGCGCCTGCGCGATGGCAAGGTTTATGTGCCGGAACAGGCGCGCGCTGCGATCGATGCATTTTTCAGTCAGACCAACCTCACCGCATTGCGTGAGCTGGCCATGCAAACTGCCGCTGCACAGGTGGACAACGATCTTGCCCAGGGCTATCGCCAACTGGGCCAGGCGGCTCCGGCGGTGCGGGGACGATTGTTGGTGGGGGTTGACGGTGATGCCCAGGCCGAACGTCTGGTACGCCACGCCAGCCGCGTCGCCCAGCGTCGGCATCTTCCCTGGAGCCTGGTACACGTGGACAACGGCAGCACGCGGGACGAGCCATCGCGCCAGCGCCTGCAAAATGCCCAGCAATTGGCCGAACGCCTGGGTGGGGAAGTGGTGCTGCTACGGGCCGGTGAAGTCGCCAGGACCTTGATCCAGCACGCCACCGAACGTCGCGCCACGCTGGTGCTGGTGGGGCAGTCCAGGCGGCGTCTGCGTCGGCGGCTGTTCGGTGGTGGCTTGGCTTCGCGTTTGCTGCGCGATGCCAGAGGGTTGGAAATCAACGTACTGGACCGCGATGAACAGCCCCCTGCGGCCCGTGAGCGTTCAAACGCCGCCCTGGCTGGTTTCGACTACGTGCTGGCGCTGTTGGCGACGGCGGCGGCCAGTGCGCTGGCTTGGGGGGTCTCCGGGCTTCTTCCCTTGCCTAATATCTCCCTGGTGTTTCTGATGGCGGTGTTGCTGGTGGCGGTTCGCAGCAGCCTCGGCCCTGCGCTGGCCTGCGCGGCGCTGTCGTTCCTGGCCTATGACTTTCTGTTCATCCCACCGAATTTTTCCTTCACCATCCAGCGTGAAGAAGATGTACTCACTCTGGTGTTCTTCTTGCTCATGGCGGCCCTGACCGGCAATCTTGCGGCCCGCCAGCGACGACAGTTGCAGGCGCTGCGCGAGACCCAGCAGGAAACCGGCGAGCTGCTTGATCTGTCCCGCAAACTCACCGCCGCGACCGACCGCCAGGCGGTGATCAGCGCCGCCGCGCAACACCTCAACGGCTGGCACGACCTGCAACTATGCCTGCTCAACCGTGACGGCCAGGACGGCTGGAAGGTTGAGACAGCTGAACCATTGACCTTCACTGAAGCTGAGCGCGCGGCCGCCGATTGGGCTTGGCAACACGACCAACCGGCCGGCGCCGGCACCGGGACGCTGCCGTCCGGGCGCTGGTGGTGGTGGCCGTTGTCGACAGAGGAGGGCCCGCTGGCGTTGCTGGGCGTTTGCCCGAAAGAAGGCAAGCCGTTGAGCGGCCAGCGGCGTCGTCTGCTGGCGGCCCTCAGTCAGCCACTGGCGCAGGCCCTGGCTCGGGCGCAACTGGCCCAGGATCTGGAAGCGGCGCGCCTGCACGGTGAAACCGAGCAACTGCGCAGTGCGTTGTTGGCGTCGGTGTCCCACGATTTGCGCACGCCGCTGACCTCCATGCGCGGCAGTATCGACAGCCTGCTGGCGTTGGGAGAGGCGATCCCGCTGGCCGATCGCCGCGAACTTCTGGAAGGCACCCGTGATGAAGCTGAGCGCCTGGATCGCTACATCCAGAACTTGCTGGACATGACTCGTCTCGGCCATGGGGCTCTGAAGCTGGCGCGGGACTGGGTGTCGCCGGCCGATATCGTCGGCAGCGCGTTGAACCGGTTGCGGGCGGTGCTGGCACCGTTGACGGTGGGCATCGAAGTGCCGGCCGAGTTGCCGTTGTTGTATGTTCACGCGGCGTTGATCGAACAGGCCTTGGTGAACGTGCTGGAGAACGCCGCACGATTTTCACCGACTCACGGGCGATTGCTGCTCAGCGCAGGGGCGACGGACAGCGAAGTTTTTTTCGCCGTGGCCGACGAGGGGCCCGGGATCCCTGAAGAAGAGCGCGAGAAAATCTTCGACATGTTCTATACCGCTGCGCGCGGGGATCGCGGCGGGCAGGGCACGGGGCTGGGGCTGGCGATCTGTCAGGGCATGGTCGGTGCCCATGGCGGGCGGATCAGCGTGGACACCGGCCTGGACGGACGCGGTACCTGCATCACCCTGCACCTGCCATTACAGACACAACCGGGCCTGGACGATGAAGCCTGAGCGGCGCTGGGTTACTCTCTTTCCACCTGATTGCATTGAACGGACCTCATGAGCCAGACCGCGACCCTTTTGGTCATCGATGACGAACCGCAGATTCGCAAATTCCTGCGCATCAGCCTGACTTCCCAAGGCTACAAGGTTCTCGAAGCCGGCACCGGCGCCGAAGGCCTGGCCCAGGCGGCGCTGAACAAGCCCGATCTGCTGGTGCTCGACCTGGGCCTGCCGGACATGGACGGCCAGCAGGTACTGCGCGAGTTTCGCCAATGGTCCACGGTGCCGGTGCTGGTGCTCTCGGTGCGGGCCAGCGAAGCGCAGAAAGTCGAGGCACTGGACAACGGCGCCAATGATTACGTCACCAAGCCGTTCGGCATCCAGGAGTTTCTGGCGCGCATTCGTGCCTTGTTGCGTCAGGCCCCGGCAGGCGAGGCGCGGGAAGCGGCGCTGACGTTTGGTCCGCTGACGGTGGACCTGGCTTATCGCCGGGTCCTGCTCGATGGCACCGAAGTGGCCCTGACCCGCAAGGAATACGCCGTGCTGGCGCAATTGGCGCGCCATCCCGGGCGGGTCATTACCCAGCAGCAATTGCTCAAGGACATTTGGGGCCCGACCCACACCGAAGACACCCATTACCTGCGGATCGTGGTCGGTCATCTGCGGCAAAAACTGGCGGACGACCCGACCCGGCCCCGGTTCATTGCGACCGAGGCGGGGGTTGGGTATCGGTTGTTGGGGGAGGGTGGACTTTGAGTTTGATGTTGGCTGAGCTGCCGTCATCGCGAGCAGGCTCGCTCCCACAGGCGTTGTGATGTTCTTGAATCCGCAGATCTAGTGTGGGAGCGAGCCTGCTCGCGAAGAGGCCCTCACCGCCACGAGCGCTCTATCAGTTCTGCTCATTCTCATAGCGATCCAACGTATCGCTGGCAATCTCCCGTCCCAGGGCGATCAGCTCCGGCGCCTTGTAGAATTCGAAAAACCGGCACACCCGTTTCGGCACGTTGATCAGCACATCCGGTGGATACCCGGCGATCTTGTATTGGGCCAGGGACGTCTGCATCACCTCGAAACTCTGGTTGATCAGATCCAGCAGCGAGGCCGGGCCAACGTTGTCGATGATGAACGAACCGGTCGCCGATTTCGGCGCACCTTCGGATTCCGGCGCGGCGGCCGGTTGTTGGCCCTCGGGCTCGGCGGATTCCAGCCATGGATTGATCTCGGCGGCTTCGGCTTTTAGCGCCTCCTGTTCCAGCAGCAGCAACTGCTCGGCTTGCTTGCGACGGAACGGTAGACGCGAGCCCAGGGAACTGACGAGGGTGTCGAAGCGACGCTTGAACGCTGCCGGGCGCTGGATGACCGGCAGTCGGTACTGTTTCTGGTTGGTGGCGTTGAGGTTGACCGCAATGATCAGGTCGCAATGGCTCGACACCACCGGCACGATGGGCAACGGATTGAGCAGGCCGCCATCCACCAGCATGCGGTTGCCTTGCATCACGGGGGTGAACAGGCTGGGGATCGCCGCCGAGGCGCGCATTGCCTGATGCAGGCAACCTTCCTGGAACCAGATTTCCTGCTGATTGGTCAGGTCGGTGGCCACGGCAGTGTAGGGAATACGCAGGTCTTCGATATTGAGTTCGCCGACGATCTTGCGAATTTGCCCGAAGACTTTCTCGCCGCGAATCGCCCCCAGGCGAAAGCTGACGTCCACCAGTCGCAGCACATCCAGGTAATCCAGGCTTTCAATCCAGTTACGGTAATCGTCGAGCTTGCCCGCGGCATAGATTCCGCCCACCACGGCACCCATGGAGCAGCCGGCGATGCAAGCGATGTCGTAGCCACGTCGTTCGATTTCTTCGATCACCCCGATATGGGCGTAGCCCCGGGCGCCACCCGATCCCAGTACCAATGCGACACGTTTTGTCATGACCCGGCCTCTTGTAAAACAGACTTTAACAATGCACTTATCGACGGCTGGGCTCAATCGTTGTGGCGCAGGTGTCGTTTTTTGATACGCCGTGCCGGCATTTGCGTATGCTCGCCCACACTTGTATTTACGCGGTCGGGCATTGGCACTTTTTGCGGGCTGGACCGTCTTACTTGCACGACTGTTGACCTGACTTGAGGTGTAATTGATGAAAGCCCGAATTTGTCTGCCCCTGGTGGCATCCTTGATGGTTTTGGCTCTGGCCGGTTGTGCCGGCAAGACCGCTTACCGCGATAGCTGCGGCAGCCAGCTCGACAGCGCCTGGCGCGAACTGGACCTGGCCAAGGCCGAAGGTTTTGCCGGCACCGTGAGTTATTCCAAGGCCCTGTCGTTGTTGACCGGCGCCAAGACCCAGCAGCAGTTCGAAGCGTTTGAGGGGTGCACCAAAAAGGCCGAGAAGGCCCGTTTCTACATCCGCGAATCCCGCGCAGGGCGTTAATAGCAGCGACAAGCTGTCAGCGGCAAGCTACAAGTTAGGGGAGCACTCTGCTCCTCACTTGAAGCTTGCCGCTTGACGCTCAACGCTACGTACGGAGTACGTCCCCATGATTGATCGGCTGGTGGCCCGGATACTGGGCCTGGAAGTCCGGCTGCTGGCCTGTCAGGCCCGCCTCAATGCCCATACCGACAGTGAAGCCCTGCATGACCTGCGGACCACAGTTCGCCGTTTGCGCAGCTTGCTTCGTCCGTTGCGCGGGTTGCCCGGTGTCGAGCAACTGGAAACGGCGGCTTCGGCGGTCGGCGCGCTGACCACGCCCCTGCGTGACCGGGAAGTGCTGGCCGCCTACCTTGAGCAGCACGGCAAGATCGAAGCCGCGCGGCGGCGCCAGGTGCAAATGGCCGATGCTTATCCCGCCGTTGCCGGCAGTCCGGAGCTGGCCCAATTGCTGATGGTGCTCGATGCTTTCCCGCGCTTCATTCGCGCGGCGCAACGTCAGGACCTGCTTAAAGGTCTGCGCCAACGCATCGAAAAGCGCCTGGACAAACAATGGAAGAAACTCGGCGAAGCCTTGGGCGATCCGGCCCATGATCGCCATCGTTTGCGGCTGCTGATCAAGCGCGTGCGCTACGCCATTGAAGCCTACCCCGAACTTGACCGCCTGCCCGAAGCAGCCATGCCACGGCTCAAGTCCGCCCAAGGCGCCTTGGGGGACTGGCACGATTGCTGGCAATGGCTGGCCCGGGCCAAGCAGGAAAGCGACTTGCAATCCTGCGTGCCGGTCTGGCTCAGCACCATGGAAAAGGCCGAGGCCAAGTCCGATAAAGTGCTCGATAAACTCGTTGCCAGTTGCTTCAAAAAATCCTGAGTCCTGCAGATATTCCCTTGTGGGAGCGAGCCTGCTCGCGATAGCGCCGCGTCAGTCACCAGTTATTCAAGCTGACTCACCGCTATCGCGAGCAGGCTCGCTCCCACAGTAGATTGGTGGGGTTGGGATGCCGCGGCCTATCTGTCAGTCTCTTTGGCCAGAATGAGCGGTGTGCCACCCGTCTGGGCTGGTTAAGATTCCTGCATCTTTTCCCATGTTTTCGAGGTTGTCATGCGCTTTTCCGATTTGATCGATGCCGTGCGTCGTCAGCCTGACTGCGTGATCATCGCGCCTGAATGGGGCCAGGGACGCGCCAGTTTTGGCGGGCTGGTGGCGGCGCTGCAATATGAAGCGATGCGTGCGCGGGTTCCGGCGGATCGCCCGGTGCGTTCGCTGGCGATCACCTTCGTCGGGCCGGTAGCGGCCGACGTACCCGTCAGTTTCGAAGTCGACGTATTGCGTGAAGGCAAGGCGGTCAGCCAGGTATTGGGGCGAGCGGTACAGAACGGTCAGGTAGTGACCGTGGTACAAGGCAGCTTCGGCGCCTCGCGCTCTTCCGTGGTGGCGGTCCAGGCCGACCCCGCGCCTGAGTTCAAAAGCGTGGAGCAATGCCAGGAGCTGCCCTACATCAAGGGCGCTACGCCGGAATTCATGCGTCACCTGGCGCTGTGCTGGAGTGTTGGTGGCCTGCCGTTTACCGGCAACAAATCCCGCAGTATGGGGGGCTGGGTGCGCTTGCGTGGTGATGTCAAAGAGGAGCCGCTGAACGAGGGGCACATCCTGGCATTGGTCGATGCCTGGCCTCCGGCGTTGCTACCCCATCTCAATCAAATGGCACCGGGCAGTACGCTCACCTGGACCATTGAATTCGTCCAGCCACTGCTGGAACTCACGACACTGGACTGGTGTAAATACCTGGCCGAGATCGAGCATGCTCAGGACGGTTACGGCCATGTCGCCGCCAGGTTCTGGAGCGCGGATGGTCGCTTGATCGCCCTGAGCCGGCAGACAGTGACAGTTTTCGCCTAAGGCTCTTCATGACCGTGGCACTGCAACACGAGTGCGGCAATCATGCCGAGGGAGCCGATGGCGACATTGGCCAGGCTTAGGCTGAACACCCCCGATACCATCAGCAAAAACGCGACGATGAACAGCGGCACGGCAATCTGGTGCAACACCGGATTGCTCGGGTGACCATGATGGTCAAGGCAGGTGCGCCATTGCCAGGCCGGGAAGTGGGGGTGACGTTTGCCCATGATGCTGATCCTTGAGTTCGCTAAACCGAATAACCCAAGCGTAAGCCCGGCCGGGCAGCGCGACGAATCGCGGTTGGCTATCGACGTGATAGGTGGCCATAGCCTTTCACCGTTGTGGGAGCAAGGCTTGCCCGCGATGCAGGCGCCTCGTTCCCCAGGGAGACCATATTGTCTTCATCGCGGGCAAGCCTTGCTCCCACAGATAACCCCCAGGCCAGGTCAATTGGCAGCGGGGCCCTAGAGCCTGAGCTGCCCGATCGCCTTGTTCAGCTCACCGGCCAACGTCGCCAGTTCATGGCTGGTGGTGGCCGAGTCCACCGTCTGGCGCACGGTGTTTTCAGTGACGTCACGAATACTCACGACCGCCCGGTTCATTTCCTCGGCAACCTGGCTTTGCTGTTCGGCCGCCACGGCGATCTGGGTGTTGCTCTCGCGCATCTGCGCCACCGCCCCGGTGATCTGCTCCAGAGCCTCACCGGCTTCCCGGGCCTGTTGCACGCAATCGTCGGCCTTGTAGGAGCTTTCCTGCATGAAATCCACCGCGTCCCGGGTTCCCGCCTGCAAGGCCGACACCATGGCGGTGATTTCATCCGTGGAGGTCTGTACCCGCTTGGCCAGGTTGCGTACTTCGTCGGCCACCACTGCAAACCCTCGACCCATTTCCCCGGCTCGCGCCGCCTCAATGGCCGCGTTGAGGGCCAGTAGATTGGTCTGTTCGGCGATGCTGTGGATCACGCTGACCACGCTGTTGATCTTCTGGCTGTCCTCGGCCAGGCGCTGGATCATTTCGGCGGTCTGCTGCACGCCGCGGGAGAGCCCGGTGATCGACTGTTGCACCCGGCTGACCACTTCGCGGCCATTGCCGGCCAAGGTATCGGCGCTTTTCGACAGGTCGCGGGTGGCGCCGGCATGTTGGGCGATGTGATAAACCGTAGCGGACATCTCGTTGATCGCCGTCGCCGCCTGATCGGTTTCGCTTTGCTGGCCGAGCATGCCGTGGCGAACATCGTTCATGCTCGATGCCAAGCGTGCTGCACCGCTGTCCAGTTGCCGGGCAGTGCTGGCAACGGTGTCAACCACACGTTGATATCCGGCTTGCATGGCATTGAACGCCGCCGCCATCTGGCCCACTTCGTCCTTGCAGGCCAAGGGGACGCGGGCGGACAGGTCACCGGTTTTTTCCACGTGCAGCATCACATCCTTCAGGGTGTTGAGTTGGCTGAGCAGAAACCGGATTAGCAGCTGCGATGCGCCCAGCATGGCCAGCATCAACACGAACACCGCCACGGCGTATTGGCTGAAGCGTTCCCTGAACACCTGGCTCAGGCTTGCGCCTTGGGCCAGCACGGCGAGCTGTTGGCCGTCACCGCCACGGATTACTTCGGCGCCCAGCAGTGGGTTGTCGCCCAACAGGGGGCTGGCCGAGAGTGCTACCCAGCCGTTGGCCTCTGCCAATGAAGGTAATGATTGATCGTTCAACGTGAGAGTCTGGCCGCGCTGGAATGCCAGCAGGTGATCGGCCTTGGGCAATGGCTGCCCGGCAGGCCAGGCATTGAGCAAGCGTGCCTGGGCCTGGGCGTTCGCCTGGGCCGCATGGTTGCGCGCTTGTTGTTCAAGCTGCACCGCGTAGAGTACGAGCAGCAAGGTCGTGACAAAGGCGACCGCATTGACCGCCCAGAATTTGTACTTCAGTGAGATATTGCTAAGCCAGGCACCCATGGAAGGTCTTCTCTGATAGCGGAAACAGTTTTGGCAAGGTGCCATTATTGTGCCGCTATCCAAGGTGCGGGGTGTTGATATGGGTCAACAGACAACGCCTATCCCCTGTGGGAGCGAGCCTGCTTGCGATAACGGTGTATCAGTCGGCCTATGGGCAAGCTGATCCACTGCTATCGCGAGCAGGCTCGCTCCAACAGGTTTTCATTGGGTCAGGAGAGGGTGGGCAAGCCAAAAAACGCGCGGGCACAGGCGGTGCTATGGGCAGCGAGGTCTTCCTGGCTTTCGCCCCGGTGCAAGGCGACTTCGCGCAACGTTTCCGTCAGGTAGGCCGGTTCGTTACGACCATTCTTGGGTTTGGGGCGCAGTGTGCGAGGCAACAGGTACGGTGCATCGCTTTCAAGCATCAAGCGAGTGCGAGGAATTTCCCGTACCAATGGATGCAGATGGGTGCCCCGGCGCTCGTCGCAGATCCAGCCTGTGATGCCTATATGCAAGTCCAGGTCGAGATAGCTGAACAGGGCCTTTTTCTCACCGGTAAAGCAGTGCACCACCGCTGCGGGCAATTGGTCGCGAAAATCCCGCAGGATTTCCAGCAGTCGCTGATCGGCATCACGTTCGTGAAGAAAGACCGGCAATTGCAACTCCACCGCCAGGGCGAGGTGTTCTTCCAGGACTTTTTCCTGCTGCGGGCGCGGGGAGAAGTCCCGGTTGAAATCCAGCCCGCATTCACCCACTGCGCGAACGCGGTCTTGTTTCAGCAGGTCTTTGAGGTGCCTGGCGCTATCGGCGGTCCAGTCGCTGGCGCTATGGGGGTGAACACCGGCGGTGGAAAACAGCCGCTCCCCGGTGTCATCGAGGCGCTGGCACAGCTCAAACGCCTGTTCGCTGCCGTCGACGCTGGTACCGGTCAAGACCAGTTGGCAGACACCGGCTGCATAGGCGCGCTCAAGCACGGCCTCATGTTTGTCGGCAAAACTGGGGTTGGTCAGGTTGACGCCGATATCGATGAGTTGCATGGTGCTACCTCGACCCAAAGGCCGCAAAGCATATCAGAGCTGTAGATTTATAAGAAAAGCCAAGAACTACAACGAGTTGAGGCTGTCTGTTGAGGCCGCCAGACCGGTCGGGTTGGTATAAACGCCAGCACTGTGCCAGTCTTTCGCACTTTTCAGCGCCCCAGGTGCTCTGTTTCTGTCGACCCCAGCTTCGATATTTCAAGGCTGCGGGCCGCGGTATCCTTTCGGAGAGTGGATGACACGTCCCCAAGTGTTGTTGCTGCTGTGTTGTTCGCTGTTGCTGCCGATGCCGGCCGAGGCGCGGCTGCCCGGCCCGGTACAGGTGGTAGCGCCGACTACGGTGCGCGACCTTGCGCAAATCCGCAGCAGCCGGGTGCTGAAAGTTTTGGTCAACCAGAGCCGCAACAGCTCTGGCGAAGTCAAGGGGCAACCCATTGGCGTCGAATATCATCGCTTACGTGCCTTCGAGCAATACCTCAACGGCCACGCTCGGGATGACCAGAAAATCACCCTCAAGATCATTCCCAAGGCCAAGGACCAACTGCTGGGCGCCTTGCAGCGCGGAGAAGGCGATCTGGTCGCGCCCGGCGAGTTGCTCGAGCCCCTGGCTGGCCTTGCGGTCAGCGCCAGCCATCCGATTCGCACCGACGTGCCGTTGCTTCTGGTGGGAGCCAAGGGCCAACGGCGCTACACACGCGTAGAGCAACTGTCGGGCAAAACCCTGGCCCTGCCCAACGGTAGCGCCGCAGGGGAGGCCTTGAGTCAGATCAACCAGAAGCTGGCACTGCGTAAATTACCGCCGGTGAAGATCGAGTGGGTCGACCCGACCCTGGCGGTGGAAGATGTGCTGGAAATGGTTCAGGCCGGGATTTTCCATCTGACCATCGTCGAGCAGCCCATTGCCGAACGCTGGAGCAAGATCCTGCCCAAGCTGCGTTTCGACCGGCAGGTGCTCATTGGCGAGCCGGCTGACGAGTACTGGTTTGTCCGTCGTGACGCCGCCATGCTGCGAGCGAGCATCGACCGCTTCCTGACGACTTATAAGGCGCCTTCCAATCAGGACGCGGCGTTTCTGCGCATCTATCGCCGCTTGTACCGGGTTCACTATCCGCTGGCCCGTGCCAATCGCCAGCGTCTTGAGAAACTGCGCCCAGTGCTGCAAAAACATGCCACGGCCCAAGGCATGGATTGGCTGAACCTGGCGGCACTGGCGTTCAAGGAGTCTTCCCTGCAACCCAATGCCCGCAGTGGCAGCGGCCCTACGGGTCTCATGCAGATTACCCCTTCAGCAGCCCAGAGGGTCGGGGTGCGCAACATCCAGAACCTGGACGCCAACGTGCAGGCTGGCGCCAAGTACCTGGCCTTGATACGCCGAAAGTTTTTCGCCAGCCCCAAGCTCAATGAGCGCGAGCGAATGGCCTTCGTCCTGGCCGCCTACAACATGGGGCCTGAGCGTGTCCAAGGCATGCGGGCCGAGGCCAGGCGGCGGGGACTCAATCCCAATCAGTGGTTCTTCCAGGTCGAACGCATCGCCATGGAGCAGGTGGGAATGGGCGCAGTAAGCTACGTTAATAGTGTGAACAAATACTATCTGGCATTTGATCGTGAACGGGAGTCGCTGGAACCCAGGGAACAAAAGGTTGTTGTGCGTAAATGATCGAGTAAACTGATTGGTATCACGGATTTTTTCCGCTTTTATCATGCATTTTGTTGATTAATATAGCGGCCAACCCACTTATCCCAAGGAATGAACCTAATGAGCACTTTCATCAACAAAGTTCTGTTTACTCGCGCTGGCTATGGCCTGACTGTCCTGCGCATCGTTGTCGGGATCATCTTCGCCGCCCACGGCTCCCAGAAACTCTTCGGTCTGTTCGGTGGCTACGGCCTGACGGGGACGGCGCAGTGGATGGAAAGCATTGGCCTGACCCCCGGTTATCTGATGGCGACACTGGCCGGCGGCACCGAGTTTTTCGCCGGGCTGGCCTTGATCATCGGTCTGCTGGCCCGTCCAGCGGCGCTGGGACTGGCCTTCCTGTCGCTGGTGGCGATTTTCTCCGTGCACATTGGCAACGGTCTGTTCATGGCCAACAACGGTTATGAGTTTGCCCTGGCTTTGCTGGCAGGCAGCGTCGCGGTGCTGATCGAAGGTGCTGGCAAGTTGTCGGTCGACCAGGCCATCGCCCGCTGATTGCATACCTGAATCATTGAAGGCCCGTCTGGAACGGGCCTTTTTTGTGCGCGCAGATTCTTGACACTGGCCGGTCAGCTTCTCTAGGATGCCGCTCATGCGCCGATTTAAACAGCTACTTGCGGGGCGCCAGGTGACTCATTCAGTCACCGATAGAAGCCGGTCACACGGGGCTTCGAAATACCGCTAAAGCGCTGGTTCGGTGTTGCCTCTCACCTGCCATGCAGACTTTTGAGGCAGAGACACGACACGATGAACGCATCCAGCCCCCTTGTACGTCTTGCGCCGATCACGGCGAACCTTCTGCAACGCAATCCAAAAATCCTTCTGGGCGGTACTCACCAGCCTACGTTATTGCGCTATCTCGACGGCTGGCCGCGACGCAACCACGGGCCGGCGGCGTTCCTTATCCAGTTTGTCGAAGACGGTGAGTCTCTGGCGCGTTTTGCCGATGACAGTTTCGATCTGGCCGTTATCCAGTCCCCCAGTGCGGCGCACGCCAGCGAAATGATCCGGCAATTGACCCGGGTGGCCCGACAGGGGCTGATTACCCGCCGCTGAGGTGAGCTGAGATGACTGGGTTTTTCGGGCCTTGGGCCGGTGAAGCTTTATATGTATTCAATGTGAGTGACATATAAAAGTTGTTCACCTGCGGGTGTCTGAACCTTGATCTCAGCATCCAGCGCTTTGCCGATCAACGCCCGCGCCAAGGGCGAGTCGATGCTGATGAGGTTCTTTTTCAGGTCCAGTTCGTCGGGGCCGACGATGCGATAGCGAGACTCTTTGCCGTCCTCATCTTCAACCGTGACCCAAGCGCCGAAATACACTTTGTTCGGGTCACTGGGTTTTTCACTGACCACCTTGAGGGCTTCCAGGCGCTTGGTGAGGAAACGCACGCGGCTGTCGATTTCCCGCAGCATTTTCTTGCCATAGGTGTATTCGGCGTTTTCCGAACGATCCCCCTGGGCCGCCGCCTCGCTGACTGCTTGGGTCACCTGAGGGCGGCGCACATGCCACAGTTCATGAAATTCAGCGCGCATCCGCGCCTCGCCCTCAGGGGTGATCAACGCGGTGCCGGCGGTGCGGGGTGGGCGATAACGGCTCATGGCAACTTCTTGTGGTGGCGAAGCCGGGAGTCTATCAACCCTCGCGCAAGACTGTCAGCGGGCTGGCATTGAGGGCTCGACGCGTGCCGAACACACCAGCAGCCCCGATCAATAATGCTCCCACCAAAGGCAGTACCAGCAGCCATGGATGCGGATGCCAGGGCAGGTCGAACGCGTAACGATAAAGCACCAGGCTCACCAGTTCCGAACCCAAGGCCGCGAGCAAGCCACTGACCGCACCCAACAGCCCGAACTCGATGCGCCGGGCCTTGACCAGCAGGGCTCGTTCGGCACCCAGGGCGCGGAGCAGCGCACCCTGGTGGATCCGTTCATCGAGGGTGGCTTGCAGGCCGGAGAACAGCACGGCCATTCCCGCAGCCAGTACAAACAGCAACACATATTCCACGGCCAGGGTGACCTGGGCCAGGATGCTGCGCAACTGCTCGAGCAGGGCTTCGACTTGCAGGATCGTCACCGCCGGGAAGGCCCTGGACAGGTCGACAATCTGCTGGTCGTGGCCCGCCGCCAGATAGAAGCTGGTCAGATAGGTGGCCGGTAGATCCTTCAGCGTGCCGGGTTGGAAGATCATGAAAAAGTTAGGCTGGAAGTTGTCCCAGTTGATTTCTCGCAAGCTGGTGACCTTCGCCTCGCGATTGACGCCGCCCACGTTGAAAACCAGACGGTCCCCCAGCTGGATCTTGAGGTTCTCGGCCACCTTGCCTTCTACCGAAACGCCCGGAATATCGTCCGGCGGTTGCTGCGGCCACCAGGTCCCGGCCGTGACGACGTTGCCCGCCGGCAGGTCCGCAGCCCAGGTCAGGCTCAGGTCGCGCTGCAGGGCCCGGTCACCAGCCGAGTCCTTGGTGACAAACTCCTTGGCCGGCTCGCCGTTGATACTGATCAGGCGTCCCGGTACCACGGGGTAGAGCGGCGCCGATTGCGCCGACAACGCTAGCAGCTTGTCGGTGAAGGCCTGCTTGTCGTTGGGCAAGATATTCAGGGCGAAATAGTTCGGGGCGTTTTTCGGCAACTGGTTTTGCCAGGTGTCCAGCAGCTCGCCGCGCAAGAGGGCGATCAGCGCCATGGACAACAGAATCAAGCCGAATGCCAACGCCTGGCCGGCCGCCGCCAAGGGGTGGCGCAGCAACTGGCCCAGGCCGAGCCGCCAGGGTAACGAGGCGCGGGCCAGCATCCTGCGCAAGCTTTGGAGCAGCAGCAACAGCAGGCCGCCGAGCACCAGTGCTGCGATGACGCCACCGCCGAGCAGGGCGAACGTCAGGACCAGGTCCAGGCTCAAGCGCCACATGATCAGGCCAAGGGCACCCAAGGCGGCCCCATAGACCACCCAGGTGCTGGAAGGAATCGGCAGCATGTCCCGGCGTAAAACGCGCAAGGGGGGTACCCGTCCCAGCGCGGCCAGAGGGGGCAGGGCGAAGCCGGCCAACGCCACCATTCCGGTGCCGATTCCGGCAATGGCCGGCAGCAGGCCACCCGGCGGGACGGTCGTGGGTAACAGGTCATGCAGCAGTGCAAACAGACCCAGTTGGGCGACCCAGCCAAGCAGCGCACCGCTGAGGCTGGCCAGCAGGCCCAGCACGGTCAATTGCAGGCTGAACAGCACCATGGTTTCCCGGCGTGACAACCCCAGGCAACGCAGCAGTGCGCTGGCATCAAAGCGTCGGGTGGCAAAGCGGTTGGCCGAGAGGGCGACGGCGACGCCGGACAGCAGCACCGCCACCAGGCTGGCCATGTTCAGATACCGTTCGGCCTTGCCCAGGGCGCCACCGATCTGCCGGTTGCCATCGCGTGCATCCTGCAGCCGCTGATTGGGCTCCAGGCCCGGCTTGATCAGGTCGCGGTAGGTTTGCAACGCTGGTGCCGGGCCGCGCCACAGGTCGCGATAACTGACGCGGCTGCCGGGCTGCACGACGCCGGTAGCGTCCAGGTCCTTGAGGTTGATCATGACCCGGGGCGTGAGGCTATAGAAATTGCCGGCGCGATCCGGTTCGTAGGTCAACACACGGCTCAGGCGCAGGGGCTGGTTGCCGACGTCGATGCTGTCGCCTATTTTCAGGTCCAGTGCCGTCAGCAGCCGTGCTTCAACCCAGGCCTCGCCTGGGTTCGGTCGCCCGCCGGTTTCTTCCGGGGCGAACGGGGCAGGGGCGCTTTTCAGTTCGCCGCGCAGGGGGTAGATGTCATCGACGGCCTTGACGCTGGAAAGTTGAATGCCATTGTCGGTGGCCACGACGCTGGAAAACTCCACCACCCGGGCATGTTCGAGGCCCAGATCGGTGCCGCCGCGAATCTGTTCGGGACGGGCAGGCGAGCTGCCTTCGAGCAGCAGGTCGGCGCCAAGGAATTCGGTGGCGCGCATCATCATCGCGCCGTTGAGACGGGCTCCGAAGTAACCGATGGCGGTACTCGCCGCCACCGCCACCAGCAGGGCGAAGAACAACACCCGCAGTTCGCCGGCGCGGGCGTCGCGCAGCAATTGGCGGACAGCGAGACTGAACAGACGCAACAGCGGCAAGCGTGCCATCAAGGCTCCAGGGGGGCGACCATCTGGCCGGCTTCAAGTCGAATCAGGCGCCGGCAACGATGGGCCAGGCGTTCGTCATGGGTGACCAGCACCAGGGTCGTGCCGCTTTCTTTGTTCAACTCGAACAGAAGATCGCTGATGCGCTCACCGGTGTGGCTGTCGAGGTTGCCAGTGGGTTCGTCGGCAAACAGCACGTCCGGCTCGGCCGCAAAGGCACGGGCAATCGCCACGCGTTGCTGCTCGCCGCCGGAGAGCTGGCGGGGCGAATGGGTCAGACGCTGGCCCAGGCCGACCCGCTGCAGCAACTCCGTAGCGCGTTCGCGGGCATCCTGGCGACCATCAAGTTCCAATGGCAGCATGACGTTTTCCAGCGCATTGAGGCTGTCGAGCAACTGGAACGACTGGAAGACAAAGCCGACATGCTCGGCGCGGATCCGGGCCCGCTGGTCTTCATCCAGAACGCTGAGGGCTTGACCTGCGAGAGTCACTTCACCGCTGCTGGGCAGGTCGAGGCCGGCCAGCAGGCCCAGGAGGGTGGATTTGCCGGAACCGGATGCGCCGACAATGGCCAGGCTGTCGCCCTTGTTCAGTTCCAGGCTGAGTTCGTGCAGGATAGTCAGTTCACCTTCCGCGCTGGGAACCACTTTGCTAAGGTCCTTCGCGGTGAGAATGCTTGAGCCCATGGAGAATCCGATGCGTGTGTGGTTTTTGAGTGCCGGCCTGGCCCTGATGTGCATGGCCCAGAACGCAGCGGCGGGTACAGTCCTGATCGTTGGCGATAGTATCAGCGCCGCTTTCGGCCTGGATACCCGGCAAGGTTGGGTATCCTTGCTCGAACAACGGCTCAAGGCCGAAGGTTTCGACGACAAAGTGGTCAATGCTTCTATCAGTGGTGACACCAGTGCAGGCGGCCAGGCGCGGCTGCCGGCGCTGCTTGCAGCCCATAAGCCGGACCTGGTGATCCTGGAACTGGGTGGCAACGATGGCTTGCGTGGACAGCCGCCAACGCAATTGCAACAAAACCTTGCAGCGATGATCGACAGCTCCCGCGCCAGCGGTGCCAAGGTACTGCTGCTGGGCATGCAGTTGCCGCCCAATTATGGGCAGCGCTACACCGATGCCTTCGCCCGGGTCTACAGCACCCTGGCCGAGGAGAAAAACGTGCCGCTGGTGCCATTTTTCCTTCAGGACGTTGGCGGTGTTCCGGGGATGATGCAGGGCGATGGCTTGCACCCGTCCGTCGCGGCTCAGGGCAAGTTGCTGGAAAATGTCTGGCCGACGCTAAAACCGCTGCTGTGACGCTTTTCTACAGGCGGTCTTTCGGCTAATGTGGCGCCCCCGATTTGGAGCCCCCGATGCCGCGTCCCGCCTGGTCCCTGTTTGCCTACCAACTGATCGAGCCTGACGAACAGCTGGACCTGTTCGCCTGCCAGGAAGTGCGGGTGCATCTGGTGACCCGGCAACTGGAGCTCGGTGGCTCGGCCGACCGGACCCTGTGCGGCAGCCTGCTGCCGGCCCAGCCGCGCTGGTCGGCTGTTGACCGCAAGATATTCCAGGACCATCGCCTGTGTTCATTGTGCCGGGCGATCCTGGAGTCCCAGAAGCGCGGCACCTCGCCGATCTGGCCGGAACTGCGGTTCGAATTGTAATTCCCCAGATCCCCGGTATGCCCCCTTGTGGGAGCGAGCCTGCTCGCGATGGCGGTGGGCCTGCTTGCATTGATGTTGGATGTGCCGCCGCTATCGCGAGCAGGCTCGCCCCCACAGGTTTTTATTTCAGTCTCCAGACATGCTAGGCATCGGACGCCTCATTGTCGCCCTCCCCGAAATAACGGGGGGCGGTGTACAATCACAGTCTTCATACCCTCTGTTCGACCTGCAAAGGATTTCCCGGATGTTGCTGCGCTTGCCTGCCGTCACCCGCTGCCTGTCTCTTGCCGCCCTGTGCATGGCTGGTCCCGTTGCCGCCCTGGAGCTGCCTCTGCCACCGCCAGGCGAAGACATTGTTGGCCAGGTGCAGGTCATCAAGGCCAAATACGAAGACACCTTCGCCGACCTGGGCACTACCTACGACCTGGGCTACACCGAGATGGTCGCTGCCAACCCGGGCGTCGATCCCTGGTTGCCGGGTGCGGGCACCGAGGTCGTGCTGCCGACCCGTTTCATCCTGCCGCCTGGCCCGCGCGAAGGCATCGTGATCAACCTCGCCGAGTACCGTCTCTACTACTTCCCCAAGGGCCGGAATGTGGTCTACACCTTCCCGCTGGGCATTGGCCGTGAAGGTTGGGGATCGCCGATCGCCCACACCAGCATCATTGCCAAGACCCCGAATCCGACCTGGACTCCGCCGGCCTCGATCAAGGCTGAGCATGCCGCCGACGGCGATCCGTTGCCGAACGTGGTGCCGGCCGGTCCCGATAATCCCTTGGGTCCGTTCAAGTTCACCCTGGGCACCCCGGGTTACCTGATCCACGGTTCGAACAAGAAGTTCGGCATCGGCATGCGCACCAGCCACGGCTGCTTCCGCATGTTCAACAACAACGTACTGCAGATGGCCGGCATGGTGCCGGTGGGCACCTCGGTACGGATCATCAACGATCCCTACAAGCTGGGTGTGAGCGGTGGGAAGGTTTATCTGGAGGCCCACACGCCGCTGGACGACAACGGCAACCCATCGGTGGTGGACAAGCACACCGCGGTGATCAACACGATGCTCAAGCGTGAGGACATCACCAGCAACCTGCGCATGGACTGGGATGTTGTGCGTGATGTGGTGGCGGCCGAAGACGGCCTGCCGGTCGAGATCGCCGTTCCGAATACTTCGGCACCGATGGTCTCCAGCGCGCCGATCGATCTGCAACAGTAAAACCTGCAATAGAGACCCGCCGGCGTTTCGCGATGTCGGCGGGTTTTTTATCGCCTGGGGAAACGCCGGGCAATAAAAAAGCCGACCCAAAAAATGGGTCGGCTCGATAACAATCCCGGAGGACTATTACTTGCGGCTAGCTTTTTCCAGCATGCGCAGAGCACGCTCGTTAGCTTCGTCAGCAGTCTGTTGTGCTTTTTGAGCAGCAGCCAGAGCTTCATCAGCTTTACGGTAAGCTTCGTCTGCACGAGCTTGGGCGCGAGCTGCTGCGTCTTCGGTAGCAGTCAGACGTGCTTCGGTTTCTTTCGATGCGCTGCTGCAACCGGTAGCCAGAACTGCGGCCAGGGCCAGAGCAGAGAATTTCAGAACGTTGTTCATCGTGTTCCCCTTCAAGGACTTTCTATTAAGTGACTGTCTCCTCACAGCGAGGAGTTAGCCGGCGTACATACTACCCATTACTTGTAGTAAGTAAACTGACGTCGCGCAAGAAGCAAAAAAATTGTAGGCGGTGATTCTTTTTCGAGCAACTTTTTGGGGTGTTGTTTAAAAAATATGCAGCCTCCGGCACCTGGCTTGAGCGCGTCATTGAGCAAAAGTTCCGTGCCCGGGAGAACTTTCCTTAAGCCGTTAACGTCGTTGTTTATTGATTCGTCTACACTTTTGAGCGTTTTTTGCTCAGGGGGGCGGCTATCTTTATTGGTGTTGGCGGTGACTTTAATAACCGGCGCTCGTCTCACGACTCAACAACTGGCGATGTTCAGCTATTGCGCCTTGGCCGACTAGCGCGTGACGGTGGCGCTCAATCGATAAACCCGACCGGGTTTTACCCCCATTGACGGGCGTGCCTTGAGCATTTGCGTCATTGGTGCCTACTATTCACGACGTGCTCGGGGTTGAGCGGTGGGTGTTGGCGCTCGGTGACCAGACAGGCACGGGGTGGCGTAGATGTTCCTTCGCCGGAAAAACATCGGTAAGGTAGGGGTCAGCATTCAGACCCGCGAGGAGTAGTGATGAGCGAGGCGTTGTCCATCCACCATGACCAGGCTGGTCATCAGTTCGAGACCAATGTGGACGGTCATCGTGCCTATCTGACTTATATGGACCTGGGCAAACAGACCCTGGATATCTATCGCACCTTCGTGCCCAATGCCTTGCGCGGACGCGGCATTGCGGCGGCGCTGACCGAAAGGGCGCTGCAATACGCCGACGAAATGGGCTACACGGTGATCCCGTCCTGCTCCTACGTGGAGCGCTACATGGAGCGTCACCAGCGTCACGCGGCCAAGCTCTGACCTTACGGATTCCCCAATAAAAACGCCGGGCTGAAAAGCCCGGCGTTTTTTTTAGCCTTGAAAAGAGCAAAGGTCGCAGCCTTCGCCTACACATAGCCGGCCTAGGCGCCGTCGAGTGCCACGAGGCTGCGATCCTTTTAGCCACGCTGACGTTTAGGCAACACGTCCTTGAGCTTGGCATGCATGCTGCGCAGGGTGTTCTCGGTTGCGCTCCAGTCGATGCAGGCATCGGTGATGGACACACCGTACTGCAAGTCCGCCAGATCCTTGGGGATCGCCTGGCAGCCCCAATTCAAATGGCTTTCGACCATCAGGCCGATGATCGACTGGTTGCCTTCCAGAATCTGGTTGGCCACGTTCTCCATCACCAGCGGTTGCAGCGCCGGATCCTTGTTGGAGTTGGCGTGGCTGCAGTCGACCATGATGTTCGGCTTGATCTTGGCCTTGTTCAGTGCCTGCTCACACAGCGCGACGCTGACCGAATCGTAGTTCGGTTTGCCGTTGCCACCGCGCAGCACCACGTGACCATAAGCGTTGCCCTTGGTGGTGACGATCGAGACGCCACCCTCCTGGTTGATGCCCAGGAAGCGGTGAGGGCTGGAAACCGACTGCAAGGCGTTGATCGCCACGGTGAGGCCGCCGTCGGTGCCATTCTTGAAACCCACGGCCGAGGACAAGCCGGAGGCCATTTCACGGTGAGTCTGGGATTCGGTGGTCCGCGCACCGATGGCCGACCAACTGATCAGGTCCTGCAAGTATTGCGGGGAGATCGGGTCCAAGGCTTCGGTGGCGGTGGGCAGGCCCATTTCGGCCAGATCCAGCAGCAATTGGCGACCGATGTGCAGGCCATCCTGGATCTTGAAGGAGTCGTCCAGGTACGGGTCGTTGATCAGGCCTTTCCAGCCGACGGTGGTGCGCGGCTTTTCGAAATACACCCGCATTACCAGGTACAGGGTGTCGGAAACTTCCGCCGCCAGCACTTTCAGGCGCTCGGCATATTCGTGGGCGGCCTTGATGTCATGGATCGAGCAGGGCCCGATGACCACGAACAGGCGATGGTCGGTGCCGTCGAGAATGTTGCGAATGACTTCCCGGCCCTTGGTCACGGTGCGCAGTGCAGCGTCGCTCAGGGGGATATCGCGCTTGAGCTGGTCAGGCGTGATGAGGGTCTCGTTGGAGGCGACGTTAAGGTCATTGATCGGTAAATCAGCCATCGTGTTACTCGTCAGGTCACGGGTGCCGGCCGCCAGCGATCCCCGCGCGGCGGTGCACAGCGGATTTAAGCGCGTCGGGGAGCGGAACCTTAGCGCGTTACGAGGTTGCTCGACAATGGGCAGGGACGGGTTAATTGCGGCGGGGGAGCTTGCTCGCGCTTGACGGCGCAGCCTTCACAAAAGGACCTGCTGCGCCCGAACGTGAACCGGCCCGGCGGAACCCGGCTGTCTCGCCACGTTGGCCCGCACCTATGTAATGATGCGCAGGGACTGTTAGCTGAGGAGTGGCAATGATGCAGGCAGGCGTTAAACCGCGGATCGGGATGATCGGCACCGGTGCGATCGGTGGGTTCTATGGCGTGATGCTGGCTCGCGCCGGTTTTGACGTGCATTTTTTACTGCGCAGCGAATTTGGGGCGGTGGCCGAGGGCGGCTTGCGAGTCGACAGCGCGGTTCACGGCGCCCTGACGCTCAACCCGGTCCAGGCGTATCGTTCGGCGGCGGACATGCCGCCCTGCGACTGGCTACTGGTCGGTGCCAAGACCACCAGCAATGCCGACCTGGCCCCGGCCATCATTCAAGCTGCCGCTCAGGGTGCAAAAGTCCTGTTGCTGCAAAATGGCCTGGATGTTGAGGACGACCTCCGACCGTTGCTGCCCGATTCGCTGCATCTGCTGGGCGGCCTGTGCCTGATCTGTGTGCATCGGGTCGGTCCTGGCGTCATTGCCCACCAGGCCCTCGGTGCAGTCAACCTCGGTTACCACAGCGGTCCTTGCCACGATCAGGCGCAACGCATGGCGATTGTCGAGCAGGGGGCCGGGCTGTTCCGTGCCGCCGGCCTGGATTCCCAGGCCATGCCCGACCTGCGGCAGGCGCGCTGGCAGAAACTGGTGTGGAACGTGCCCTACAACGGTCTTTCGGTTCTGTTGGGTGCCAGTACCACGCCGTTGATGGCCGACAGTGACAGCCGAGGCTTGATCCAGGCCCTGATGGGGGAGGTGGTGCGGGGTGCTCAGGCTTGCGGTCACCAGATTGCGCCGGGCTATGCCGAGTATCTGTTTGCGATGACCGAAAAGATGCCCGACTACTGGCCGAGTATGTATCACGATTATTCCCACCAGCGCGCGCTGGAGCTGGAGGCTATTTACAGCCGACCATTGGCGGCGGCGAAAAAAGCCGGTTGTGAGCTGCCGAAAATCGAAGCCTTGTATCAGGCGTTGGCATTTATGGACCGACGAAACCGCTGATCAGGCGAAAGGGGGAGCGACATGGCAAACAACATCGACGACAAACTGGTGCTGGCGATTTCGTCGCGGGCGCTGTTCGATCTGAGTGACAGCCATAAGGTGTATCTGTCGGGCGGCGTCGAGGCTTACCGGCAATATCAGATTGAGCATGAGGACGAAGTCCTCGAACCCGGCGACGCCTTCGCTCTCGTGCAAAAGCTGCTGAGTCTCAACGAGCATCTGGGGCGTGCGCGAGTCGAGGTAGTTCTGGTTTCGCGCAACAGCGCCGACACCGGCCTGCGGGTGTTCAACTCGATTCATCATTACGGGCTGGCGATTTCCCGCGCGGCGTTCGTCGGCGGCCGCAGTCCTTACCCCTATCTGAAGGCGTTCGGCTGTGATCTGTTTCTGTCCACCCACGCTGAAGATGTGCGCAGTGCCCTGGACGCCGGATTCGCCGCTGCGACCATTCTGTCGGGTGGCGCCAGCCGCGCCGCCAGCGAGGAACTGCGTATCGCTTTCGACGGCGATGCGGTGCTGTTTTCCGACGAATCCGAGCGTGTCTATCAGAGCGGCGGCCTGGCTGCATTCCAGGCCAGCGAACGGCAAGCGGCTCGTGAGCCGCTGCGAGGCGGGCCGTTCAAGGGGTTTCTGGCGGCACTCAATGCACTGCAACGCGAGTTCCCCGAAGACGCCTGTCCGATTCGCACGGCGCTGGTCACTGCCCGTTCGGCACCGGCCCACGAGCGCGTCATCCGGACGTTGCGCGAATGGGACATTCGTCTGGATGAGTCGCTGTTTCTCGGTGGCCTGACCAAATCGGCGTTTCTCGAAGCCTTCGCCGCCGACGTCTTTTTCGACGACCAGACCGGTCACTGCGAACTGGCTCGCGAGGTGGTCGCCACGGGTCATGTGCCTCACGGCATCAGCAATGAAGTGAAGCTCTGACTGCCCGTTGTTCAGGGCGTTACGCTGGACGTCGTACTCCTCAAGGCGCTGCTAAGCTGAATCCATCTCCGCCATTCTGGCACGCGAGGAGGTCACATGATTCGTTCGATGCTGTACGCCACAGACCTGGGACTTTACGCCCCTTATGTGATGCAGCATGCCTTGGCGTTGGCACGGACGTTCGAAGCCGAGTTGTATGTGGTGCATGCGGTAGAGCCGATGGGGCTGTTCGCGGAGTCGGTGTTGCAAAGTTATCTCGATGAGCAAGCGCTGAACGAATTTCATCGCCAGGGTCTGAATACGGTGATGGCCAACATTGAACAGCGGGTGCTCGACAGCTTTCGCGAAGAGTTGGGCGAGGGGCAGCAGGACTTGAAGCTGATCAAGTCGGTGCGGGTTTTCCAGGGCGATCCATCCCAGGTCATTCTCGATCAGGCTGCGAAACTCTCAGTCGATTTGCTGATCGTAGGCAGTCACTGTCAAGGGGCTAGCGGTGAAACACCGCTGGGCAGGACCGCTGCGCGGGTATTGCAGTTATCCCGGGTACCGGTCTACCTGGTGCCGCTGGTGCAGCGGCGACGTCAGGGGGAGGCTTGAGGCAAAGTAGTGGCTTTTTTATAAAAAGTTCTAGATTAATTAATACAACCATTCATATAGTTATATACCGTCGCTGATGCCCGTGGCGTCCAACTGCTTTGAGGGGTACATATGAAGCTTCAACAACTGCGCTACATCTGGGAAGTGGCGCACCACGACCTCAACGTTTCCGCTACTGCCCAAAGCCTCTACACGTCGCAACCCGGCATCAGCAAGCAGATCCGCCTGTTGGAGGATGAGCTGGGTGTCGAAGTTTTCGCCCGCAGCGGCAAGCACCTGACCCGCGTGACCCCGGCCGGTGAGCGCATCATCACCACGGCCGGAGAGATCCTGCGCAAGGTCGAAAGCATCAAGCAGATTGCCCAGGAATTTTCCAACGAGAAAAAAGGCACGCTGTCGATTGCCACCACCCACACCCAGGCCCGTTATGCACTGCCTCCGGTGATCAGCAACTTCATCAAACAATACCCGGACGTGGCCTTGCATATGCACCAGGGCTCGCCGATGCAGATCGCCGAAATGGCGGCGGACGGTACCGTGGATTTCGCCATCGCCACCGAGGCTCTGGAACTGTTCGGCGATCTGGTGATGATGCCGTGCTACCGCTGGAACCGCTGCGTGGTTGTGCCTCAGGGCCATCCGCTGACCAAGCTGCCAAAGTTGACGCTTGAAGCCTTGGCCGAATACCCCATCGTGACTTATGTGTTCGGTTTTACCGGCCGTTCGAAACTCGACGAAGCCTTCAGCCATCGCGGCCTGACCCCGAAAGTGGTGTTCACCGCCGCCGACGCCGACGTCATCAAGACCTATGTCCGCCTTGGCCTGGGCGTGGGCATCGTGGCGAAAATGGCCGTCGATACCAAGCTGGACGGCGATCTGGTGGTGCTGGATGCCAGCGAGTTGTTCGAGTCCAGCGTGACCAAGATCGGTTTCCGGCGTGGCACCTTCCTGCGTGGTTTCATGTGCGACTTCATCGAAAAGTTCGCCCCACACCTGACCCGGGAAGTCATGGCCAAGGCCATCCAGTGCCACAACAAGCAGGAACTCGAAGAGCTGTTCGACGGTGTGGAATTACCGGTGCACTGAACAGTGAGTGCTAGATCGCCTCGGTGACAGCGAACTGTTGCCGGGCGCCTGCGACGACGATCTCTACTTCATCCCCTTCGAACTTGCCCAGCAGGCTTCGTCCCAGCGGCGAGCGAGGGGTGATGACGGTGATCGGCTGGCCCACCAGCGACACTTTCAAGCCCGCGGCATCCGGTCCCAGAAACAACCATTGCTGGCGGTCATCTTCATCCGCCAGCCCGATCAGGGTGCCAATCTGAATGCCGCGCTGTTCGTCGTAGGGCCGGAGTATCAGGTTCTGGCAGAGGGCGAGGGCCTGGCGGATTTCTTCGACACGCCTGGCTTGCCCGGCAGCGAGGTAAGACGCTTCAAGACCCAGGGTGTCGTATTTGTTCTCGGCGATGTTTTCCTCGTGGGTCGCGGTTTCGTAGGCCGTTTGCGCGGCGCGCTCAGCGATACCCAGGTCAATCCTGAGTTTGTCGAGAATCAGTTGGTGAACGATCTGTTTGTTCATGATCAATCGCAAAACTGCAAAACGTTGGCCCGGCTCTTTTCACTGGGCGCGTTCTGGTCCTGTTGCAACCAGAACTGACACTTGGGGTTGGACAGGTTGCGAGGATCGCTGCGGGCTTGATCCAGGGCTTGTCGTTGTTCGTTTCGTTGCAGATTTTGCTGGTACTGCTCGAACATGGGGGTTGGCGGTTCCGGGGCCGGTTGCACCGCTGGCGGTTGCCCCAGTTGCTGCACGGCTGCGGCCACTGGCGCCAGTTGTTCGTTGAACAGGAATCTGGACAGCAGCCAGCCGGTCAATACGATGGCGAGGAACCCCAGCCACAGGCCCAGGGCAATGCTGACGGTCAATTGCAGGGCTGTAAGGCGTGGCGCTGGCGGGTGATCGGACATGGCTGCTTCCTGGCAATGAACACGTGATAGGCGGCGATTGTCGCATGAAGATTAATCGCCGTCGGCTCTTCTGCATCATCGGTTTAATGCGGGACAATCAGGCCTTTGCCACAGGGAGTCGGGAATGACCGTGCGCTGGGATATTTTTTGCACCGTCGTCGATAACTTTGGCGACATCGGCGTCACTTGGCGCCTGGCTCGGCAATTGGTGGCCGAGCATCAATGTGCGGTGCGGCTATGGGTAGATGACCTGCGGGCCTTTGAACGACTGTGTCCGCAAATCGACATCACGCTGTCCGAGCAATGGCAGCAGGGTGTGCAAGTCTGCCATTGGCCTGAGGTCTGGCCGTCCACCGACGCCGCCGATGTAGTCATCGCCGCGTTTGCCTGCCAGTTGCCGAGCGCCTACATGGATGCGATGGCCGAGCGGCAGACCACGCCGTTGTGGATGAACCTCGATTACCTGAGTGCGGAAGATTGGGTGATCGGGTGCCACGGATTACCCTCGGTCAAATACAAGCACGTGCAGAAATATTTCTTTTTTCCGGGCTTCCGCGAGGGCACGGGCGGGCTGCTGCGTGAAGCCGGCCTGCTGGAGCGGCGTCGGCAGTTTCAGCAGGATGCCCAGGCGCAACGGATTTTCCTGGAGGCGTTGGGCGTCCATCGGACGCCGGGCTCGCGTCTGATCTCGCTGTTTGCCTACGAAAACGCCGGGCTTGCCAGTTGGTTCGATGCCATGGCGACCGATACCCAGGCCTCTCATGTATTGATCCCCGAAGGTCGGGTGCTCGGCGATGTCCAGCGTTGGCTCGGCATCGATGGCCTGAAGGCCGGTGCGGTACAGCAACGTGGTGCCCTGACGGTGCAGGTGCTGCCGTTCGTCCGCCAGGATCAGTACGATCAACTGCTATGGTGCTGCGATTTCAACGCCGTGCGGGGTGAAGACTCCTTCGTGCGCGCCCAATGGGCGGGTCGGCCGCTGCTCTGGCATATCTACCAGCAGGAAGAAGACGTTCATCTGGAAAAACTCGAGGCATTCCTCCGGCTGTACACCCACGGCCTTTCGGAGCCGGCTGAAAAAGCGATCAGCGGTCTCTGGCGATCCTGGAATGCTGGTCAGGACATGGCCGAACACTGGAAAATGGTCGATCAACAGCAGCAGGAACTGCTCGATCATGCCCAGGCGTGGTGTCTGGAACAGGCCTCGCGACCCGATCTTGCCGCAGCGCTGGTGAAGTTTTATGTAAATTGGATATGATACGCGGCCTAGATTTTTGTAAATCCCATCCAAATTCGGATATTCGCAATGAAAACTGGTAAAGAACTGAAACCCGGGACCGTGATCCGTCTCGAAAACGATCCTTGGCTGGTTCAGAAAGCTGAGTTCACCAAGTCGGGTCGTAACAGCGCGATCATGAAGACCAAGCTGAAGAACCTGCTGACCGGTTACAAAACCGAGATCGTCTACAGCGCCGATGACAAACTGGACGACGTGATCCTCGACCGCAAAGAAGCGACCCTGTCCTTCATCAGCGGCGACACCTACACGTTCATGGACACCACTGACTACACCATGTACGAGCTGAACGCCGAAGACATCGAAAGCGTTCTGCCGTTCATCGAAGAAGGCATGACCGACGTCTGCGAAGCCGTGTTCTTCGAAGAGCGTCTGGTCTCCGTAGAACTGCCGACCACCATCGTGCGTCAGGTTGACTACACCGAAGGTTCCGCTCGCGGTGACACTTCCGGCAAGGTAATGAAGCCTGCCAAACTGAAGAACGGTACCGAGCTGTCGGTTGCTGACTTCATCGAAATCGGCGACATGATCGAGATCGATACCCGCGAAGGCGGTTCCTACAAAGGCCGCGCTAAATAAGCGAAGTCTTGTGTATGAAAAAGCCCGACCATTGAGTCGGGCTTTTTCATGCCTGCGGATCATGTTCAGACAGAGGGCAGGATGGAGGCGGTGGCGAGGGGATTTAATCCTGCCCTGTGGGAGCAAGGCTTGCCGCGATCCAGACGCCTCGGTTCCGCGCTGTGTTCATCGCGGGCAAGCCTTGCTCCCACAGGGTTGCGCCACAAGTCACTTCAGATGTTGTTTCAGTTCTTGGGATACCTGCAACATCGCCGAACGCACCGCTGGCACCTGGCTCACCACATTGAGCAAACCATAATCGTGAATCATGCCGTTGTAGCGCACCGCCGTGACCGGCACGCCAGCCGCGTCCAGTTTACGGGCGTAGGCTTCACCCTCATCGCGCAACACGTCGGCCTCCGCGGTCTGTACCAGCGCGGGCGGCAGGCCCTTGAGTTGCGCGGTGCTGGCGCGTAACGGAGAGGCATAGATCTCGCTGCGTTGCCCGGCATCGGTGGTGTAGTTGTCCCAGAACCACTTCATCATGTTTTTACTGAGGAAGTGTCCCTCGGCGAATTGGTTGTAGGACGCCGTCTCGAAGCTGGCATCGGTTACCGGCCACAACAAGGCCTGGAATTTGATCGCCGGGGTACCTTTGTCCTTGGCCATCAACGCCACGACCGCTGCCATGTTGCCGCCGACGCTGTTGCCCACCACGGCCAGGCGCTTGCCATCGACATTGATTTGCTTGCCATGCTCGGCCACCCATTTGGTGGCCGCGTAGGCCTGGTTGATCGCTACCGGGTAATGCGCTTCCGGCGAAGGCGTGTAGTTGACGAACACCGCGACGGCACCTGATCCGGCCACCAGATCCCGAACCAACCGTTCGTGGGTTGGGAAATCTCCCAATACCCAACCACCGCCGTGGAAGAACATGAACACCGGCAGCTCACCCTTGACGCCGGCCGGCCGGACGATGGTCAGGCTGATCGGCTGACCATCGACCTCAATAGTTTTCTCGCTGACGTCGGCCTTGGGCAAGCTCAGTTTCACCCCGGCCTGGGCGCCGACCAGTACCGCGCGGGCGTCCTTGGGCGACAGTTGCTCCAATGGCTTGCCGGTGCCGGCATTCAGCGCGTCGAGAAACGCCTGGGTGTTGTGTTCCACGATGCCGTCGGCGAACGCGCTGCCGACGCTCAGTGCCAGAAGGGTGCCGGTCAAGGCTTTGCTGAAGGTGTTCATGTGCATCTCCTTAAGTGCAGGCTGGAAGGCGTTGGTTAAACGGTGACGTGCAGGCGCACATCGACGTTGCCACGAGTGGCGTTGGAGTACGGGCAGACTTGGTGAGCTGCGTCCACCAGGCTCTGTGCATCGGCCAGGTCCAGACCGGGCAAGCTGATGTGCAGGTCGATGTCGAGGCCGAAACCACCGGGAATCTGGCCGATACCGACATGGGCGGTGATCGAGGCGTCATCCGCAATCTTGCGCTTGCTTTGGCTTGCGACGAATTTCAGGGCACCGATGAAGCAGGCCGAGTAACCGGCAGCGAACAGTTGTTCCGGGTTGGTTGCCGCGCCGCCTGCACCGCCGAGTTCTTTGGGGGTGGCGAGTTTGACGTCCAGGATGTTGTCGCTGGAGATTGCACGACCATCACGGCCACCGGTGGAAGTTGCGATTGCGGTGTAGAGCGTTTGCATGGTGAGAGCCTCGTTTTTGGTTGCTGTTGCAGCGCTAAATGTTTGTGCGCTAAGTAGGTGTGAGGCAAATGTATAGCGCTAATATTTTGCGCGCAAGATAAATTTTTAAGGGGAATTGAATTTCGCTCGCTCAAACGGCGTAGATCCCTTGAGATAGAGCGGTTTCATCAGCTGGAATTTTTTTTTAAGAGAGGGGGCAGGAGGTGATCGGACTGGTGCCATCGCGAGCAGGCTCGCTCCCACAACGATCTGTGTTGAACACAAAAAGTGCGTTCACCAAAGATCAAAATGTGGGAGCGAGCCTGCTCGCGATAGCGTTGGGGCAGTTGACGGTGCTGCTGGACAGGCTGCGTTTCAGAGGCTGTCTTGCAAATTCCCGCGCAGCTCTTGCAGGTCATGCTGCAGCTTCTTCAATTGCTCCAGGGTCTGGCCACTGGCGCCGAGAATGCACTGGGGAATGTTGAGGGCCTTTTCCTGCAGGGCGCGTCCCTGTTCGGTGAGCTCGACGATTACCACGCGTTCATCCTCACGACTGCGGGTGCGGCTCAGCAAGCCCTCGGCCTCCAGGCGCTTGAGCAACGGGGTCAGTGAACCCGGATCGGTGAGCAGGCGGTTGCTGATTTCCCCGACAGTCAGGCCGTCCTTTTCCCACAGCACCATCATCGCCAGGTACTGCGGATAAGTCAGGCCCAGGGCTTGCAGCAGCGGCTTGTAGACTTTGGTCATCAGCAGCGACGTGGAGTGCAGGGCGAAGCACACCTGGTTGTCGAGCAACAGGGCTTCGCAGGGGTCGGGGGTGTCGCGTTGGGTGCTCATGGCAGAACCTTCAATCAATGATCGCTACGAATCTAGCGGGCGAACCTTTAATGCGCCAGATAATTCTGACGTTCTGATCGGAAGTTGCGTTCCCCCGCGAGCGCCGACTGCGTAGGATAAGCGCCCTGGTCAAGGGGGAATCGGTGTGATCGAAGGTGTGGTGTATCTGGCGTTCGGTGCCGCATTGGGCACTTTGGGGGGATTGTTCGGGATTGGTGGCGGGTTGATCGCCATTCCGGTGCTGGGCCTGTTGTTCGGCCTCGATCAGCAGATCGCCCAGGGCACGGCCCTGGTGATGGTCGTGCCAAACGTGATGCTCGCCTTGTGGCGCTACCACCAGCGCAATCGCATTGAAATGCGTCATGTACTGCCACTGGCCTCCATGGGTTTTTGCTTTGCCTGGCTTGGCTCGATCTGGGCCGTGGGCATCGACGCGCAAAGCATGCGAATCGGCTTCGTGGCCTTCCTGATCGTGCTGGCGGCCTACAACCTGATCCGCATGTTCGCCGCCAGCCCCCCGGCTTCGGCGCAGATGCGTTATGGCTGGCCGTGGCTCGCCGTGTTGGGGGCGGCGTCGGGGACCATGGGCGGATTGTTCGGTGTCGGCGGGGCGGTCGTCGCGACGCCGTTCCTGACCAGCCTGTTCGGTACCAGTCAGGTGGTCGCCCAGGGATTGTCTCTCTCGTTGGCCTTGCCCAGTACTGGTGTGACCCTCGCCACGTATGCGGTGCATCACCAAGTGGACTGGTGGATCGGCCTGCCGCTGGCCGCTGGTGGCCTGCTCAGTATCAGTTGGGGGGTAAAAGTCGCCCACGCCATGCCGGAGCGGCTGCTGCGCGGGCTGTTCTGCGGTTTCCTGGTGCTGTGCGCGATCTTGCTCGCCTTTAAAGTTTGAAACCTTCGACGATGTGCTCGGCCAGGCACTCGGTGATCGGCGACGGATTATGCAGGTTGCGGATCAGCATGATGCTCGCTTCGGGCAACTGCGGCAGGTTTTCCGCCTCGCCCAGCACGCGCATGTCCGGGGTCAGCAGGCTTTCCAGTTGCGCGGTGATCGCCAGGCCCGCGCCAACCACTGCCATGAGCGCCGACAGGCTCGAGCTGTTGTACGCCACGCGATAATCGCGGCCCATGGCATCCAGTGCATTGCAGGCCCATTGCCGGCAGAAGCAATCACTGTTGAACATCGCCAGCGGCAACGGTGTTTGTTCGTGGACGTTGAAGCATGCCGCTTCGGCCCAGACAAAGCGCTCCTTGCGCAATAACTGGCCGATTTCGTCCCCCGGTTTGCGGGTGACGATGGACAGGTCCAGATCCTGGCGCAGCAGCAACTGCTTGGACGACTCGCAGTGCACTTCAATTTCGATCAAGGGATAGAACTGGGCGAAGCGCTGCAGGATCCCCGGCAAAAAACGCATCACATAATCGTCCGGGGTGCCGATGCGCACCGTGCCGACCATGTGTGGCTCACGCAGGGTGTTGAACACTTCGCTGTGCAGCTTGAGGATCCGCCGGGCGTAGCCGAGCAACACCTGGCCTTCGGCGGTCAGCTTGACCTGGCGCCCGTCACGCTCGAACAGCCGCCGCTGCAATACATCTTCTTCCAGTCGCTTCATCTGCATGCTGACGGCGGACTGGGTGCGATTGACCAACTCACCGGCACGGGTGAAACCGCCCTGGTCAGCGATGGCGACAAAGGTACGCAGCACTTCCGTATCGATGCTCGGGTAACTCGACAATTGATCAATCTCCGAGATGTATTGCATCAGAAACATTCGTTGGATTGATCTTAGCGTTAGCGTGAGACTTGAGCCATCCCCAACGGAGGACATCACGATGAAAGGTCAAAAAGGTTATCTACTGATAGAAAAACTCTCATCCCATGGCTTTTCCATCAGCGCTCTGCTGCACAAGTTTAGCCGCTGGTACGAATTGCACCACGAACGTGAACTGCTTGCCGGAATGAGCGATGAGGCGCTCAAGGACATCGGCGTCAGCCGTGCCGACGTCGAAAAGGAAGTGGTTCGGCCATTCTGGGATGACCCGATGCACAAATGAGCCATCCTTCCCTACACAAACCGCTTAATGGTGAGGTAGGTTGCGAGCAGACAAGGAGATCTTCATGCCCGCGACTCTGTCCTTTACCCTCAAACAGGCCCGGCGTCTGGCGCTGGCCGCCCAAGGATTCGACGGGCGGCCGACGTCAGCTTCGGTGCAACCGGCGCGCCTTAACCGCCTGATTGAACGCCTCGGCGTCCTGCAGATTGATTCGGTCAATGCATTGGTGCGTTCGCACTACCTTCCGCTGTTTTCCCGTCTCGGTCACTACCCCCCTGATTTGCTCGACCAGGCAGCCTGGAGCCAGGGCCGACGCCGTACGCTGTTCGAATATTGGGGGCATGAAGCCTCATTGCTGCCGCTGGCGATGTATCCGCTGATGCGCTGGCGCATGGAGCGTGCGTCCCGCGGTGAGGGCATTTATCGACAGTTGGCGCAGTTCGGTCAGGAGCGTCAGGATGTCATTCGTCGCGTACTGGCTTCGGTCCGCGAGCAAGGCGCCGTGGGGGCGGGCAGCTTGTCCACGCGCCAGGAAAAGGCCGGCCCCTGGTGGGACTGGAGCGCCGAGAAGCATGCGCTGGAATGGCTGTTCGCGGCGGGTGAAGTGACGGTGGCGGGGCGGCGGGGCTTCGAGCGGCTTTACGACTTGCCGGAACGCGTGTTTCCGTCCTCGGTCCTGCAACAACCGCTGCCGGACGAGCCCCAGGCTCAGCGCGCCTTGCTGCTGCATGCTACCCAAGCCTTGGGTGTGGGCACCGAGAAAGATTTGCGCGACTATTTTCGACTCGATCCGGCCGATAGCCGTGGACGACTGGCCGAACTGGAGGAGGCCGGTGAACTGGTGCGCTGCCAGGTGCAAGGCTGGAAGCAACCGGCCTGGTGCCGACCCACCGCGAAGATTCCCCGCAAGGTGGCGGCCAGTGCGTTGTTGTCGCCCTTCGATTCACTGGTCTGGGAGCGCAGCCGTACCGAGCGGCTGTTCGACTTCCGTTATCGACTGGAGATTTATACCCCGGCTCACAAGCGGGTGTACGGCTACTACGTGCTGCCATTCCTGCACAACGAACGTATCGCCGCGCGGGTGGATCTGCGGGCGGAGCGGGCTTTGGGTCGATTGGCGGTGCATGCCGTGCACGAGGAGGCGCCGGGGCTGGACGAGGAAGGGATGCAGGCTTTGGCGGTGAACCTGCGACGCTTGGCCGACTGGCTGGGGTTGGCGCGGGTCCAGCTCAATTGCGCTCGGGCGGGTGGGGTTCGGCTGGCGGGGGCGTTGGCTGAGGTGGGGGGTGACTGAACTGGCCTCATCGCGAGCAGGCTCGCTCCCACAGTTGACCTTTGGTGAACACAGGATTTGTGAACGCCGCGGTCAATGTGGGAGCGAGCCTGCTCGCGATAGCAATCCAACAAACGGCGAATGACTTACTGACTCACCGCCTCACCTGCTTCAACGTCTCGGCAATCAAAAACGCCAGTTCCAGCGACTGATCGGCATTCATCCGCGGATCGCAATGAGTGTGGTAACGGTCCGACAGCCCGTCCTCGGTGATCGGCCGCGCGCCGCCAATGCACTCGGTGACGTTCTGCCCGGTCATTTCGATGTGGATGCCCCCGGCATAGGTGCCCTCGGCTTCGTGAACCTGGAAGAACTGTTTCACTTCCCCGAGGATTTGCGCGAAGTCCCGGGTCTTGTAACCGCTACTGGCCTTGATGGTGTTGCCGTGCATCGGGTCCGAACTCCACAGCACCTGCTTGCCTTCTCGTTGCACGGCGCGCAATAGCTGCGGCAGGTGATCGCCGACCTTGTTCGCGCCCATTCGCGCGATCAGGTTAAGCCGCCCCGGATCATTGTCCGGATTGAGCACGTCGATCAGACGGATCAAGTCGTCGGGGTTCATGCTCGGGCCGACCTTGACGCCGATCGGGTTGTTCACCCCGCGCAGGAATTCGACATGGGCACCGTCCAACTGACGGGTGCGGTCACCGATCCACAGCATGTGGGCCGAGCAGTCGTAGTAGTCGTTGGTCAGGCTGTCGCGGCGCACGAAAGCTTCTTCGTAATTGAGCAGCAGCGCTTCGTGGGCGGTGAAGAAGCTGGTTTCGCGCAATTGCGGCGAGCTGTCCATGCCGCAGGCGCGCATGAAGGCCAGGGTTTCGTCGATACGGTCGGCCAGGTGGCTGTACTTCTCAGCCAGGGCCGAGTTGGCGATGAAGTCCAGGTTCCACTTGTGCACCTGATGCAGATCGGCGAATCCGCCCTGGGCGAAGGCCCTTAGCAGGTTCAAGGTGGCGGTGGACTGATGGTAGGACTGCAGCAGCCGCTCCGGGTCCGGTACGCGGCTTTTTTCGTCGAAGCCGATGCCGTTGACGATGTCGCCGCGATAGGCCGGCAGGGTTACCCCGCCAATCGTCTCATCGTTGGCCGAGCGCGGTTTGGCGAACTGTCCGGCCATACGACCGACCTTGACCACCGGGCAACCGGCGGCGAAGGTCATGACGATGGCCATTTGCAGCAACACCTTGAAGGTGTCGCGGATCTTCGCCGCCGAGAACTCGGCAAAGCTCTCGGCGCAGTCGCCGCCCTGCAGCAGGAAGGCCCGGCCTTGGGTGACTTCGGCGAACTGACGGCGCAACTCCCGGGCTTCACCGGCAAACACCAGCGGCGGATAACTGGCCAGGGTCTGCTCGACCTGCAGCAAATGCGCCGCGTCGGGGTATTGGGGTTGCTGCTGGATCGGCAGGGCGCGCCAGCTGTCAGGGCTCCAGGGTTGGCTCATCATGATCTCTAGGTGGTTTACGCTCGGGTTGCCATGTTATCAGCAAATTAGTGCGTGACCTGTTTGCGTCGCTTCGCGGACAATCGCGCTTTTGCCCCGGTTATGTTCAGGGTCAGCGCAGCCACAGGAGATGAAATGACAGAGGAGCGCGTCGAGCATTTGCTCGCCGAAGTGCATGACGAGTTCGGTGTTATCCGGGTTCTCGAAGTGGCGGACTACCGTTTTCTGGAATTTGGCGATGCCATCGAACAGAGCTGCGTGTTCACGGCCGACCCGAGCTGGCTCGAATATGATTACACCCGCGCCATGTTGATTGGCGCGTTGTGCCACGAGCAGCCGGAAAGCGCGCTGTTTCTTGGGCTGGGCGCCGGGACGCTGACCCAGGCTTGCCTCAAGTTTCTGCCGCTGGAAGATGTCGAAGCCATCGAACTGCGCCCCGATGTGCCGCGCCTGGCCATCCAATACCTGGGGCTGGACGACGATCCGCGGCTGTACATCCGCGTCGGCGATGCCCTGGAGCTGCTTGAAACCGCCGAGCCTGCGGATTTGATCTTTGTCGACCTCTATACCGACGTCGGCCCTGGCGTCGGGCACCTGGCCTGGGGTTTTCTGGAGAACTGCCAGAAACGCCTCAACCCCGGCGGCTGGCTGGTGATCAACCAATGGGCCACCGACGACGGCAAGCCATTGGGCGCGGCGCTGCTGCGCGGCTTGTACCACCGGCATTACTGGGAGCTGCCGGTTAAAGAAGGCAATGTCATCCTGATCGTGCCGGCGGATCTGGATCAGGAACTGGACATGCAAGGACTGGTCGCCCGGGCCGAAGGGCTGGCGCCGCGGCTGGGTTATTCGTTGCAGTCGTTGATCAAGGCCATTCGTCCGGCGACTTGATAGGCAAGCTGTCGGAAGGTAAATCGTTTAAGCCGGCTGTCCCGACGCCCACGACAGCCAGTCCCATAACCGGATTTGGCAATAAAAAATCTCCCTTTTCGGGCGATTTCCGGTATAGTGCGCGCCGGCCTTTAGCCGGGCCGCGTCAAGGTAGCGCAATTCCCCGAAGCCAGCTTCGGTTGCATGTCCGCACAACGGATGCTTCCACGACGTTCTTTTTCATTCATTCGTTTTCGCAAATCCCCGCCGACAAAGCAGCCAGGGCGACTCTTGAGTCTCAACACGGCATGCGCAGCTTTGGAGCATGGGTCTTTGCGGATGCACTTAGAGGCAGACCCATGACCCAGGAAACCGGCGGCTTCGTCGCTTTTAATCTTAATCCGAACATTCTTGCAGCCGTCATTGCGACTGGTTACGAAGAACCTTCGGCTATTCAGCAGCAATCGATCCCGATCATCATGGCCGGTCACGACATGATTGGTCAGGCACAAACCGGTACGGGTAAAACCGCCGCGTTCGCCCTGCCGATCCTGCATCGCATCGATCCTGCTAAGCGCGAACCGCAAGCCCTGATCCTGGCGCCAACTCGTGAGTTGGCGCTGCAAGTAGCAACCGCTTTTGAAACCTACTCCAAGCAGATGCCTGGTGTAACCGTTGTGGCTGTTTACGGCGGCGCTCCAATGGGCCCGCAACTCAAAGCCATCCGTAACGGCGCGCAGATTGTTGTCGCCACTCCGGGCCGTCTGTGCGACCACCTGCGTCGTGACGAAAAAGTCCTGGCCACCGTGAACCACCTGGTTCTCGATGAAGCCGACGAAATGCTCAAGCTGGGTTTCATGGATGACCTGGAAGTCATCTTCAAGGCCCTGCCAGCGACCCGTCAGACTGTATTGTTCTCGGCCACTCTGCCGCAGTCGATCCGCGCCATTGCCGAGCGCCACCTGCGCGATCCGCAACACGTAAAGATCCAGACCAAGACCCAGACCGTCACCGCGATCGAACAGGCTCACTTGTTGGTTCACGCCGACCAGAAGACCTCGGCCGTACTGAGCCTGCTGGAAGTCGAGGATTTCGACGCCCTGATCATGTTCGTACGTACCAAGCAAGCGACCCTGGACCTGGCCAGCGCCCTGGAAGCCAAAGGCTACAAAGCCGCTGCGCTGAACGGTGACATTGCCCAGAACCAGCGTGAGCGTGTGATCGACTCCCTCAAGGATGGCCGTCTGGACATCGTTGTGGCCACTGACGTTGCCGCCCGTGGCCTGGACGTTCCGCGCATCACCCACGTGTTCAACGTGGACATGCCGTACGATCCGGAATCCTACGTTCACCGTATCGGCCGTACTGGCCGTGCCGGTCGCGAAGGTCGTGCACTGCTGCTGGTCACCCCGCGTGAGCGCCGCATGCTGCAAGTGATCGAGCGTGTAACCGGTCAGAAGGTCGCCGAGGTTCGCCTGCCGGACGCCCAGGCAGTTCTCGATGCCCGCATCAAGAAGCTCACCAACAGCCTGTCGCCACTGGTGGCTGACGCCGAATCGACCCACGGTGATCTGCTCGATCGCCTGACCGCCGACATCGGTTGCACCCCACGTGCCCTGGCCGCTGCTCTGCTGCGCAAGGCCACCAATGGCCAGGCGCTGACCCTCGCTGCGATCGAGAAAGAACGTCCACTGGTGCCGAACAACGCACCGCGTGGCGATCGTCCAGAGCGTAGCGGTGATCGTCCGGACCGTGGTGATCGCGAGCGTCGTGCGCCGATCCCGCTGGCCGAAGGCCGTGCGCGCTGCCGTACTGCGCTGGGTGCCCGTGACGGCATCGCGGCCAAGAACCTGCTGGGCGCCATCCTCAACGAAGGCGGTCTGGCTCGTGAGGCCATCGGTCGCATCCAGGTACGTGACAGCTTCAGCCTGGTAGAGCTGCCGGAAGATGGTCTGGAGAAGTTGCTGACCAAACTGAAGGACACTCGTGTCGCCGGCAAGCAGCTTAAACTGCGTCGCTATCGCGAAGATTGATCCGCTCTCGGGCTGATTGATCGAACATAAAAAATCCCCGACTGGTTCGGGGATTTTTTTTGCCTGAAGCTGGGTGTCTTTTCAGGGCGAGCCCATCGCGAGCAGGCTCGCTCCCACAGTGGCACAGGTAAATGCAGTCAAATGTGGGAGCGAGCCTGCTCGCGATTGAACGCGACTCGGTTCATCAGTCAAACCGATAGATGTCCATCCCCAAAGCCCCCAGGGTGAACCCCTGATGGGCAACGCTGAATTCACCTCCCGCACCTCGGGCAAAATACAACGGCAACAAGTGCTCGTCACTGGGATGGCTGCGCACGGCGTGGGGTGCCTGGCGACGGTAATCATGCAGCGCGGCTTCGTCGTCCTCTGCCAATTTCTCCACCATCCAGTCACGAAAAGCCTTGGCCCAGGGCTCAATGCTTTCGGGGCCGGCGTTCCAGTCCAGGTCGCGCAGGTTATGGGTGATGCTGCCTGAGCCGATCAGCAACACGCCTTGCTGGCGCAGGCTCGCCAAGGCCCGGCCGACCTGGGTTTGCAGGGCCGGCCCTTGTCGGCTGGGCAGGGAGATCTGCACGACGGCAATCTCGGCCTTGGGGTACATCAAGGACAACGGCACCCACACGCCATGATCGGAGGGTCGCTCTGTGTCCAGGCGTGCCGGCAGGTGTGCGGCGTTGAGCAGGGCCGCCACTTGCCCCGCCAATTGTGGATCGCCCGGCGCCGGATATTGCACCTCGTACAGAGCCGGCGGGAAGCCGCCGAAGTCGTGCCAGGTTCGTGGATGCGGATTGGCGCTGACCAGCAGTTCACTGCTTTCCCAGTGCGCGGACACGATGACGATGGCTTTGGGTGTGGGCAGTTGCGCGGCGAGGCGAGCCAGTGCCGGGCCGCTGTCGCCGGGTTCCAGGGCCAGCATCGGTGAGCCATGGGAGATAAACAGGCTGGGCAGCATGAACGGACTCCTGAGCGTTAAGATGTCGCCATCTTCTGTCAGGTCTATGATCTAAATCTAATATAAGTTTTAGCCCGTTTTAATCGGTTTTTCTGGAGTGAGTGATGGAGCCTGAGTTTTGGCACAAGCGCTGGTCAACGAATCAGATCGGTTTTCATCTGCCAGAGGTGAATCCCTATCTGCAACGTTTCTGGTCGCAACTGGGGGTTGAGCAGGGCAGTCGGGTGCTGGTGCCCCTATGCGGGAAGACGCTCGACCTCTTGTGGCTTGCCCAACAGGGGTATTCGGTACTGGGGGTGGAGCTGTCGGAAAAAGCCGCCGCGGATTTCTTCCTTGAGCATCAGCTTGAGCCGAGCGTGAGTGAAGAGGGCGCATTCAAGGTGTTCCGTGCCGCTGACATTGAAATCCGCTGCGGTGACTTCTTTGCCCTGAGCCCGGAGGATGTGAGCGATTGCACGGCGCTGTACGATCGCGCTGCATTGATCGCCCTGCCTGGGCCGATGCGGGAGCGGTATGCGGCTCATCTGCAGAAGATTCTGCCGCAGTGTGTCGGATTGCTCATTACTCTGGATTACTCACAGGATGAAATGCCTGGCCCGCCGTTTTCCGTAGGGGATGGCGAAGTGCAGAGGCTGCTGGGCGAGGTCTGGCGGCTGGAGGTATTGCAGGAGCAGGATGTGCTGGGGGAAAGCTGGAAGTTCTTGCAGGCTGGGGTCAAAAGGCTGGATGAGCGGGTGTATCGGGTTTCCAGTCGTTGATGTGGCGTGCCCGCTGGCCTTATCGCAAGCAGGCTCGCTCCCACAGTTGATCCGTTGCGAACTGTGAATTGGCGCTCGCCGAAGACGCCCTGTGGGAGCGAGCCTGCTCGCGATGGGGCCAGACCAGGCAACTCATAAATCAGGCAGAAAAAAAGCCCGCATCGCTGCGGGCTTTTTCTTGAAGCTTGAACCTGTCAGCCGCGACGACGCAGTGCGTCGATACGCTCTTCCAGTGGCGGGTGACTCATGAACATGCGAGCCAGGCCTTGCTTGATGCCACCGTTGATGCCAAAGGCATTGAGGGTGTCGGGCATGTGTACCGGCAAACCTTGCTCGGCACGCAAGCGTTGCAGTGCGCCAATCATGGCGCTGGTGCCAGCCAGGCGTGCGCCGGCATCATCTGCGCGGAACTCACGTTTGCGCGAGAACCACATGACGATGGCGCTGGCGAGGATGCCCAGTACCAGCTCGGCGAAAATGGTCGCCACGTAGTAGGCGATGCCCTGGCCTTCTTCATTCTTGAAGATCACCTTGTCGACGAAGTTGCCGATGATGCGGGCAAAGAACATGACGAAGGTGTTCACGACGCCCTGGATCAGCGCCAGCGTCACCATGTCGCCGTTGGCGACGTGACCGATCTCATGGGCCAGCACAGCCTTGACTTCATCCGGCGAAAACCGCTCGAGCAAGCCCTGGCTGACGGCGACCAGCGCGTCGTTCTTGTTCCAGCCGGTGGCGAAGGCGTTGGCCTCGTAGGCTGGGAAGATGCCCACCTCCGGCATCTTGATGCCGGCTTCGCGTGACAACTGCTCGACGGTTTGCAGCAGCCATTGTTCGTGGCGAGTGCGCGGCTGAGTGATGATCTGGGTGCTGGTGCTCATCTTCGCCATCCACTTGGAGATGAACAGCGAGAACAGGGAACCGGCGAAACCGAACACCGCACAGAAGATCAGCAGCTGACTGAGGTTGAGGTCAACCCCGTTGGCCGCCATGAACCCGTTGAAGCCAAAAAGGCTCAGGGTGATGCTGGCAATCAGCACGACCGCCAGGTTAGTGGCCAAAAACAGCAGGATGCGCATCATGGTTGTGGAAATCTCCTCATGCTAAAGATGTAGCGTTATGCGGGGTATATAAGGTGCCGCCGCAGGCTATTCAACACGCCGACTATTTCAAACTGTGTCCTACACGCGTCGCAAATGTTTGAAAGACTTTTCTGAAAGTGACCGCGGAAAAGAAAAGGAGCGCCCGTACCCCGTGAACGTTGAGTCGCGCCGCGCACCGTCTGCCGCGCCTTCAGTGTAGAAGGCCTGCCGCAACGGGCGAAACGGATGTGTTGCTGAATCAAACAGCGTGCGAGTCGTCCCCTCGCACGCCACCTGGATTACTGGCGGTAGGACTTGAGGAAGTTGCCGATCCGGCCAATGGCCTGGTCCAGGTCGTCGACCCGGGGAAGGGTCACGACGCGGAAGTGATCCGGCCATGGCCAGTTGAACGCCGTGCCCTGGACCACCAGCAGCTTTTCGGACAGCAGGAGGTCGAGGACGAATTTTTCATCGTTGTGGATCGGGCAGACCTTCGGGTCGATCCGCGGAAAGGCGTACAACGCCCCCATTGGCTTGACGCAACTGACACCAGGAATGTCGTTGAGCAATTCCCAGGTACGGTTGCGTTGCTCCAGCAACCGGCCCTGGGGCAGGACCAGGTCGTTGATGCTCTGGTAGCCACCCAGCGCCGTCTGGATCGCGTGTTGGCTCGGTACGTTGGCACACAGGCGCATATTGGCCAGCATGTCGATGCCTTCGATGTAGCTCTGGGCGTGATGCTTGGGACCGGAAATAACGATCCAGCCGGAGCGGAAACCCGCCACCCGATAGGATTTGGACAGGCCGTTGAAGGTCAGGCACAACAGGTCCGGCGCCAGTGACGCGGTGCAGACGTGCACGGCATCGTCGTACAGGATCTTGTCGTAGATCTCGTCGGAAAACACCACCAGGTTATGCTGGCGAGCCAGTTCCAGCATGCCCAGCAGGACCTCCCTGGAGTACACCGCGCCAGTGGGGTTGTTCGGGTTGATGATCACCAGTGCCTTGGTGTTCGGGGTGATCTTGGCCTTGATGTCCGCCAGGTCGGGAAACCAGTTGGCCTGTTCATCGCACAGGTAATGCACCGGGTTGCCGCCCGACAGGCTCACGGCGGCGGTCCACAATGGGTAGTCCGGGGCCGGCACCAGCACCTCATCGCCGTTGTTGAGCAAGGCCTGCATCGACATCACGATCAGTTCGGACACGCCGTTGCCCAGGTAGATGTCTTCGATGCCGACACCTTCGACCTGTTTCTGCTGGTAGTACTGCATTACGGCCTTGCGGGCGCTGAACAGGCCCTTGGAGTCGCTGTAGCCCTGGGCGGTCGGCAGGTTGCGGATAACGTCCTGGAGGATTTCATCGGGCGCTTCGAAACCAAAGGGTGCCGGGTTGCCGATGTTCAGCTTGAGGATGCGATGGCCTTCCTCTTCCAGGCGTTTGGCGTGCTTGAGCACCGGGCCGCGAATGTCGTAGCAGACGTTGGCGAGCTTGTTCGATTTGCTGACCTGCATGGCGATGTGTTCCCGAAAATGAACGATCCAGGCGGCGAGTGAACTACCGTACTGGGGATCCTGCGTCTGTGCCCAGGCTTGACGCGGTACATGCGTGACAATCCGTTTGAATGCGCATGACGTGACTGCCAGACTGGCGCCTGACGAGGCGCAATCATACGTGCCGCCCGATCTGCGGAAAAGCGTCGGATCGGGCTTTTTCAATTGCCGAGGTAGGACGATGGAAAAGTTGCAGAAAACCCTTGAAGAATGGCGCGCCATGCTTGACCCGGAGCAGTACAACGTCTGTCGGTTGAAGGGCACCGAACGGCCATTCTCCGGTAAATACAACGACACCAAGACTGATGGTGTGTACCACTGCATCTGCTGCAACGAGCCATTGTTCGATTCGCAGACCAAATTCGATTCCGGTTGCGGCTGGCCCAGTTTCTACGCGCCGATCGAAGGCAGCGCAGTGGTGGAAGTGCGCGATGTCAGCCACGGCATGATCCGCACCGAAGTGGTCTGCGCCAAATGTGACGCGCACCTGGGCCACGTCTTCCCTGACGGCCCGCCACCCACGGGCTTGCGTTATTGCATCAATTCGGTGTGCCTGGATCTGGTGCCCCGAGGGTAACTCTGTGGGAGCAAAGCTTGCTCGCGATGAAGGCACCTCGATCTCTGAAAGACCGTGTCGCCTTCATCGCGGGCAAAGCCTGGCTCCCACAATCTGTGATGCGGGTATTTTTGGATAATTAAATTGCATGCAATTTAATTGCTCGCTATCTTCAGTGTCCTCTTCTTCCCATCTGGAGCCTTGCCATGAGCGACAACCTGCTGAGCATCCCGTGCACCACGATCAAGGGGGAGCAAAAGACCCTCGCCGATTTCGCCGGCAAGGCTGTGCTGGTGGTCAATACTGCCAGCCAGTGCGGTTTCACTCCCCAGTACAAGGGGCTTGAGGCGTTGTGGCAGACCTACAAGGACCAGGGCCTGGTGGTGCTGGGCTTTCCCTGCAATCAATTTGGCAAGCAGGAGCCGGGCAACGAGGGGGCAATTTCTGAGTTCTGCGAGCTGAACTTTGGTGTGAGTTTTCCGCTGTTCAAGAAAATCGAGGTCAACGGCGCCAATGCCCATCCGCTGTTTGTCCAGCTCAAGCAGCGGGCGCCCGGCGTACTGGGGTCCAAGGGCATCAAGTGGAATTTCACCAAGTTCTTGATCGGCAAGGACGGCCAGGTGGTCAAGCGGTTTGCGCCGACCACCAAACCCCAGGACCTGACCGGTGAGATCGAAGCCTTACTCAAATGAATGATCTGTCAGTCGATGCGCTGAAACTCGACAGCCAGTTGTGCTTCAAACTGTACGCCGCGTCGCGGGCGGTCATTCGTGGCTACAAGCCCATGCTCGATCAGCTCGGCCTGACTTATCCGCAATACCTGGCGATGCTGGTGCTGTGGGAGTGGCAGATAAATGCGCCGGAACAACCCACGGTCAAGGCTCTGGGTGAACGGCTACTGCTGGATTCGGGCACGCTGACGCCGTTGCTCAAGCGCCTGGAACAACTGAGCCTGGTTCAGCGCCAGCGTTCGGCCCGCGATGAGCGGGAGGTGCATCTGAGCCTTACGCAAACCGGCTGGGAATTGCGTGAGCAGGTCGGTCCGCTCAAGGCCCGCCTGTTATGCGACAGTGGGCTTGACCTGGACCGCCTGGGAGAGTTGCGAGACGGTCTCGATCATCTGTTGGGGCAGATCAAAGCGCTGACGTAAGCGGCACCCACTGGTCCAGTAACGCCGCCAGCTCTTCGCGCCGAAACGGCTTGGACAGGTAATCGTTCATGCCGGCGGCCCGGCATCGCTCACGTTCCTCAGGCATGGCGTTGGCTGTCAGTGCGACAATCGGCAGATCCGGCCAGCGCCCGCTGCGACGGATCTGGCGACTGGCTTCGTAACCGTCCATGACCGGCATGTTGCAATCCATCAGGACCAAATTGAAATCCCTCTGTTCGAGCAGGTCCAGGGCTTCGGCGCCATGGGCCGCGACGATGACTTCGCAACCGAGCTTCACCAGCATGCCCTTGGCCACCAGTTGGTTGACCGGATTGTCTTCCACCAGCAACACCCGCCCGCGTTTGGACGGCGCCAGGGTTTCGATCTGAGCGTCATTGATGGTGGTGGCGTCGCTTTGCAAGGCGCGACGCAGGATCTGATAGAGGGCATGGCGCGCCAGGGGCCGGGCCTGCTGTAACAAGGGGGCGAGGGCGGCGGCTTCTTCGCTGGGCAGAAAACTGCCATATGCGGTGACCAGCAGGATGGGCGCGTCGAAGGTGGGACGCATAGTGAACAGGCATTCCGGGCAGTCGGTAATCAGGACATCAGGCTTGAGGCCCAGCAATCCGTCATCCACCGAACGTCTTTCATAGTCCAGCCCCCAGCCGGGCAATAGCATGTTGAGCAATTCGGCCAGGCCGCTGCTGCGGTCGGTGATGGCCACAATATTGCCGCGCAAGGGCTCGACGGGCGTCGCCGGGGTATGGCAGGGCAGGGGCAGGTCAGCGCAGAACTGGCTGCCGAAACCGGCCTCGGAGGTGATCGTCAACTGGCCTTGCATGGCTTCACAGAGGTTGTAGGTCAGCGCCAGGCCCAGCCCGGTGCCACCGAATTGGCGGGTAATGCCAACACCGGCCTGGGTGAACGGCTGGAGAATTCGTGCTTGGGCTTCCTGGGGGATGCCGATGCCGGTGTCACAGATCTCGATTCGCACGCCGTCTTCATGTGGACTCAAACGTACGTCGACCCGGCCGAAGCGAGTGAATTTCAGCGCATTGGACAGCAGGTTGCTGACGATCTGGCGCACCCGGGTAGGGTCACCCAGGACCTGTGCTGGAAGCGCCGGGTCGATCAGGCAGGCTAGCTCGACGCTGGGAGCTGCGTTCTGGGAAAGCAGGTTGGCGGTGTCTTCGACCAGCGAGCCAAGGTCGAACGGGATGCGTTCGAGTTCCAGTTGACCGGCGTCGAATTTCGACAGATCAAGGATATCGTTGAGCAGTTCAACCAGCACCTTGCCCGAGTCATGGGCGATCGATAGCTGTTGCTGTTGTTCGGCCGTCAGGGGGCCATCCAGTGACAGCGCGATCATTCCCAACAGACCGTTGAGCGGCGTGCGGATCTCATGGCTCATGTTGGCCAGAAAGACGGAGCGGGCTTCGGCCATATCCAGGGCGGTGCGCCGGGCCACTTCCAACTCCTCGTTGGACTGGCTGAGGCGGGCATTGATGGCTTTGAGTTCGGCGGTACGGGCCGAGACAATGTTTTCCAACTGCGCCAGGTAATCGGTGAGGCGATTTTCGGCCGTGCGCCGTTGCTGGATCTCGGTGGCGATATTTTCGAACTGCTGGTTGGCCACCGAGACCAGTACACCGATCTCGTCCTGCTGGTGGCCGGAGGGGCATTCCAGACGACTCTGCTCGCCGCTACTGGGATCGCGGCTGCTCAGTTCGCGGATGACCCGAACCAGCGGCTTGGTCAGCATCACATAAAACAACGCCAGCAGCAGACCGGTCAGGATCAGGCTGCGGGCGAAACCATTGAGCAGCGTCACTTCGGCCCGGCGCAGGAACCGGCTGCCGAAAGCATAGGTGTCGACCTCCAGCCGCAGCACGCCCAGGGACTCGGCCGGCAGGTGGTCCAGATAGAGGCGGTCTTCGAACTGGCGCTGGGCACCGAAGAGAAAGTCGCTGATGAACCGGTAACTGCTCTGCAGTTCGGGGCGTTTGACGCTGGCCAGCACGGTGTTGTTGTTATCGATCAGTTGGGCACCGATGATGGCCGGTGAGCGCAACAGGCCCAAGGACAGCTCCTGGGCGAGTTCGGCATCGATGTTATAGGCGATACGCGATGCCGGGTTGTGGCTGATTTCCAGCAGCGACAGGATTTCACGGTTGATCGACGCGTCTTCGCTGGCATAATCGATGCCGATCTGCATCAGGCTGAGCAAAGTACCCAGCACGAAACCCACCAGAACGGTCAGCCGGGCCTGCTTGTAGGACAGCCGTTGGGTGAATCTGATGTCCATGGAATGATGAACCACTTACGTTTCCCTTCGCCGCTCAAGCATAGCTGATCATCTCTGAATACCGATGCAGCCGGTTTATGTTGTGTGGGATAGACCCGCCATTGGGTACGGCGTTTCGTCGCTGTAGCGCCATCATCACTGTGAACCTGTCCGAGGAGAAGACATGGACTCTCGATTGAATGCTTTTCTTGAGCGTGCCGATGCGGTGCTGGCTCGCATAGAGCCCTTGTTGCCTGCTCCACGGCCGGCTATCGATTGGACCCGAACGCTGGCGGCCCGTTGGCAGCGCGACGGGCGCAGTGGTTACCTGCTGCCGCTTGAAGTCAGCCTCGACATGCGCCTGTCGGACCTGATTGGCGTGGATCGTCAGGTTGAACAGCTGGGTCGCAACACCCGCCAGTTCATCGATGGCATGCCGGCCAACCATGCGTTGCTGTGGGGCTCGCGTGGCACTGGCAAGTCGTCTCTGGTGCGCGCGTTGCTGGCCGAACATGCCCAGCATGGCTTGCGGTTGATCGAGATCGAGCGCGATCACCTGGCCGATCTGCCGCGGGTGGTCGAACAAATCGCAAAGCTGCCGCAGCGCTTTGTGCTGTTCTGCGATGACCTGTCGTTCGAGTCCGGGGAGGGCGATTACCGCGTTCTTAAAAGCGTGTTGGACGGGTCTCTGGAACAGGCGCCGGACAACGTGCTGTTGTACGCCACCTCCAACCGCCGTCACCTGGTGCCGGAAAAGGAAAGCGACAACGAGAACTGGAAGCGGGTCGATGGCGAGCTTCACCCCAGCGAGGCCGTGGAGGACAAGATCGCCCTGTCTGACCGTTTCGGGTTGTGGCTGTCGTTTTATCCGTTTACCCAGGAGCATTTCCTCAACGTGGTGGAGCACTGGATCGGCGAGCTGGCGGCCAAGGCCGGGCTGGCCTGGCAGCGTGATGAAGCGCTGGATGTGCAGGCAGTGCGTTGGGCCACCGGGCGCGGCAACCGCAACGGACGTTGCGCTTATCAGTTTGCCCGATATTGGGTGGGCCTCAAACTTCTGGAGAATAAGGCATGATCGATTTGAAAGGCACGGGCGAAGGTCTCGACGGCTATGGCTTGTTAGCGGCACAGCTTGAGTCCTTGCTGGCCGATGAGCGGGACTTCATCGCCAATGCCGCGCAGTTTTCGGCCTTTCTGTTCAGTCAGTTGGACGACTTGAACTGGGCCGGCTTTTACCTCAATCGCAACGAAGAACTGGTGCTGGGCCCATTCCAGGGGCAGATCGCCTGCGTGCGAATTCCCTTTGGCCGTGGTGTGTGCGGGACAGCGGCGGCGACCCGCCAGACTCAGCGTGTTGAAGACGTCCATGCCTTTGCCGGGCATATCGCCTGCGACAGCGCGTCGAACAGCGAACTGGTGGTGCCGCTGGTCAAGGGCGGGCGCCTGATCGGCGTGCTCGACCTGGACAGTCCGAAACTGGCACGTTTTACCGAGCATGACCGGGCCGGTATCGAGCAACTGGCCGATATCTTCCTGCGCCTGACAGACTGCTGACCCGCTTGCCGTAGCAGTTGGCCAAAGCTCGGACCGCGTTCGGCTCGGCAGCGCCTACAACGGCGGCTTTCATGCCTTCAGTCCAGCCTTGTCCAACAGGCTGTCCGGGTCGACCTCATCGATCTGGCGCGGATCGAGAAACTGGTTGGCGTAGCTCAGGTAGATCTTTTCATCGATGAACAGCCCGAACAGCTCTGGATCGATGTGGGCGTCACGGCACATGGTGGCCATGATGCCCAGGGCTTCACTCAGTTTCTTGGCCTTCTTGTAAGGACGATCGGCAGCCGTCAGTGCTTCGAAAATGTCCGCAATCGCCATCATGCGTGCCGGCAGGCTCATCTCCTCGCGTTTGAGCCGCTTGGGATATCCCGTGCCGTCCATCTTCTCGTGATGCCCGCCAGCGATCTCCGCCACGTTGCCCAAATGGCTGGGAAAGGGTAACTGGCTGAGCATCAGGATTGTTTGCACCATGTGATGGTTGATGACGTAACGCTCTTCACGCGTCAGCGTGCCTCGTTTGATGCTGAGGTTGTAAAGCTCGCCGCGGTTGTACTTCCAGGGCGGCACGTCGAGCTGGAACCCCCACGGGTTGTCTGTCGGGATCAGCTCGGCTTCGTGCCGCTCCAGCAGGTGCTCGGGCTTGTCCGCCAACAACCGTTCAGTGACTGGAAGCGCAGGCTTGGGCGTGCGTGCCTGGCGCCGGTTCTCTTCCCAGGAAACCCCCAGGCGGTCATCCAGGGTCCGGGTCCAGGGGCGTTGGGCGATATCTTGCAAACGTTGCAGGTCGGCGTCGGCCATGGCCTCGGAGCCGAGGTTGCAGCGGGCGACGAAAGCAAAGTCGTCATCGAGGCTGGCCAGTGTGGCGTCGCGTCGCTGGGCCAGGGATGACGGCTCGCCACCCGTTGCCAGGGCCTGCCAATAATCGACCCAGGCGTCGCGCTTGAGCACCTCGAAGCGCGTGCGGATCTCGTGGATCCGGTCGTTCAGGGTTTCCAGTTTGGTGGCTTTGTCGACCACGTATTCGGGGGTGGTGACCTTGCCGCAATCGTGCAGCCAGGCGGCGATGTGCAGCGCTTCCCACTCATCTTCCGTGGGACGGTAGGCCTGGAATGCCGACGCCTGGCTGGCAGCGGCGGCCTGGGCGAGCATCAGCGTCAGGGCTGGCACCCGCTGGCAATGACCGCCGGTGTAAGGACTCTTGGCATCGATCGCCCCAGCCAGCAGTTGAATGAACGAATCGAGCAGTTGTTTTTGCCGGGCTTGCAGGCGCTGGCCTTCAATGCTCACGGTGGCGGCGCCGGACACGGCCTGCAGGAAGGCGATGCGGTCTGGCTGCAGTTTTTCCAGGTCGGCTTCGGTGCCGCTGTCGGTTATCAGCAACACCAGAACCCCGACGGTTTCCTGGTGACGATTGCGCAGGCGGATGCCGATCAGGTGAACCCGTGGCGCATCCAGTGCCAGCAGGACACTCTTGAGGTCGCCGACCTGCTCGAAGCCCAACGAGGTGACGAGGTTGTCCGAGGCGTCCAGTTGCTGCAGCCATGGCGGGCTGTCCTGTGCCTTGAGCGCATGACCTTGCAAGCCGAAGGCAGCAAGGTCCCGAGGCCTTCCATCGATGACCAACCCATAGGGCCTGACCTGATCGTCATCGTTCTCGCGCAGGTAAATCAGGCCGGCCTGGGCCTGGCCGATTTTCACTGTTTCGAACAGCACCCGCTCCAGCAACGGGGCAAAGCGGGTTTCGGCGCGCAGACTGGCGGTGATTTCGAAGAAGCTTGCCAGGGTCTCTTTCATTCGCGCCATCGAGACGCCCAACTGATCGACCTCCAGCACGGGGGAGCGACGGGACACCGGGTAGTTGAAATCGAAGCTGCGAATGGCGTCCGCCTCCTGCACCAGTGCGCGCAGGGGCTTGACCAGAATCCTGGAGGTCAACCAGCCCAGGGGCAGGCACAGGAGCAGAGTGGCGAGGGTAATCAGCGCGCCTTGCCAGCGCATGCGATAGGCATCGGCCAGCAACTCATCCTCAGGGACCAGCAACGCCAGTTCCAGGCCCTGCGGCCCGCCTTCCTGCATGTGGCTGCGCGAAACGATCCATTGGCGTCCACCAGCCTCCAGGCGTGGGGTGTCGGTGTTGTCGTCGAGTGCGGCGGCGATGGCCGGGCTGAGGTCGCGTGCCTTGATCAGGCGTGCCGACTGGATGTCGGTGATCAGCCGATGACTGTCGGGGTAGGCGACTGTATTGCCCTGGGGGTCGAGCAGCACAATTTCGGTGCCGGCGGTCACCCTGTGCTTGGCCAGGGTCTGGGACAGGGACGCCAGGGTCAGGTCGGCAGCGATGACCGCCTGTTCGCCACTGCGCCGGGCGAGGGTGGTGCCCAGGTTTTGGGTGGAGAAGAATACGTAGGGTTCGGTGGTGATTTGCTCGGCGCTTCCCAGCGCGCTGCGAAACCAGCCTCGGTTGCGTGGATCGTAGGATTCGTCGGCAATGTCCTGACGGCTGACGAGCGTCAGGCTCTGGTCGTAGAACAGCGACTGGGCACGAACCTGGCCGGGGGTAGCTGTCCTATCCACGGTCCAGACCTGGTAGGCCGCGTTGGCCGGTGCTTTCAGCGCGGTCTTCAGGGCTTCGGTACGCAAGGGACGGACCATCAGGAAGTCGCCATTGCTGTCGCCCAGGTACAGCGACGCCAGGTTCGGGTTGTCCCGCAGCGCCTGGCTGAAGGGGGCGAGCAGGGCCAGGCGCTGAGCGATCCTGGGTTCACGTGTCGCCGGGTAATCGGCTAGCAGGCCCAACAGGTGGCGGATGGGTTCATAGGTGTCATACAAATCCAGGCGTACGTCCTGCTCGATGCGGTTGAACAGTTTTTCACTGCTGGACAGGATGATTTGTGTGGTTTGGTGATAGTTGAAAATGCCTAGCACCACACCGGTCAGCAGCAGGAGCAACGTAAACATCACGCTGATGTGTACGTGCAAGGGGAACCGGCGTTGTTGCGGACGCGGTGCGCTGGGCATTGCAGTCACTCCAAGTGTTGATGGGCGTTCCCAACTCATTCCCTGCCGCGCCGGGGGAAACCAATCGAGAACGCCCCTGGTGCGCACTGCTGAGCGATCAGCATAGTAAACGCTGGATTATTTTGCCTTGGCGATCTCTGTTTCCAGGGCGCGCTCCAGTTCGGTCATGGCCTGGTCGAGCGCCTCGGTACATTCGCCAATGGGTTGCGCACCCTGTGCCTGGTGGCAGGCGTGTTCCAGCGCCTCACATCTTTGTATCAACGAGGTCGCCTGCACGATTCGGGCGACGCCTTTTATTTTGTGCGCGGCCTCGGTCAGTGCCTGTCGGTCCCCACTGCGGGCAATATCGAGCAACTCCCGGCGGTCCGAGCGATTGCTGCTGAGCAGTTCTTCCAACAGGCGCCGGATGGACAAGGGGTTGCCACCGGTCAAGGTCTGCAGGCTTTGCACATTGAAAGCCTTGGGCCGGCTGGTGGATCTGACTGTTTTCATCCATTGGCTCAGGGCGCTCAGGCTGATCGGTTTGAACAGGCAGTCGTCCATTCCGGCGTCCCGGCAGCGTTGTTTTTCCTCCGGTTGTGCGTTGGCGGTAAACCCCAGGATGGTGCAGCGCGGCAGTTCGCGTTCGCACTCATGGCGACGAATCGAACTGGCCAGTTCGTAGCCACTCATGATGGGCATGTTGCAATCGGCGATGACCAGGTCGAAATCCCCTTCATGCCAGGCTTTGAGTCCTTGTGCGCCATCATGGGCGACCTGATGGTGATGACCCAGGTACTCCAGTTGTTGCGACATCAACAAGCGATTGGCCGGATGGTCATCCACGACCAGAACGCTCAAGGCGGCCGTGGCCGTTTCAACGACAGGTTCCGGGGGCACGCAAACCGTGGTGGTCGGCAGGGTAGTCAGTTGCAGTGAAATCTGGACCCGGGTGCCGATGCCCGGCTCACTGCTCATGTGCAGACTGCCGCCCATCATCTGACACAGGTTGCGACTGATCACCAGGCCAAGTCCTGCGCCCGTTCGCGCCATCCGGCCGGTGTTGTCGACCTGGGAAAACGGCTCGAACAGACGTTGCAGGTCTGCCGCACTGATGCCGATGCCGCTGTCGCTGACCTCCAGTTGCATGTGCAGGGTGTCATCCGGGGCGGCCGGAGACAGTTGGACCTTGATTTGAACTTGACCCTGTTCGGTAAATTTGAGGGCATTGCTGATCAGGTTCGAGAGCACCTGTTTGAATCGCAAGGGATCTATCAGGACGTCCGGGTTGCCTTCGGCCGGGTCGAACAGCAGCGACAATGCCAGGTTCTTCTGTCGAGCAACGCCTTCGAAAACCCGTATGACCGATTGCAGCAAGGCCCTGAGATTGACCCGCTCGGGCGCCAGGCTCAGGTGACCTGACTCGATCCGTGCAATGTCCAGGATGTCGCCGATCAGCTCGAGCATGCCGGAAGCCGATTCGTACGCCACTTCTATGGTCGAACGGTCCAGATGGCCCTTGTCGGCATGTTTCAAAGCCAGCTCCAGCATGCCGATCACCGCGTTCATGGGGGTGCGGATCTCATGGCTCATGGTCGCCAGGAACGTGCTTTTGGCGCGGTTCGCATTATCGGCCCGCTCCTTGGCGGCGCGCAGTTCGTCGAACAATTGGCGTCGTTCGCTGATGTCGATCCAGCCGCCAATGATGCCCTGTACTTCGGCGTTTGAGTTGCGATAGGGGAGAATCCAATGGTAGATGGTCAGCTTGTCAGCCCCGATATGTAACGGGCGATCCAGGACCAGCGGAGTGCCTTCGGCCATGACCCGCTGATAGTCCGCCTGGTACTCCTGCGCTTCGAAAGCATTGCTCATGGACCCAGGCATGACGTTCTTGCCGATGACCTCTTCGCGTTTCACGTTGAACGTCTGCAAGTAACTGTCATTGCAACTTTGCAGGAAACCGTTGCGATCTCTGACGTAGATCGGGTGGGGGGTGCCGTTGAGCAGCGAGTGCATGAACTCAAGCTGGTCATTGAGGGCCAGCTCCGCCCGTTGACGTTGCCTGATCTGGCGCTGCATGTAGGCATTCCATGCCAGCGACAGCAGCAACAAGAGGCCGACGCCGGCGACGATCTGGAAAAACAGGCGGTTATAGGTGCGCCACGCGTGTTCCGATGCCGACACGTAACCTCGCCAACGATTATTGATCACGCCCAGTTCGTCCGGGTCGATGCTGGTGAGGGCTTTGTCGAGAATGGAGTTCAGCTCCACGGCGTCTTTGGCAGTGGCCAACGAGAACATGGCCTGGCGGGTTCCTACGGTGCTGCTGATTTGCAAGGTGTCTCGCAACGAGTGCGACGAGATGAAGTAATTGGCCATGACCAGAGAGTTCACGCTGCCGTCGATCTGGCCCTTGGCGAGCATTTCAACGGCATGGAGAGGGTCGTCGGTTTCGATGATCTTGATGTCCGGATACTGGCTGCGTAGCCATTCAATGACCGGATTGCCTTGAGTGATGGCCAGGCTTCGGTCGCCGAACTGGTCGAGGGTTGCCGGGGTGTCGGCTTGCTTGCGGGTCAGCAGGACGAATGAGCTGTCGACGTAGGGGCGGCTGAACTTCAACTGTTGCTGCCGCGCGCTGCTCGGCAAAAGCGCTGCAATCATGTCGGCCTGACCGTTCAGGACCGCGGCAATCATTTCGCTGTCATTCTGAGTGCGTTGGATCTCCAGGCGGATGCCGGTGCGCAACCGGATCAGCTCCAGCAGGTCGGCACTGATGCCGCGAAAGTCACCATCGGAGTCGAAAAAAGTGAAGGGCGCCGCGGTTTCGTTGACCACGACTCGCACCACCGGGTGCCGTGCCAGCCAGCGTTGCTCCCGGGCGGTCAGTTGTATCTTGTGTTCCGTGAGATACAAGTCGCTGCCAGCGCTCCAGCGTTTGGAAATGGCCGCTTGCTCGGTGATGGAAATCTGGTTCAGCGTGGCATTGATGGCCTCCAGCAGCCGGGTATCGTGACTTCGAACCGCGAAACCGAATCCATAGGACTCATGCTTGCCGAAGCTGGCCATGCGGATGTTGCTCAGGTAACCCTTGCTGATCATGTAGTGGGTGGAAATGGTATCGCCGAGAAAGACATCCGCCTGGCCGAAAGCGACGGCGTTTATGGCGTTCTGGTAGGAGGGGTAGGTGCTGATGATTGCCTTGGGGTAAAGCTTTTCGATTTCCCGCAGCGGCAGGTAGTGATAAACCATGCTCAGCCGCAATCCCTGGAGATCTTCGGTCAGGGAACGGCTTTCATTCGTCCGGGTGACGAGAACGGGCTGGTCCACTGCATAAGGGGTCGATAGCACAATGCCGGGGGTGCGCGCTTCGAAACCATTGGCGGTGCCGAGCAGGTCGATTTTTCCATTCTTGAGGGCCGCAATGGCCTCGTCCCGGGAAGCGAAACGCAAAACCCGCATTGGCAGACCGATCGCCCTGGCGATGACGCCGGCGTAGTCGGCAGTCATGCCCTCGTAGTCTTGCCCGCTGGTGGACAGATCGAAGGGCGGATAATCAGGGGCAGACGTTCCCAGTACCAATTCCTGCCGGTCCTGTAACAGGCTACGGTGAGCGTCATCCAGCAGGACCTCGACATGAGCCGCCGTCGAACGACCCAAAAGCGTGTAGTGCTCGGGCGTGCCCGGCGTCGCCATGAGGACGTGCGCATATAACCCCGCGCTTAATAGCAGGAGGCATCTACTTATGCATTTGAGCATCCGGTCTTTTCTCACACCAGCGCGTTGCGCTTCGCCATTTCAATCAGTTCTACCAGGGACTTGACCTTGAGTTTTTGCATCAATCTTTTTTTGTAAGTGCTGACGGTCTTATTACTTAGAAACATACCTTTGGCTATTTCCTTATTGGTGCGGCCCTGAGCAAAAAGTTGCAGCACCATCAACTCTCGGTCATTGACGCTCTTGAACAGATCCAGCTCTATGCTGCGAGGATCATCCTGGCGGACCGGGTTCAGTGCCTGGCTGGGGAAATAGTTATAACCGGACAAAACGGCCTTGATTGCGCTGACCAGCTCGCTGAGGTCTTCCTGTTTACAAACGTATCCAGAGGCACCGGATTGCATGCACCGGATACCGAAAAGCGTTGGGGACTGAGCGGTGAGCACCAATGTTTTAAGGGGCGTGGTCATGGCGTTGAACCGTGAGAGAATTTCCAGCCCGTCAAGCCTGGGGATGCTGATGTCCAGAATGACCAGGTCCGGCATGCATTCGCGCACCATTTGCATCGCATCCACACCGTTGTCAGTTTCCCCTACGACTTTATAGCCCTCATGCTCCAGGAGCATGCGAACGGCGAGGCGGATGACCGGGTGGTCGTCGACAATGAAAACGGAGTTCATGAATAAAGTCCCTACGAGCTTAATAAAGCGCGCACCTTAGCCCAGTTAATGCCGGGGTCGTATGAGGAGACAGGCATACATATTCAATTTCAGAAGTTTCCTACAAAAAAAGAGGCGGGGTACTACGATGTGATTGGGTTTTTAGTAGGTGAATGAACTAGGAAGGGGGATTATTGCCCGTTTTGAAGGGGAGATTTCTTTCGGTATGTTGTTTATACAAACAAATAGAGCAAGGGTTTTATTCAGTATTAAATGGCAGGTCACCGACTTTTCAGAAACGAGTACGACGCTTCATTGCCGTTTACCCCGCCCCGTAGGGCGGGCCTGCCAAACCTCAATGACTGTGCCTTCGCATTCAGGCTTGCCGCCGACGCCCTCTCATTGGCGAGTACGGCCCGTCATCTCCTGAGCCATTTCGCTGGCGTAGCTGTCGGTCATCCCGGCGATAAAATCGATCATCCGCAAGAATGCACCATGCAACGAACCGTTCGGATCGGGCGCGTTGTTACCCAGCAGGTCGAGAATTCGCCGATTCTTGAACGAAGGCGTGCGACCGCCATGTTGCTCCAGGGCGGCGCCGCAAAATCCGTTGAGCAGGATTTCCAGCGTGGTGTAGGCGCCGATCTCATGCAGGGTCTTGCGCTTGTCTTGGAAGATTTTCTTGCGCGCCATGTCCTTGGCATTCAATACGCAACGTTTGGCTGGGCCATGCATGTGTTCCACCAGGTCCCCTGGCAGCGTACCGGCCAGCAACGCTTGCTGCTGCTCGACGAAAGCCCTGGCTGCGGCGTTGGTCAGATGTTCGATGGCCTTGCCCCGCAGGATCGCCAGTTTGCGTCTTCGCGAGTCCAGTGGTCCAAGTTGACGGTAAGTGTCCGGGAGATCGTCGCCCACCAGGTCCAGAAGCAGCGACTCCACTTGCGGGTATTCCAGCAGCTCCATTTCCACGCCGTCTTCCAGGTCGATCAGCGCGTAGCAGATGTCATCGGCGGCTTCCATCAGGTAAACGAGCGGATGCCGTGCCCAGCGCTGGTCTTCGAGCTGAGGCAGGCCGAGCTTGTGGGCGATCTGTTCCAGCAACGGCAGTTCGCTCTGGTAGCAACCGAACTTGTGCTTCTTGTAGCCCAGGGAGTCCGCGTGACGGGCGGTCCAGGGGTATTTGAGGTAAGTACCGAGGGTGGCATAGGTCAACCGCGTACCACCGTCGAACTGGTGATATTCAAGCTGGGTGAGCACCCGGAACCCCTGGGCGTTGCCTTCGAAATTGAGAAAGTCGTTGCGCTCGGCCTCGGTCATGGCGTCGAGCCAACCGCGGCCGGCGGCCTGCTGGAACCAATAGCGGATGGCGTCTTCACCGGAATGACCGAATGGCGGGTTGCCGATGTCATGGGCCAGGCAGGCCGATTGCACCACCATGCCCAGGTCACTTGGCTCGCACCATTCAGGCAGGGCGCTGCGGATGGTTTCTCCCACGCGCATGCCCAGGGAGCGTCCGACGCAACTGACTTCCAGCGAATGGGTCAGGCGTGTGTGGATGTGGTCGTTGCTGGAGACCGGATGCACTTGGGTCTTGCGTCCGAGGCGCCGGAACGCGCCGGAAAAAATGATGCGGTCATGGTCTTTGTGGAACGGGCTGCGGCCCAACTCTTCCGGGCTGTGCAGCGTTTTTCCGAGGCGCTCGCGAGTCAGCAGGGTGTGCCAATCCAAGGCTGGTTGCTCCGTTTGATAAGGTCGATGTCCTAGCTTCGCGGTTCGCGGGGCACCTCGCAAGGCCTATAGGCTATTGCTACGTCAGGGTTTGCGCACACTTTTGGCCAGCTTGATGAGCGGCAGCAGGGTCGTTGCCAGCCGGATCAGTCCCGTCAGGCTGCTGGTACGGCCGCTGCGGGTCCGTTTGCCGGTGAGAAAACCGAGCAAGGACACCGCCGCCACGCCCCAGAGCGGCGCGTGCTTGATGCCGAAGCCCTCGTGCCAACTCTGTGTGAAACCGCGCACCCGCTGCAGAGGTTGCAACAGTTGACGGGTTTCCTGGCGGATTTCCTGTCGGTGCATTTCCATGCGCAGACGTACCAGCGCCTTGCGCATTTCCTGGCGTGTCCGGGCTTGAGGAATATCAGGCAGGCTCATGGCAACAGGCGCTCCCGGTCGTTGGCCAATTCTTCCAAAGTGGCATGGAAAGGGGAGGACTCGTCATAAATCGCTGCTTTGAGTCGCAGGCCGCAGAACAGGGCGGCCAGCAGATAAAACAGACACAGGCCAATAATCCCCGCCAGACGATAGGTATCCCATACCAGGATCAGTACCAGCGCCGACAGCCCCACCAGCAGCAACAACGCAAATACCAGCGCCAGCCCGGCGAACAACAACAGGCTGACTGTGCGTGCTTTCTGTTCCTGCAATTCGATGCCGAACAATTCGACATGACTGTGCAGCAAGCCAAGGAACGCGGCGCCCAGGCGGCGTGCTGTAGGTTGTGTGCCCGCTTCGGACGAGCCGGATTCGTCAATGCCCATCATTAGCGCCGTGTCGCCAGCAGGCCGATCAGAAAGCCCACGCCCGCGGCGATGCCGACGGATTGCCAAGGATTGGCCTGTACGTATTCCTCGGTGGCGATCACCGCCGCCTGGCCGCGCTCACGCACCGAGTCTTCGGTCAACTTCAGGGTCTCGCGGGCGCGCAGAAGGGTTTCATGGATCTGACTGCGCAGCTCATCGGCCTGGTCGCCAGCCAGTGTTGCGGTGTGATCCAACAGCCGTTCGGTGTCGCTGACCAGCGTCTGAAAATCTTCCATCAGGATTTCTTGAGCAGTCTTTGCCTGGGTTCTGGCCATGGGGGAATCTCCGTAAGTGACGTCTGAAGCGTTCGAGTATGAGCCATACCGGAAGGTTCAGTGAAACTGACTGGTACAACTTTTGCTCAGGGTTTTGCCATGTACTGGTGCGTCCCCCTGCGCCTGTGCGCTGAAGCTGGGCGTCAGCCCGCAAAACCTTAACCCAGAAAAACAAAATCCGCGAAGCACTCCAAGCGCAACACCGCATTGTCGATTTTTTGTGCACTCATTCGGTTCATCGGTTTTTCGGTAGTCAGATGAGATGTCTCGACTTGGTGCGTCGTCTGGGTGGGCGAACCGGTTTGGTGCTTTTTTCAACTTTTCAGGTCTGCCAACCATGGAAAACATGCAAAGCGCTGTGGACACTCTGGTCCACAGCTCCAACACGCTGTTCATTTTGCTCGGTGCGGTCATGGTTCTGGCGATGCACGCCGGTTTCGCGTTCCTTGAAGTGGGAACTGTCCGACAGAAGAACCAGGTCAATGCACTGTCGAAAATTCTCAGTGATTTCGCCGTCTCCACCCTGGCCTATTTCTTCGTGGGCTACTGGGTTTCCTACGGCGTGACCTTCCTGCAACCTGCTGCGGCGCTCAACGTCGATCATGGTTACAGCCTGGTGAAGTTTTTCTTCCTGTTGACGTTCGCCGCCGCGATCCCGGCGATCATTTCCGGCGGTATTGCCGAGCGTGCCCGATTTGCCCCTCAGTTGTGTGCCACGGTGTTGATCGTCGCGTTTGTGTATCCATTCTTCGAAGGCGTGGTCTGGAATGGCAATTTCGGCCTGCAGGCCTGGTTGCAAGCCCAGTTCGGCGCTGGCTTCCATGATTTTGCCGGTTCGGTGGTCGTGCATGCCATGGGCGGATGGCTGGCGCTGGCGGCCGTGCTCTTGCTGGGGCCGCGTAACGGCCGTTACCGCGACGGTCGCCTGGTGGCGTTCGCGCCATCGAGTATTCCTTTCCTGGCCTTGGGTTCGTGGATTCTGATTGTCGGCTGGTTCGGCTTCAACGTGATGAGCGCCCAGACGCTGCCGGCGGTGAGCGGGTTGGTGGCGATCAATTCATTGATGGCCATGGTCGGCGGGACCGTGGCGGCGTTGGTCGTCGGACGCAATGACCCCGGCTTTCTGCACAACGGTCCGTTGGCCGGGCTGGTAGCGGTCTGTGCCGGTTCGGACCTGATGCACCCGATCGGCGCACTCGTGACCGGAGCTATCGCCGGTGCCTTGTTTGTCTGGTTTTTCACCGCGGCCCAGGGCAAGTGGAAGATCGACGATGTGCTCGGTGTCTGGCCGCTCCACGGGTTGTGTGGTGTCTGGGGCGGCATTGCTTGCGGCATCTTCGGTCAGAGCGCTCTGGGCGGCCTGGGCGGGGTCAGTTTGATCAGCCAACTGATCGGCACCACGCTGGGCGTTGTCGTTGCCCTGTGCGGCGGGTTCGCGGTCTATGGTGCGATCAAGGCTGTGGTGGGACTGCGGCTGACTCAGGAGCAGGAGTATTACGGCGCCGACCTTTCGATCCACAAGATCGGCGCGGTCAGTCAGGACTGATCCTAAGGCTCTTTGTCCTGATTCCCAGGATAAAAACCGTGTAGCAAGCGATAGCGGTCGTGGCGGACCTGATCCACATGCTGCTGGACCTGCTGGTTCGGCAGCCCAAGCATGATCAGGGCGTGGGAGGCCAGCATCAGGCTTGACTCCAGCAGCTCCGGGACCACTTCGCTGGCCCCGGCAGCCTGCAACTCCGCCAATTGGCTGTCATCGCGGGTGCGCACCAGAATCGGCACCTGGGGATTGAGCCGGCGGGCTTCCTTGAGCACGCTGATGGCGATGTCGGTTTTGTCCACGGCGATCACCAGCAGCTTGGCGCGACTCAGTCCGACGGCGGCCAGCAGGTCGCCCCGGCGTGAATCTCCATAGTGCACGCAGCTTTCCCCGACGCTGGCCTCCTGAATGATGACCGGATCGTCGTCCAGGGCCACGAACGCCTGGTGTTCCCTGCGTAGAAACCTGCCGATTGACTGGCCGACGCGACCATACCCGCAAATGACTACATGACCCGACAAATCGGCGTTGAGTGCGCTTATCTGGTCCAGCTGTGCCTCTTCGTTGGGTTTGCGGTGCAGGCGGGCAGCAATGCGCGGCGCGGCACGCAACAGCAGTGGCGTCAGCAGCATCGAGCAGAAGGTCGCTGCCAGCAGCAGGCCGCTGATGTCGGCGGGCATGAGGCGGTTCTGCTGCATCAGTGCCATCAGGGCAAAACAGAATTCGCCGCCCTGGGCCAGGGCCAGGCCACTGCGCCAGGAGGTTTCGCCGTCGTCCCCTTGCCATTTCACCAGCACTGCGACCACGCAGCCTTTGATAAGCATCAATCCCAGGGTCAACCCGAGGATCAGCAAGCCGTCCTCCACAAACAACTGCAGATCGATCAGCATGCCGATGCTGACGAAAAACAGCCCCAACAGAATGTCGCGGAACGGCCGTATGTCTGCCTCGATCTGATGTCGGTAATGGCTTTCCCCCAACAACATGCCTGCCAGAAACGCCCCAAGCGCCGGTGACAGACCCAGCAGATGGGTCAGCCAAGCCGTCAGCAATACGATCACCAGGGCCAGCAGCACGAACAGCTCAGCGGACCGGGATTCGGCCACTTCATGGAACAGCCGCGGCAGCAGTAGACGACTGGCCAGCAGTAAACCGCCGAACAGCACCAGGGTCTTGCCCAGGGTCAGGGGCAACGCCCAGTACCATGGTTGCTCGCTGCTGCCGGCGAACACGGGGACGAGGGTCAACAGCAACACCGCGACGACATCCTGAAACAGCAGCACACCGATTGCGTTCTGGCCATGGCTGCTGAATATTTCCCCCAGGCTGGTCAGCTCCTTGCTGACAATAGCGGTGGAGGACAAGGCCAGCCCGGCGCCGAGCAGCATGGCCGCGACAGGCGGGGCGCCGAAGAGCAGCAGCAGACTGCCCAGCAGTATCCCTGAGCACAGCACCTGCAGGCTGCCAAGGCCGAACACGACCCTGCGCAGTTCGATCATCTTCGCCAGGGAGAACTCCAGCCCCAGCGAGAACAACAGGAAAACCACCCCGAGCTCGGCCAGGTCTGGCAGTTCCTCGCTGTCGTTCACCCAGTCCAGGGCGGTGGGGCCGACCGCCAGACCGACACAGAGATAACCCAGTACCGGCGGCAGGCGCAGTCGCCTGAACAGGGCGATGACCACCAGGGACGAGGCAAGAATGATCAGCAGATTGGCAAACAAGGGGTACTCCGTTTCAAGGTTTGCGCCACACAGCGTAGAAGGAAAATAAGCGCCGGGCATTGCCGGAAAAGTATTGGCGCTCAATGATTTGCACAGCGTTTTACCGAAGCACTGTCAGATTTTCTACCCGGCTCGACGGTTTTGCAGGGTGGGCCTAGAATGACCGTCTCTCTTTAGTGGGTCTACCTGCCATGCCTCCTGAATGCCAGTTGTTCGGCACCCTGGGTTGTCATCTTTGTGAAGTTGCCGAAGGTGTATTGATGTCTTTCGTCGAGCATGGATTGTTGGTGGAGCTGGTGGATATCGCCGAGAGCGAGGTTTTGTCCGAACGTTATGGGCTACGAATCCCGGTCCTGCGCCGGATCGATACGGGCGCGGAACTGGATTGGCCTTTTGACGATGCTGATCAGGTGGCCGCTTTCCTGAGTTGAAGCCTGCCATACGTCGCGTCCGGGCACTGCCATTGGCGAAAATCCCCTTCTTCGGTTACTGTATGCCCATACAGTTATCTGGAGTGCGTCCCTTGGTCAATGTCGAACAACTGAAGAACAGCGTGAACAGGATGTCCGTGGACGTTGTGCGCGAGGCGGTCCAGGAGTTGCGCCTGGACGGGCTGGTAACCGAAGGCAAGACGCCCTTCAACAAACTGCATTTCAACACCTGCTTCGCCGAGATCGAAGCATTGTTCCAGCGTGCCGGCTACCACAAGCAACTGGATGTGGTGGGTTACCAGGGCCTGTTGTATGCATTGTACGATCCGGGTCGCTGGGAGGCGGTGGAGGTGCTGCGCTGGCTGAAAGAGTTCACTGAAGCGGCAGCAAAGACGACGTCGATCCCGGCGTGAAGCAATCATTGCTGGGCTGACATGCGCGGCTGGCGGATAATGCCGCCCTGCCAAAAGATTAGAGTTTTCAATGTCCCGGTCATCATTTTGCGCCGCTCACCATCAGGCCAGTACCTTGTATCTTCCGCCCGGCTCCTGGCAGACGGTGCTGGAGTGCCTGTGCGAGCATTTCAGCACCATCAGTCGCGAGCAGTGGCTGGACCGCATCACCCGGGGGCGGGTATTGGACGGCGAGGGCAGGGCCATTGCTGCCGACCTGCCGTACCGGGAAGGCCTGCGCATCCACTACTTTCGTGAGGTGCCTGACGAGAAGCCGATCCCGGTCGTGGAATCGATTCTGTATGCCGACGAACATCTGGTGGTAGCAGACAAGCCGCATTTTCTGCCTGTCACTCCAGCGGGCGAGTATGTCGAGCAGACCCTGTTGCGACGTCTGATCCGACGTCTGGACAATCCCCATCTGGTGCCCTTGCACCGTATCGACCGGCATACGGCGGGGCTGGTGCTGTTTTCAGCCAACCCGCAGACCCGTTCGGCTTATCAGTCGCTGTTTCCAACGCGCAAAATCGAGAAACGCTACCAGGCCATAGCCCCTGCGTTACCTCAGATGACCTTCCCTCGGGTGCATAAGAGCCGAATGATCAATGGCGAGCCGTTCTTCCGGATGCAGGAAGGGCCGGGCGAGCCCAATACCGAAACGGCCATCGAAGTCCTGGAAAAGAACGGCGAGTTGTGGCGCTACGGTCTGTCTCCGGTCACGGGCAAGAAGCACCAGTTGCGAGTGCATATGAATGTCCTCGGGGCGGCTATCTGTAACGACCCGTTCTACCCGAACGTGCTGCGGGACGTGGAGGACGATTACGCCAACCCGCTCAAGTTGCTGGCCCAGGGGTTGAGTTTTATCGATCCTGTCACCGGCCAGGAACGTGTTTTTCAAAGCGATATCAGCTTGCAGTGGTAATCGGGCTGACTTTCGAACAGGCATCAAAAAGCCCGCAAGTATCGCGGGCTTTTCTGTATCTGGCTGTGGCGTTGGAGGTTACAGGTCTTTAACGGTACGAACCTGATCCTTGTTCACGCGAGTCTCTTTACCGTCCAGTTGCTCGAATTCGTAGAAGCCGGTGTCTTCATCGTACTCGGGGGTGTCGACGGCCTGGATTTCGCGACCGTCATTCAAGGTAATCACTGTTGGCGATGCGCACCCGGCGAGAGTGGCGAGGCCCAGTGCGAGCATGAAAGTGGCGAGGGTCCGTTGAGTCATGGTGTTTCTCCGAAATAGGATTCTTCAAGTTACTGACCTTCAGACGTATACATTGCGCGCAAGTTCCTGGCTAGTGTCAATCTGACACACCTTTGTGGCCGCTGAGCAGTTCCGGCGTGTTCAGATTTGCCAGGCGAATATCGTTGGCAGGGCATTGCAGTGCAGTCGCATGCAGCGCCCGCATGATGCGTCCCGGGCTGCGTTCGCCTTCGCTCCAGGCCTGTTCGAAAGCCGGGGCCAGCGCCACAGGAATGACGCACAGCAGCGGTTCCCAATGTTCACCATGACGTACCATCAGTGGTTTGTCGGGATGCTGGCTCGCCTCGCTGAGCATGCTGTCGAGCAGGCTGGAGTCGATCTGCGGCACATCACACGGCAGCACCAGCAGAGAAGGGTATCGTGCCACCTTGAGGCCTGCCCGGATGCCTGCCAACGGACCGGGGAAGCCCCCTTCATCGTCATGCACCAATTGATCGGCATACAGCGCATAGCGTTCCGGATTGCGGTTGCAGGAGATAATCAGGTCGTCGCTCAGTGCGCGCGTCCGTCGATGCAGATGGGCGATCAACGGTTCGCCCTGCCACTGCAACAGGCCTTTGTCCTGCCCACCCATGCGTTGTCCGCGCCCCCCCGCCAGTAGCAGGATGGAGCATGATGGCGAGGAAGTGTTCGAGGTCATGGTGCATCTCCGCACGGGCGAAAAAATGAAGCGCTGTGATATAACACCGGGCTGTTTCCTCTACAACTGGACGAGCCTATGAAAGCCAAGGCTGATGTACCTTTCGTGCCGCTCAATATCGCGGTGCTGACAGTCAGTGATACCCGCACCCTTGAAACCGATACGTCGGGGCAGGTCTTTGTCGATCGGCTCACGGCGGCCGGTCACAACCTGGCGGCGCGGGTTCTGCTCAAAGATGATTTGTACAAGATCCGCGCGCAAGTCGCGAACTGGATCGCCGAGGACGTCGTGCAAGTGGTGCTGATTACTGGCGGCACCGGTTTCACGGGACGCGACAGCACACCGGAAGCCGTCGCGTGCCTGCTGGACAAACAGGTCGACGGCTTCGGTGAACTGTTTCGCCAAATATCGGTGGCGGACATCGGCACTTCCACCGTCCAGTCTCGGGCGCTGGCAGGTCTGGCCAATGGCACGCTGGTTTGTTGCCTGCCTGGCTCAACCAACGCGGTGCGTACTGGCTGGGACGGGATACTGGCCGAGCAACTGGATGCGCGGCATCGTCCGTGTAACTTCGTGGCCCATCTGAAACAGGCAGCGCCTTGTGAATCCCGTGGGTAAACCGGGCAAGGCCGGTGCCTTGATGGCCGTGGAGGTGGCGTTGGAGCGTTTGCTCGAGATGGCGGCGGCTACGCCGATTGTCCAGCGTGAACGTTTGCCTTTGGCCGCGGCGCAAGGCCGGGTGCTTGCAGAAGATCTGGTATCGACCCTTGATTTGCCGCCATGGCCCAACAGCGCCATGGACGGCTACGCGTTGCGGCTGGCTGACTGCACAGGTGAGCCGCTGGTGGTCAGTCAGCGAATTTTCGCCGGCCAGGCCCCGGAGCCGCTGGCTGCAGGAACCTGTGCACGGATCTTCACCGGAGCGCCTGTCCCTGCCGGCGCTGACTGCGTCGAGATGCAGGAAAACGCCGTGGTTGAAGATGACCTGCGCATACGCTTTACCGAGCCGATGGTGAGCGGGCAAAACATCCGCCCGCAGGGGCAGGAGACAACTGTCGGAGAAACGGTTCTTTCCTGCGGTACTCGCCTGGGGCCGATTGAACTGGGGCTGGCGGCGTCTCTTGGCTGCGCGTCGCTGGAGGTGGTGCGCAAGGTGCGTGTTGCAGTGCTCTCCACCGGTGACGAACTGGTAGAGCCAGGTCAGGCGCTGGGCCCTGGTCAGATCTATAACAGCAATCGCGTACTGCTCTGTGGCTGGTTGCAGCAGCTGGGTTGTGAGGTGGTCGACGCAGGTATTCTGCCCGACGACTTGCCCGCCACCCGCCAGCGTCTGGGGCAGTTGTCGGATGTCGATCTGATCCTGTCCACTGGCGGCGTATCGGTGGGGGAGGCTGACTTCCTGGGGACCGCCTTGCGCGAAGAGGGTGAACTCGCGCTCTGGAAGCTTGCCATCAAGCCTGGGAAACCGCTGACGTTCGGGCATTTTCGTGGTGTGCCTGTGATCGGCCTGCCCGGAAACCCTGCCTCGACCTTGGTGACGTTCGCATTGTTAGCCCGGCCTTACTTGTTACGCCGCCAGGGTGTTCAGGCGGTAACGCCGCTCAAGTTCAAGGTACCGGCTGGCTTCGACTGGCCGAAGGCAGGCGGTCGACGAGAATACTTGCGAGGTCGCCTCGAGAACGGTCGGGCGATCATCTACCGCAATCAAAGCTCCGGTGTGCTGCGCAGCGCGGCCTGGGCTGAAGGACTGGTTGAGGTGCTTGAGGGGCGAACCCTGGTCGAAGGCGACGAAGTGGGTTTTATTCCCTTGAGCGAGGTCCTGGGCTAACGCTGCGGCAGTGGGAGCATTCGGCCCGAGTCGAGTGCTCGGGCTTTTCATGCCTGTCGGCTTTATCGCGAGAGCAGCATGACCAGTTGATCGAATCGACTGTTCGCAATCCAGCCCAGCAGGCCAAAGACCACCGCTGCTGCGCCTGCCGAATAGGCGAGTCTGTGGCGGATGACTTTCACATCGGTTCGGATTTCATCCATGTCTTTACGGATGTATTTAAGGTGGGTTTCCAGTTCAACGACGCGCGGTTCCAAATCAATTCCTCCTGCGGGATTACTGCAACTTTTGCATTCGTTTTGAACGTTGGCCTGTTCGCTTCCAAATGATGCGAGCTGCCGGGGCGACAGCTTGTATTTATGGTTATGCATGGGGTGTTTCATCCCCTTGGCCATAACTGTTCGAACCACTGTTCCGGCCCCTGCGGGCCGTGATGTATCCATCCATGGGTTAAGACATCCTTGTGTAATGAGCATTTAAACGATCCAGCACAACAGAGCACCAAAGTGTCTCAATACCGTTGACGGGTCAATTGAGCTGATTCGCCAGTTCTTGTAAGAAAATTCTTCGAGTCGAGAAGTGGACGGCGAGGCTGTCCGCCGGTTTTCCCCATGGGCGCGCGGCGCAGTCTTTTATTTAATTTGAATCGGTCCGGGCTTTTTCGGCCGTGTGAGTGGTCCCATTCTCTGAACCTTCCCATGACGGAGATAACAATGAGCAAAGGCAAGGCGCTGTTGATTTTGCATGGCAAGCAAGCGCTCAACGATGAGGTTCGCGCCGCAGTGATGCTCAAGCGCAAGCAGGGCTGGGACCTTGCGGTCCGAGTGACGTGGGAGGCCGGCGATGCCCGACGCTGTGTCGATGAGGCGCTGGATGCCGGTTACACGACGCTGATCGCCGGCGGTGGGGACGGGACCTTGCGTGATATCGCCGAGGCGATCGTGCGTAAATCGAGTGAGGTCAGCCTGGTATTGCTGCCGCTGGGTACGGCCAATGACTTTGCCCGTGCCGCCGGTATCCCGCTGGAGCCGGAGCAGGCCCTGGATCTGCTGGATGTCACGCCCCAGGCTATCGATTTGGGCGAAGTGGGCGGTCAGATCTTCCTGAATATGGCCACGGGCGGTTTTGGCAGCCAAGTGACGGCGAACACCTCCGAGGACTTGAAAAAGGTCTTGGGTGGCGCCGCCTATTTGTTCACCGGTTTATCACGTTTCAGTGAGCTGAGTGCGGCCTACGGTGAGCTGCAGGGCCCGGATTTCCACTGGCAGGGCGATTTGCTGGCGCTGGGCATCGGCAATGGCCGGCAGGCCGGAGGGGGGCATGTACTGTGCCCTGAGGCGCTGGTCGATGATGGATTGCTGGACATCAGTGTCCTGCCGGCGCCTCAGGAAGTGGTCAGCACCCTGAAGGATTTGCTGGCCGGTGGCCTGGGGATCGACAACATGTTCGTGCGCGCACGCCTGCCATGGGTGGAAATCAAGGTCGCTCAAGGCCTGGATATCAATCTTGATGGCGAACCGTTGCAGGTCGACAGTTTGCGTTTCACTGTGCAGGCCAAAGCGCTGCGTGTTCACCTGCCCGCCGATTCGCCTTTGCTGAGTACCTCGGTGGCGCTTAATCGTCCAGGCTGATGATCTGCTCGCGCACGGCGAACAGCACCAGCCCGGCCACATCATGGATCTGCAGGCGTTTCATGATCTGCGCCCGATGGGTTTCTATGGTCTTGATGCTCAAGCTCAGGCCGTTGGCGATTTCCCGGGTGGACTTGCCACGCACGATCAGCCGCAGGATCTCCAACTGGCGGGCGGTCAGATTATGAGCTTGGCCAGGATCGGGTTGCGGTTTCTGGGTACGAGTCAGTGCCTGGTTGATCACGGTGTGGGCAATGGCAGGGCTCAGGTAGCGTTCGTTGTTGCGCAGCGCTTCCAGCGCGTGTTCCAGCTCGGTGGCGGTGGTGTCCTTGAGCAGATAGCCATGGGCTCCGGATTCCAGCGCCTGCATGATTAACGCCGGATCGGTGTGCATCGACAGAATCAGCACTTTGCTCTGGGGACGCACGCGCTTGAGCTGTTGCAGCGCGTCCAGGCCGCAGGTGTCTTTCATGGAGATATCCAGCAAGACGATATCTGGAACCAGCCGTTCAACCAGTTCCAGCAATTGCGTCCCGTCACTGGCTTCGCCGATCACGGCATATCCGGGCAGATCCATGACCAGGGCGCGCACACCGGCCCTGATCAGCGAGTGGTCATCTATCAGAAGCAAATTACAAATCAATGGAGAACCTTATTCTTGCTGGCCCGTTCCAGGGCGCGAGGTGTCCAGGGAAAGCTTGCCTCAATATGGGTACCTTTGCCGGCCTCGCTGATGACCTTCAAGGTGCCGCCCAGTTGTTCAACCCGCTCCGACATGCCGGCCATGCCGCGTTGTCCTTCGTGAGCGGGGTGGGAGGCCGGGACGAATCCCTTGCCATCGTCACTGATCAACAGGGTCAGGCCTTCGGGCAAGCGTTGCAGGCGCACCAGCAGGTTTTTCGCCTGGGCATGGCGCAAAATATTGGTCACGGCTTCCTGGGTGATTCGAAACGCGGCGACCGTCATTTCCTCAGGGATGCCGGTCATGCGTTGTTGGCAGTCCAGGCTCCATTTCAGCGGCGTATTAGCCAGCGTCTTGAGCAGGTGCGCGCGCAGGCTGGCTTCAAGTCCCAGGCTGGTCAGTTGTCTTGGGTTGAGAATGGCTGATACGTCGCGAACCTTATTGAGCGTTTCGTCCAGCGTCTCGCAGAGGATCCTGCACTGGCCGTGCAGTTCTTCCGGAATACGGCGCTTGAGCCATTCGCTTTGCAGTTTGGCTGCGGTCAGCAACTGGCCGATATCGTCGTGCAATTCACGGCTGAGCCGGTGACGCTCGTTTTCCTGGACCTCAAGCAACCGATCGGCCAATTCCTGGGGCTGGAACTTGATGGATTTGTGTGACAGGCGATGCTGGATCCAGACACAGGTCATGGCTGCGCTATTGAGCGCCAGCAAACTCAACGGGACGGTCGAGGCGAACAGATAGGCCAGCAGGCTGCCAAGGGTCGAGCAGATGCACAACAACAGCGTGAAACGGCGGGCATTTTCTCGGGAGGGTGGCCAGGTGATGATTGACTTGAGGCTGGCGTACATGACGGATGGAGCCAATGAATGTTCGCTGCGGGCAGGCTGGTCAGCGTATCTGACAGGCCGGGACGGATAAACGTTTCAGGTCGAAGATGGCCTCAGTTGGCGGCTTAATGCCACTATCTTGAAGCCTCTGACGCGGGAGATAGTACCACTTCATATTTCGTTGGTCGCGTTCAGCATGGTGGCGTGAAAGTGCCAAGTGTCAGCCGCATCGGGTCGAACCGCACTCATCGGCCTCAGGCCTGCTTTTGTGAGTAGGGCACCAAACCCAGGGGGCGCGAAGCAGGCAATGTCTGGCCAGGACTCTGGCCTACCTGGAAGGCAAAGGCTTCGATCAACGAGGTCTGTTCGCTGCTGTCCAGGCTGAGCTGGCCGGTGGTGTGATCGACCAGTTCCAGTTGCCAGGCCATCAGGGTGAAGCAATCCTTCAGCGCGCCCAGCGCCTGCTCATGCAATTCAACGTGACTCTGCGCGTTGCTGAGCAAGCCATGGATATGCAGCGAAAATTCTGAAATGGCTTCCAGCGCCAGGGCGTCGGCCTTGTTTGCCAGCTTCAGCAAGGTGCTGAGCATGCAATCAATGGCGTCCCTGTCGTCGTTGATCAGCTGCAGATGGGTCAGGCATTCCTCTGACTTGGCCAAAAGCGTTTCGGCCTCGATCAGAAATTCGGGAAGGCGCTGATTCCAGTTTTTACGATCGTTCGGCATGCTTATCTCCACAACATCATGTCAGACGCAAGAAAATCGCGTGTGGCGAACGGCTGGACTTCTCGGCCGGCAACTGACGAAGACCCGCAGGCACTCTTTCGCCCGTAGACAAAGGCATGCGCGCAAACGATTGCACTGGCGGGATCGGCCAAATGGCTGGAAGTCCGGTGTCCTGCGGTCGCGCACAAAGGCCTGACTCCGTTCAGCAATGAGAATGGCGTCACATTAATGGCTATTGGATAGCGGGAATATCAGGTTGGACCTGATTGTCCCTAGGGGAAACCCCTAGGCGGGGGAACTTTGTGCGCAAACTGAGGTCGCGCAGCGGCAGAGCTGGGGGATGAAATCCGTGAAGCAAGTAAAGCATGATGCTAATGTGACATCAATGCCCTGCGCGAGATTTTATACAGGGGTCAAGATCCCGTCTGCACGGCCGATATCTCCTTCATGGATTCATCCGAACAAGCCCAGGAGTCATAGATGGCCGGCATTCTCGACACAGTAGATCAACGAACCCAACTGGTGGGTGAGAATCGCCTGGAAATTCTCATGTTTCGCCTGGCAGGGCGGCAGTTGTTCGCCATTAACGTGTTCAAGGTCCAGGAAGTGCTGCAGTTGCCGAAGCTGACGTTGATGCCGCAGCGCCATCCGTTTGTGTGCGGTGTAGTCAATTTGAGGGGCCAGACCTTGCCGGTGATCGACCTGTCCCAGGCCATCGGTATGCGTCCGCTGGTGCCGGGAGCTAACAGCACCATTATCGTCACTGAATACAACCGTTCGGTTCAGGCGTTCCTGGTGGGCGGCGTGGACCGCATCGTCAATATGAACTGGGAAGCCATCTTGCCGCCCCCGACCAGCGCCGGGCGTGAGCACTACCTGACGGCGATCAGCAAGGTTGACGACCAGTTGGTGGAAATCATCGACGTGGAAAAAGTCCTGGCCGAAATCGTGCCTTACAACGCCAAGGTTTCCCGGGACAAGCTCGAAGATCCGGTACTGGAGCGCGCCCGCGGACGCGAAGTGCTGCTGGTGGACGACTCCAATGTCGCGCTCTCTCAACTGCGCGATACGCTGGGTCAGTTGGGTGTGAAGATGCACGTTGCCAGCGACGGTTTGAAAGCCCTGAACATGCTCAAGGCCTGGGCCGATACTGGCGAAGTGATGACCGACAAATTACTGATGATTTTCACCGACGCGGAAATGCCGGAAATGGACGGCTATCGCCTGACTACCGAGATCCGCAACGACCCGCGTTTGCGCGGGCTCTACGTGGTGCTGCACACCTCGCTGTCCGGCAGCTTCAACGATTCGATGGTCAAGAAGGTCGGCTGCGACAACTTCCTCTCCAAATTCCAGCCGGACAAGCTGGTTGATGTGGTGCGCCAGCGACTGATGCTCGACTGAGGCTGATCATGGTTTGCTTCAATGGCCGGCTCGTATAAGGTGGCGTTTTTTCGTCACCGGGGAAGTCGACTATGTTGCGGCTGAGCGCGCTGTATCGTTATCCGTTGAAGTCCGGCAAGGGCCAGCTCCTGCAAGGCATAGGCCTGGACAAGCTGGGCCTGGACGGTGACCGGCGCTGGATGCTGGTGGACGAGGGCACCGGGCGTTTCCTGACCCAGCGGGCGGTGCCCCAGATGAGCCAGCTCTCGGCATTGTGGAATGAGGCCGGCGGTCTGACGCTCAGTGCGCCAGGTTTTGCCACCCTGGATGTGCCCCTGCCACCTGTTGACGAAGAGCAACGGCGCGGTGTGATCATCTGGCGCGACACCTTGCGCGTACCGGATGCCGGTGACGAGGCGGCGGCCTGGGTCAGCGAGTTCATCGGCAAGCCCACCCGGCTGGTTCACGTTCCGGTGGAAATGGCGCGCACCACCGCCGCCGGTTACGGCAAGGATGACGACAAGGTGGCGTTCGCGGACGGTTTCCCCTTGCTGCTGATCGGCCAGGCCTCTTTGCAGGACGTGTCCGATCGGGTCGGCCGCCCTTTGGAGATGCTGCGCTTTCGTCCCAACCTGGTTATCGAGGGCAGTGAGGCATTTGCCGAGGATGGCTGGAAGCGCATTCGTATCGGCGATGTGGAGTTCCGGCTGGTCAAGCCCTGCTCACGCTGCATCATGACCACGGTCGACCCGCAAACCGGCGAACGCGACCCTGACCGCGAACCCTTCGCCACGCTGCAGCAGTATCGTTCGACACCGGACGGTGCGATGTTCGGCCAGAACCTGGTCAATGACAGCAATGGTTGGCTTGAAGTGGGTATGCCGGTTGAAGTGCTCGAATAAACACCGCTTTTGAAAAAACAATGCCCGTGTCCACTGGACACGGGCATTTTTCATTACCCGATACCACGCCGGGGCTTTTGTGGCGAGGGGATTTAGCGAAACGTCGCACCGCCCCTCGCCACAGGCTTAGCCGCGGTATTCACACAGGTAGGCGGTGTCGACGGCGACCTTGAGCTGGAACTTGCTATTGGCCGGTACATTGAACTGGCTGCCGGCCTCGAAGGTTTCCCAGTCGGTGCTGTCGGGCAGTTTCACGGTCAGGGCGCCGGAGACGACGTGCATGATTTCCCGCTGGGCCGTGCCGAATTCGTATTCGCCCGCAGCCATGACGCCGATGGTCGCAGGGCCTTCGGCAGTGCCGAAAGCGATCGACTTGACGGTGCCGTCGAAGTACTCGTTGACTTTAAACATGGGCGATTCCTCGAAAAAAGGGGCTGGAAAAGGCCGGCCAGTATGCACAAGGCTTCAACGTTCGTCATCTGCCGCGCCGCAGTCTTGGCTCGCGTTCAGCCTGGGAGTACCAGGGGTAATAACCGCGCTGTATTGCGCGCATCTTCCAGGGCCCGGTGTTGTTGACCGCAGAATTGCAGGCCGGCCAGTTGCAGCGCCCCGTTGAGCCCCAGGGGGCGCTCCAGTCGGCGGGCTTTGGCGAAGCGCTGCTTGAGGTTCATGTGCGGCACCTGGCCGAGAAAACTGTGCAACCGCTGATGCTGCCATTCCTGAAGCAATTGCTTGCGGTCGTAATCGCCCCAACTGACCCAGCTCTCCAGGTTTGCGTGATACTGCGCCAGCCAGCGTTCGAACGCCGGCCAGACCTCGGTCAAAGGCGCGGCGCTGTCGATATTGGCCTGGGTGATATGGGTCAGCTCGCGACAGAAAGGTGTGAGCAAGGGACGCCTCAACGGCTTTACGAACCGCTGGAAGTGGTCCAGCTCGCGGCCATCCCGATTCACCAGCGTGGCGCCGATTTCGATAATTTCCATTTCGGTTACCGGCCAGCCACCTTCATCGGTGGTGGCCTCCAGATCAATCACCAGCCAGTGAGGCATCGCAAGGTTCCCGGTATCGGCGTGCTGATGGGTTTGAGCGTAGTCAAACCCTGCGCATCCGCCTAGTGCGCTGTTTCAACCTGCAATAATAACTGGCGGTTTTTCACCTGATCGCCTGGCTTGACGTGTAAGGTCCTGACCACTCCATCAATACCTGCCTTGAGTGGGTGCTCCATTTTCATCGCTTCGAGCACCATCAGTAGCTGTCCCTGGCGTACTGCCGTCCCTTCGCTGACCAGTACTTCGACGATAGCGCCGTCCATTGGCGCCTTGAGGGAGCCATCGCTGACGCTGGCCCTGGCGGCGACGGGGGCCTGGGTCCGATCCTGTAAATGCAGGCCGCCTGGGCGAGTGAACAGCCACAGGTCATTACCATCGAGGTGCCAGGCATGGCGTTGGCGAATACCGTCGATCATCAGCGTTGCGCCGCACTGATCAGCTTCGAGCAACTTCAACTCGATCACTCGCTCGGCTATCTGGATATGCAGCGTGCCGCCGGTTGCGGCTGTCAGGGTCAGGGACCAGTCGTGCTCGCCCAGGCCAATGCGATAGCGCCGCACCGCGCCGCTATTGTTGCTCCATCCTCCCAGGCCGGGCGCATGACGTGCATGCATGGCCTGATAGAACAAGGCTGCGGCGATGGCGAGCTGCTCAGCCGAGGGGGCGTGGATCTGCAGGGCGGGATGATCGGCGAGGTGTTGCTGGATGAAACCGGTGCCGAAATCTCCATCAATGAATTGTGGATGAGCCAGCAACCCCGCCAGCAAGCGCTGATTGGCCTGTACACCCAGGAGCACGCAGTCCTCCACGGCTCGCAGCAATTTGCGTCGGGCCTCTTCACGGGTAGCGCCGTGGGCGATGACTTTGCCCAGCATCGGGTCGTAGAACGGGCTGATGGTCTGGCCTTCAAGCAAACCATGGTCGATTCGTACACCGTCGCCGATAGGGGGTTCCCAACTGAGCAAATGGCCGGTTTGCGGCAGAAAGTTCGCAGCCGGGTCTTCGGCATACAACCGCACCTCCATGGCGTGACCACTGAACCGGACCTGGTCCTGGCGCAGGGGCAGTGGCAGGCCGGCGGCCACATCCAGTTGCCAGGCCACCAGGTCCAGTCCGGTGATCAGCTCGGTGACCGGATGTTCGACCTGTAGGCGCGTATTCATCTCCAGAAAGTAAAAACCGCCGTCCGGGGCGAGCAAAAACTCCACGGTCCCGGCACCCACATAATTGACCGCGCGGCCAGCCTTGAGCGCGGCGTCACCCATGGCCTGGCGCAGATCGGCGGTCATGACCGGGCAGGGCGCTTCTTCAATGATTTTCTGGTGGCGTCGCTGGATCGAGCAGTCCCTTTCGCCCAAATGGAGCAGATTGCCGTGATGGTCAGCGAAAATCTGGATTTCCACATGCCGTGGATTGATCAGAGCCTGTTCGAGGATCAACTCATCGTTGCCAAAACCATGCAACGCCTCGGAGCGCGCGGTGCGTAACTGTTCCAGCAGGTCTTCAGCCCGCCAAACCAGGCGCATGCCTCGGCCTCCACCGCCGGCGCTGGCCTTGATCATCAACGGATAGCCGATGCGTTCGGCTTCACGGCACAAGGTGTCGTCGTCCTGATCGGTGCCTTCGTAACCGGCGATGCACGGTACGCCGGCGGCGATCATGGCGACTTTCGAACGGCGTTTGCTGCCCATCAGGTCGATGGCGTCGGGGCTGGGGCCAATGAACACGATACCGGCCTCTGCGCAGGCCTTGGCGAATCCGGCGTTTTCCGAGAGAAAACCGTAGCCAGGGTGGATGGCGTCGGCGCCAGTACGCCGGGCCGCATCGAGAATGGCCGGCTGATTGAGGTAGGACTGCGGCACCGGTGCTGCGCCGATGAGTACTGCTTCATCGGCCATGCGCACGTGCAGCGCGTCGGCGTCGGCCTCGCTGAACACCGCCACGGTGCGATAGCCCAGGGCCTGGGCGGTACGCTGGATCCGGCAGGCGATTTCACCGCGGTTGGCGATGAGGATCTTGCTGAAGGCGGGCATGGTGGTCATTCCTGGGTTTTTCGGTGGCAGTCAGGGCCTCATCGCGAGCAGGCTCGCTCCCACAATGGAGAGTGAGCACAGTCATTTTTTCTTGCCCGGTAAAATGCCCATGAGTTTGCAGATGATGCCCAGCATGATCTCGTCCGCACCGGCGCCGATGGACACCAGTCGCACGTCGCGATACGCCCGCGCCACCGGGTTGTCCCACATGAAACCCATGCCGCCCCAGTATTGCAGGCAACTGTCGGTGACTTCCCGGGCCAGGCGCCCGGCCTTGAGCTTGGCCATGGACGCCAGCCGCGTCACATCCTGGCCGTTGATGTACTGCTCGGTGGCCTGGTAGACCAGCGCCCGCAGGCATTCGATCTCGCTGGCCAGTTCCGCCAGGCGAAAGTGGATCACCTGGTTGTCGATCAGGGCGGTGCCGAAGGTCTTGCGCTCCTTGCAGTACTCGATGGTGCTGTCGATGCAGTGCTCCAGCCCCTTGAGCATGTTCGCCGCGCCGAACAGGCGTTCCTCCTGGAACTGCAACATCTGCATCATGAACCCGGCGCCTTCCTGGCCAACGCGATTGCATTGCGGCACCCGTACGTCGTCAAAGAACACCTGGGCGGTTTCCGAACTGCGCATGCCGAGTTTGTCCAGGTGCCCGCCGAGGCTGATACCCGGGCTGTTCATCGGCACCATGATCAGTGATTTGTTGATGTGGGGCTTGTCGTCCGAAGTGTTGGCCAGCAGGCACATGAAATCGGCACTCGGTGAATTGGTGATCCACATCTTGCTGCCGTTGATGACGTAGTCATCGCCATCCTTGCGGGCCGTGGTCTTGAGCCCGGCGACATCAGAGCCGGCGCCGACTTCCGAGACGCCGATGCAACCGACCTGCTCACCGCTGATGGCCGGGCGCAAGAATGCTTCACGCAGCTCATCGGAGCCGAAACGCGCCAGGGCCGGGGTGCACATGTCGGTCTGCACGCCGATGGACATCGGCACGCCGCCACAATGAATGGTGCCGAACTCCTCGGCGGCGACGATCGAATAGCTGTAGTCCAGGCCCATGCCGCCGAACTGCTCCGGCTTGGATATACCCAGCAACCCCAGTTCACCGGCCTTGCGGAAAACCTCGTGGATGGGAAACCGTCCAGCCTTCTCCCATTCGTCGACATAGGGGTTTATCTGCTGGTCGACAAACTGGCGAACGGTGCGCCGCAGAGCTGCGTGTTCCTGGGTGAAGATCATTTTATTGTTCTCCTGTGAGCAGCGATCAAAAGTCCTTCACACGTTCAGAAACGGGCCACACCGAAACTGTTGGGTTGCAGCGGGCGAAGCTCAGCCGCGTGGCAGATGTCCAGCAGGTAGCCTAGCAACGTGCGGGTGTCGCGCGGGTCGATGAGCCCGTCATCCCACAGGTTGGCGCTGCCGTATAGCGCAGTGGACTGGCTGTCGAGTGTCTGCGCGGTGGTGTGTTCGAGCTGGTCCAGCATCTTCGGGTCGGGGGTGAGGCCATTCTTGATCTGCGTCGCCTGTGTGACGATGCGCAAAACCTTGCCGGCCTGGGCGCCGCCCATCACCGCCGTGTGGCTGTTGGGCCAGGCGAAGATGAAGCGTGGGTCCAGCCCTCGGCCGCACATGGCGTAGTTGCCGGCGCCGTAGGAACCGCCCACCACGACCGTCAGCTTCGGCACTCGGGCGTTGGCCACGGCCTGGATCATCTTCGCCCCATGCTTGATCACCCCTTGTTGTTCCGACTCGGTGCCGACCATGAAGCCGGTGGTGTTGTGCAGGAACAGCAGCGGTGTGCGGCTCTGGTCGCACAGCTGGATGAACTGCGCGGCCTTGCTCGCGCCCTTGGGCGTGATCGGGCCGTTGTTGCCGATCAGGCCACAGGCATGACCACGAATGCGCAGGTGGCCACAAATCGTCTGTTGATCGAACTCGCTTTTGAATTCGAGGAAGTCCGAACCATCGGCGATGCGGGCGACGATTTCCCGCACGTCATAGGGCTTTTTCGGGTCGTCGGGGATCAACCCCAGCAACTCATCGGCCGGGTAGAGCGGCTCTTTCCAGGTGCGTTCAGGCGGTGTCGGCCGTTGCTCGTTCCAGGGCAACAGGCTGACGATCTCCCGGGCCAGGCGTATGCCATCGGCGTCATTCTCGGCCAGGTATTCAGCGGTGCCGGCCACCTGCGCATGCATTTGCGCACCGCCCAGTTCTTCTTCCGTGGCGACTTCGCCAGTGGCGGCCTTGAGCAACGGAGGGCCGGCCAGAAACAGCCGTGCTTTGTCGCGCACCACTACTACGTAATCCGAGAGCCCCGGCTGGTAGGCCCCGCCCGCCGTGGCCGAACCATGCACCACAGTAATCTGCGGCAAGCCCATGGCGGACATCCGCGCCTGATTGGCGAAGCTGCGTGCTCCTTCGACAAAAATCTGCGCGGCATAATTGAGGTTGGCGCCGCCGCTTTCGGCCAGGGTGATGACCGGCAGTTTGTTCTCCATGGCGATCTGTTGCAGACGCAGGGTCTTGTTCAAACCGCTGGGGGAGATGGTCCCGCCCTTGATCGCGCTGTTGTTCGCCACCACCAAGACCTGAGCGCCGGAGACGTAGCCGATCCCCGCGATCAAACCACCACCGGCCTGGCTGCCGTCCTTGTCGTCATCGAGTTTGTAGCCGGCCAGGCTCGCCAGTTCCAGGAACGGCGCGCCGGGGTCCAGCAGCAGGTTCAGACGCTCGCGCGGCAGCAGTTGGCCGCGTTGCTCGAACCTGGCCTGGGCCTGGGCGGCTTTCTCCAGCACCGCCTGTTCGATCTGACGCAGGTGTGCGACGCCAGCCAGCATGGCCGCGTGGTTGCGGGCGAAGTCGGCGCTGTGTGGGTCAAGGTGCGATTCGATGACTGGCATGGGTGTTCCTTGTGCTCGAACCGAACGCCATGGCGATCGTCCTTTAATTGACCTGATCGGCGATGCTCTGTGGCACCGGTATCTGGATCTCCAGCAACTGCTGAGCGAACGCCTTGCCCTGCGGGTCGATGCGCAGGCTGGCGACACCGCCGCCGCCAAGGGCATTTTCCAGCACGAAGTTCAGGCTGTGGGTGCCCGGCAGATACCAGCGTTCGACGCGCCCCAGCAGTGGGTCGAGCGCGTGGCTCATCCAGTCAACCAACACTTGGGGCGTCAGCGCCTCGGCGATCCACGGCAAGTATTCGGGGGCGCGGGCGAGTACACCGATGTTGCTGTGGTTGCCCTTGTCGCCGGAGCGCGCCACCGCCAGTTTGACCAACGGCACGCTGGCATCAGCCCGGCCCTGGGGTTTGGGCAGGTCGGGAGCGACCGGCAAGTCGCGGGTTTTCAGCGCTTTGACGGCGGGCAGCAGGCAAGGATGACTCTGCCCGTCGAGTTCGATGTGGAGCCGGCAGGCGGATTTGTCGATCAGGAACGAGAACAGGCGAATCAACGGATACACCGTCGGGCGACCGCCCATCAGGCCGGTCAGCCCCGGCACCATGCCGGTGGCGGCCTGGGCGATTTCCCTGGAAAACAGCACCAGCGGCTGTTTGTCGGGGTGGCGCACCGCCAGTTTGATCACCACTTCACGGCTGTCCTGGCGCCGGCCGTGCTGGCCGTAAGTGGCTTCGCTGCCCAGAAGCTCGATGTTCACCTCGCTGTAGGGCGCCCAGCCGCGCGAACTGAACAGCTGCGAAGTCCTGGCGATGATCGCCTGGCTGACCCGTTCGGCCTTGGCCACCGCATCGATGCCGGCGATCAGGCACAGAGCGGTGCAGCGAAAACCATCGGCCCAGGTGGCGCAGACCTTGTATTGTTCGGTGGGCGGCAAGCCCTTGGCGCCTTGGACGCGCACCGCGTGTTTGCCTTGCTGGATCAACCTGACCTGGCTGAAGTCGCAGATCACGTCCGGCAAGAGATAGCCTTGGGGATCGCCGATTTCATAGAGCAGTTGCTCCCCGACCGTCAGCGGCGTGACCAGCCCGCCGCTGCCTTCGGCCTTGGTGACGATGAATTGGCCGTCGGCGCTGACTTCAACGATGGGAAAACCGATGTGCTCGTAATCCGGTACTTCCCGCCAGTCGGTGAAATTACCGCCCGTGCATTGGGCCCCGCACTCAATGAGGTGCCCGGCCAATGCGGCCTGGGCCAGTTTGTCGTAGTCGTGCCAGGCCCAGCCAAACTCATGCACCAGGGCCGCGCTGACCACGGCGCTGTCCACCACTCGGCCGGTGATCACGATGTCGGCTCCCAGACGCAAGGCCTCGACAATGCCGGGGGCACCCAGGTAAGCGTTGGTGGACACGCACACCGCCGGCAGGGGCGCGCCGCTGAACATCTCGATAATGCCCTGGCTGGCGAGCTGTTCGAATTGTGGTTGCAGGTCGTCCCCCTGCAGCACCGCGATCTTCAAGGGCACGCCGGCCTTGTCGCAGGCCGCTTGCAGAGCGGCGGCGCAGGCCTGGGGGTTGACCCCGCCGGCATTGCTGATGACGCGGATCTTGCGTTCATGCAAACGAGCAAGCAGCGGTGAGAGCACTTCGATGAAGTCCGTGGCATAGCCGCCCCGAGGGTCTTTCATGCGCGCCCCGGCCATGATCGACATCGTGACCTCGGCCAGGTAATCGAACACCAGGTAGTCCAGTTCGGCGCCTTCGACCAGTTGCGCCGCAGCGGTACAGGTGTCGCCCCAGAAGGCGCTGGCACAACCGATACGTATCGTTTTTGGCATGGTGCTCCCTCCGGCCGACGTCGCCCGAGACTACCAAGCAAGCGCTTGGTTTGTAAACGACCGCCGGTTCTTCGATCCAAGCGCTTGCTTGGGTGCCCCGGCCAGCTTAAATTGCCCGCGCCACCTCGTCGGTTCCGCAAGCGTGGCCCGACGTTGATCGATCGACTGTAGGAGAGAATGGGTGGATGAGCAAAAAGCCCTGAACGTGATGCGTGAGCTGGTCGATAACGGGCAACTGACCGATCCTGACAGCGCTCGCGGCAAACTGCTCCAGACCGCCGCCCATCTGTTTCGCAACAAAGGGTTCGAGCGCACCACGGTGCGCGACCTGGCGAGCGCGGTGGGCATCCAGTCGGGCAGCATCTTTCATCACTTCAAAAGCAAGGACGAGATCCTGCGGGCGGTGATGGAAGAGACCATTCGCTACAACACGGCGTTGATGCGCGCGGCGCTGGCCGAGGCCGATAGTGTGCGCGAGCGGGTCCTGGCGCTGATTCGCTGCGAGTTGCAATCAATCATGGGCGGCAGCGGCGAGGCGATGGCGGTCCTGGTCTACGAATGGCGTTCGTTGTCTGAGCAAGGTCAAAGACAGGTGCTGGCTTTGCGTGATATTTATGAGGCCCTGTGGCTTGAGGTTCTTGGGCAGGCCAAGGACGCGGGGTATATTCGGGGCGACGTGTTCATCACCCGTCGTTTCCTGACCGGCGCCCTGTCCTGGACCACCACCTGGTTTCGCGCCGAGGGCAGCCTGAGTCTTGATGAGTTGGCCGAGCAAGCCTTGATTCTGGTGCTTGAAGAAAAATAAAAAGAGGCAGCAATGCCGCTGAGTGGTCGCCTTGCGTGCCCTGCGTAATGTGCATTGAGATGCCTGGTTGGATTCACTGATGATTAACTTTCTGGGGAGTGAGCTGTCTTGACGTTTTCAACGAAGGGGATAGCCTCGCGCGTCTTGCTGGCTGCGTTTATTGCAGTGTTCGCGTTGCCGGTCACGGCGGCGCAACTGGTCCGGATTGGCGCAGCGCATTTTCCGCCCTACACGATACGCCCCGAAACTGGCGCGGATACCGGTTTGCTGCCGCAGTTGGTCGAGGCCTTGAACCGGTCCCAAAGCGACTATCAATTCGTGCTGGTTCCGACGTCGATTCCGCGCCGCTTCAATGATTTCAAGCAGGGCCGGGTCGACATGGCCATTTTCGAGAACCCGGACTGGGGCTGGAAGGATGTGCCTCATACTGCGGTAGACATGGGTCTGGAAGATGCGGAAATCTTCGTTGCCCAGCGTCAGCCGGATCGTCAGCAAGACTATTTCTCTGATCTGAGGGGCAAGCGCCTGGCGCTGTTCAGCGGTTACCACTACGCCTTTGCCGAATTCAACGCCGACCCCAAGTTCCTGACCGGCCAATACAACGCCACGCTGACGTATTCCCATGACAGCAACCTGCTGATGGTCTTGCGCGGGCGTGCGGACATTGCGCTGGTCACCCGTTCGTACCTCATCGACTACGTGCTGCGCAATCCTGACGTAGACCCTCAATTGCTGATATCCGAACGTATCGATCAGATTTACCACCATTACGCGCTGATCCGCCCCCAGGCGCCGATCTCTGGCGAAGCGTTCGAGCGGCTGCTGCAAAAGCTGCGGGACGACGGGCAGATGCTGGCGATTTTCAAGCCCTACCAGATACAGCTGGTGCCAGCGCACGATCATTGAACGGGGCACTAAATTTCCCTGCCTGGCTCACGTCACACGTTGACTACCGACGACTACGTGAGCCCCGCCCATGTCCAATCTCAAGCACCCGACGACGCTGCCTTTACCCGGCGGTCGCCGTCTCGGCGCCGATGAAACCGAACGCCACCTGAGCCTGATGCTTGAGGGCGCGCCGCTGATCCGGCTGCGCCTGGAGCGTGGTACCGAGCTGCATGTGTATTTGCAGGAAATCAACGATCGGCCCGTAGGCCCGGCGCTTTGGGCGGCCTGCTATTGGCTGTTCGCCCGCGATCCTGAATGCCGACGCCTGACTTGGCATCTGCCCGAGCGCCCCGGTGAAGCCTTGCTCAGCGGACTGCTGACGCCCGGCGAGTGTGCCGACGAATTCATCTGCGAGCGCACGATGTTCTGGCAACTGCCGCAACCCTGGCTGGGGGAGTCGTTCAACGGCAGCTATCCGCAACAAATGATCATCACCGATGGCAAGCGTCATCCGCGCCGGCCCATGAAGCCGCGAGGCGAGGTGTATCGGCGCTTCGATGCGCGCCTGGGAGCCTGGGTGTCGTTGCGCACCCTGGAAATCGAACAGGACCTGACGCGCTTCAACCGCTGGCAGAACAGTCCTCGGGTGGCGAGTTTCTGGCAGGAGGAGGGCAGCCTGGAACAACATCGCGAGTATCTGAGCACACTGCAGCGCGATCCCCGGGTGCTGACCTTGATCGGTTGTTTCGACGACCAGCCTTTCGCCTACTTCGAAGCCTATTGGGCCAAGGAGGATCGGATCGCGCCGTTCTATGACGTGCACAATTATGATCGCGGCATTCACATGTTGGTGGGCGAGGAGCAACACCGCGGCCCGCACAAGGTGGCGAGCTGGCTGTCGGCGCTGGTGCATTACCTGTTTCTCGACGACCCGCGCACCGAGCGGGTGGTGGCCGAACCTCGAGCCGACAACGCCCGGATGATCGGTCATCTGCACAACCAGTGTTTCCACTGTGAAAAGGAATTCGATTTCCCCCACAAGCGCGCGGCGCTGATGATTCTGGGGCGTGAGCGGTTTTTTGATCGGTGTGGGTTGAGGTGAGGTTGTAAGCCCCTAGGGCTCCATCGCGAGCAGGCTCGCTCCCACAGGGATTGCGCACAGCACAGACTTTGTGAGTGCGCAGATCCATTGTGGGAGCGAGCCTGCTCGCGATAAGGCCCGAAAAATCAGTGCAAAATCACCGCCGGGCAAAGGTATCCCCACGCACTCCCGACACCTTGCGGCAATGCACCAGGGCGTCGCGGATCATGAAGTTCACCAGGGTCGGCGAGACCCCCAGCTCCTTGGCGATATCCTTCTGTGGCACACCGTGCAGGCGGTACATCTCGAAGGCATAGCGGGTGCGGCTGGGCAGTTCGGTGAGCGCGTCGGCGATGTGCTCCAGCGTCGAGAAATTGATGTGTGACGTTTCTGGCGAAGCCCCCTGGATCACCACATTCAACCCTTCCTCTTCCGGCCCCGAGTATTTCTGTTCCAGCGCCTGCTTGCGGTAATGGTCGATCGCCAGGTTGCGCACGATCTGAAACAGGTAACTGAGCTGAGCCTTGAAGGACGAGGTGATCTGGGGCGCCGATTGCAGCCGGAAAAACGCATCCTGCACCACGTCTTCTGCCCGGGACCGGCAACCGGTGATTCGGGCTGCGATCTTGACCAGGATCATCCGGTTATCCACGAATGCCTGAAGTAACGGTGAGTCGCACCTGCTTGTGGATACTTGTTCCGTCATGGAATTCACCTTGTTGCAAAAAGTTAGCAGGACGAGGGATCTGTCCGACTCGTCCTGCATATCGAGCGACAAATTAGGCTGAATGATAATGATTGTCAATTGAGAAGAAGAATTATTGATGCTGATAAGTCCAGCGTGAGAACTGCGACCCGTTGCCGCGGTGTTCTGCTTTCCGGCGGGTCTGGATCAAGAGGCCGCTGACTAATTATTTGCCGGCGGTATCCGTTCTCAGGGATGAAGGTTTCGGGCGGCAGTCCCGATGCCGAACCGCATTCCGCAGGCCACCAGATACCACTCGCAAGCCGAATTTCAGGCAGGAAACCTCATGACCGACGCGTTCGAACTCCCCAGCACCCTGGCTCATGCCCTTCAGCGCCGCGCCGCGTTGTCGCCGGACCGTGTGGCCTTGCGCTTCCTTGCCGACGATCCGGAGCAAAGTGTTGTACTGAGTTATCGCGACCTGGACCTGCGTGCCCGGACCATCGCCGCCGCCTTGCAGGCCGAGGCGGCGTTTGGTGACCGTGCGGTTTTGCTGTTTCCCAGTGGCCCGGACTACGTCGCGGCGTTTTTTGGCTGTCTGTACGCGGGTGTGATCGCGGTGCCGGCCTATCCGCCGGAGTCCGCCCGTCGCCACCACCAGGAACGCCTGCTGTCGATCATTGCCGATGCCGAGCCGCGCCTGTTGCTCACCCGCAGCGATCTGCGCGAGCCGCTGCAAGCCATCGAGTCGGCTCCGCCCGTGCTGTGCGTCGATACCCTTGACCCGGCCCGCGCCGGGAAATGGCTGCAACCGAATCTGCAGGAACATGACATCGCTTTCCTGCAATACACCTCCGGCTCCACCGCATTACCCAAGGGGGTACAGGTCAGCCATGGCAACCTGGTGGCCAACGAATTATTGATCCGCCACGGCTTCGGCATCGATCTGAACCCTGATGACGTGATCGTCAGCTGGCTACCGCTGTACCACGACATGGGCCTGATCGGCGGCCTGTTGCAGCCGGTTTTCAGCGGCGTGCCCTGCGTGCTGATGTCGCCCGCGTACTTCCTAGCCCGGCCGTTGCGCTGGTTGGAGGCGATCAGCGAATACGGCGGCACCATCAGCGGCGGCCCGGACTTCGCCTATCGGCTGTGCAGCGAGCGGGTCAGTGAATCAGCCCTCAAGCGCCTCGACCTGAGCGGCTGGCGCGTGGCTTATTCAGGCTCCGAGCCGATCCGTCTCGACAGCCTGGAACGCTTTGCCGAGAAATTCGCGCCGTGCGGCTTCACGCCGGACAGTTTCATGGCGTCCTATGGCCTGGCCGAAGCCACCTTGTTCGTCGCGGGCACACCGCGCAGTCAAGGCATCCCGTCGTTGCAAATGGACGACACGGCACTGGCGCACCATCGTGCCGAGCCAGGGCAGGGCAGTACGGTGATGAGTTGCGGCGTGAGCCAGCCCGGGCATGCGGTGCTGATCGTCGAGCCCAACACCTTGCAGCCGCTGACCGACAACCGGGTCGGCGAAGTCTGGGCCTGCGGGCCGAGCATTGCGCATGGCTACTGGCGAAACCCTGAGGCCAGCGCCAAGACATTCGTCCAGTACGATGGCCGCACCTGGCTGCGCACCGGCGACTTGGGTTTCCTGCGTGAGGGTGAGCTGTTCATTACCGGCCGCCTGAAGGACCTGATGATCGTGCGCGGTCATAACCTCTATCCCCAGGACATCGAGCAAACCATCGAGCGGGAAGTGGAAGTCGTGCGCAAGGGTCGGGTGGCGGCGTTCGCGGTCGACGATGGCGGCGAGGAAGGCATCGGTATCGCGGCGGAAATCGGCCGCAGCGTGCAGAAGATCCTGCCACCCCAAGCGTTGATCAAAGCCATTCGCCAGGCGGTGGCCGAAGCCTGTCAGCAAGCGCCGAGTGTGGTGGTGTTGCTCAATCCGGGCGCGTTGCCCAAGACCTCCAGCGGCAAGTTGCAACGCTCGGCGTGCCGGACCCGATGGGCCGACGGCAGTCTCGACAGCTATGCGCAGTTCCCTTCAGTCGAGGTTGAAGCAAGCCCTGACGCCCGCTCGTCATCGCCGTTGCAAACATTGATCGGCCAAGTCTGGTGCGAGCAGTTGCAGATTGAACAAGTCCATGGCGACGATCATTTCTTCCTGTTGGGCGGTAACTCCATCGCCGCCACTCAAGTGGTCGCACGGCTGCAAGAGCGGCTAGGGCTGGCGCTGAATCTGCGCTTGTTGTTCGAAGCGCCGACCCTCGCAGCGTTCACGGCAGCGGTGGCGAATCAGCAACTGGAAGGGGGCGAGGCCCAAGGCGTGATCAGCCCGTTGCCGCGCCACGAAGCGTTGCCGCAATCCCTTGCCCAGAATCGGTTGTGGATCACCTGGCAACTGGATCCGGCGAGCAGCGCCTACACCATCCCCGGCGGCTTGCACCTGCGCGGTGAGTTGGACGAAGACGCACTAAGGGCCAGTTTCCAGCAACTGCTCGAACGCCACGAAGCCCTGCGCACACGATTTCTGGAGCGCGAGGGTGTCGCCCTGCAACAGGTCGATCCGGCCGGTGAGTTCAAGCTGCGCGTGATCGACCTCAGCGACCTGCCCGCCGACCAGCGCGAAGCCCAGGCGCGGCAGATGCGTGACGATGAAGCGGCGCTGCGGTTCGATTTGCAGAAGGGCCCACTGTGGCGGGTCACCTTGTTGCGTCTCGATGAGGGTGACCACCAATTGTTGGTCACGCTGCACCACATCATCGCCGACGGCTGGTCGATGAGCGTACTGATCGATGAGTTTGCCCGGTTGTACGCTGCTGCATGCCAGGGGCAGGTCGCCGCGCTGGCGCCGTTGCCGTTGCAGTACGCCGACTACGGCAGTTGGCAGCGCCAGTGGTTGGCTCAAGGGGAGGCCGAGCGGCAACTGACGTACTGGAAACAGCAACTGGGCGACGAACATCCGACCCTGACCCTAAGCACGGACCATCCCCGCAGCGCACAACGCCAGCGCAGCGCCGCCCGCCATAGCCTGCGCCTGGACAAAGGCCTCGGCGATGCCTTGCGCCAAGTGGCCCAGGCCCACGATGCAACCCCGTTCATGCTGTTGCTGGCGGCCTTCCAGGCGCTGTTACAGCGTTACACCGGCCAGTCCGACATCCGCATCGGCGTGCCCAACGCCAACCGTCCACGCCTGGAGACCCAGGGGCTGATCGGCTTTTTCATCAATACCCAGGTGCTGCGCGGGCAGGTCGATTCGCGCCAGCCGTTTGCCGCACTGTTGGCCCAGGCCCGGGAGGCCACGCTCGGTGCCCAGGCCCATCAGGACCTGCCGTTCGAACAACTGCTCGAAGCGTTCCCCCAGGCGCGCGAGCAAGGTCTGTTCCAGGTGATGTTCAACCATCAACAGCGAGACCTGAGCGCCTTGCGTCGTTTGCCGGGGCTGTTGGCCGAGGAGTTGCCGTGGCACAGCCACGAAGCCAAGTTCGACCTGCAACTGCACAGCGAAGAGGATCGCAACGGCCGGCTGACGCTGTCGTTCGACTACGCCGACGAGCTGTTCGAGGCGCCGACCATTGCGCGGTTGGCGATGCATTACTGCAACCTGTTGCACGCGGTCTGTGCCGATCCGCAGCAGGCCATCGGCGATGTGCCGTTATTGAGCGCCGATGAATACACCCAACAGCAGCAGTGGGGCGCGGCCCCGTGCGCGCCGGCCCGCCAATGGCTACCGGAGCTGTTGAACGAGCAGGCCCGGCGCACGCCGCAACGCACTGCGCTGCTGTGGGACGATGGCTGCCTGGATTACGCCGAGCTGCACACCCAGGCCAATCGCCTGGCCCATTACCTGCGCGACAAAGGCGTCGGTCCGGACGTGTGCGTGGCGATTGCCGCCGAGCGTTCGCCGCAGTTGCTCATCGGTGTCCTGGCGATCCTCAAGGCCGGCGGCGCCTACGTGCCGCTGGATGCCGATTACCCGGCCGAGCGTTTGGCCTACATGCTCAAGGACAGCGGCGTCGATCTGCTGCTGACGCAAACTGCATTGCTTGAACGCTTGCCCCTCTGCGAGGGCGTCAGCGTCATCGCCATGGATGCCTTGCACCTGGAGCAATGGCCGAGCAACCCGCCGGGCTTGCACCTGGATGGCGATCACCTGGCCTACGTGATTTACACGTCCGGCTCCACCGGCCAACCCAAAGGCGTCGGCAACACCCATGGCGCCCTGGCCGAGCGACTGCAATGGATGCAGGACACTTACGGGCTGGACGAAACCGATGTGTTGATGCAAAAGGCGCCGATCAGTTTCGACGTGTCGGTGTGGGAGTGTTTCTGGCCGCTGATCACCGGTTGCCAACTGGTGCTGGCCGGCCCTGGCGAACACCGTGACCCGCACCGCATCGCGCAGTTGGTCCAACAATTTGGCGTGACCACGCTGCACTTCGTGCCGCCGCTGCTCAGCCTGTTTATCGACGAGCCCCTGAGCGCCCGCTGCACCAGCCTGCGCCGGGTCTTCTGTGGCGGTGAGGCCTTGCCGGCCGAACTGCGCAACCGCGTGCTGGCGCAGCTGCCGTCGGCGCAATTGCACAACCGTTATGGCCCGACCGAAACCGCCATCAACGTCACCCACTGGCATTGCAGCGTCGCCGACGGCGAGCGCTCGCCCATCGGCCGGCCGCTGAGCAATGTGGTGTGCCGCGTGCTCGACAGTGAACTCAACCCCGTGCCCGCCGGTGTGCCGGGTGAATTGTGTATCGGCGGCCTGGGGCTGGCTCGGGGTTACCTCGGGCGTCCGGGTTTGAGCGCCGAGCGCTTTATCGCCGACCCGCTGGGCGTGGCGGGCACGCGGTTGTATCGCAGCGGTGACCGGGTGCGCTGGAGCGCCGATGGCGTGATCGAATACCTTGGCCGTCTCGACCAACAGGTCAAGCTGCGCGGCTTCAGGGTCGAACCACAGGAAATCGAAGCGCGGCTGCTGGCCCAGGACGGCGTGGCCCAAGTGGCGGTGCTGGTACGCGAGACCTCGGCCGGCCCGCAACTGATCGGCTATTACACCGCTTGCGATGTCGGGCAAGATCAGGACCTCCAAAACGCCCGACTCAACGCCGCCCTGGCCGCCGAACTGCCGGACTACATGGTGCCCGCGCAATTGCTGCGCCTGGACGCCATGCCCCTGAGCCCCAGCGGCAAACTCGACCGTCGTGCCTTGCCCGAACCGCACTGGCAAGTACGTGAACACGTCGAGCCGGTCAGTGCCCTCGAGCAGCAGGTCGCTGGCATTTGGCGCGACGTGCTGGGGCTCGACCGCATCGGTCTGCGGGACGACTTTTTTGCACTGGGCGGTCATTCGCTGCTGGCGACCCAGATCATTTCCCGCACCCGCCAGGCCTGCGATATCGAGCTGCCGTTGCGCACCTTGTTCGAGGCCAGCGAGTTGGGTGCGTTCGCCGAACAGGTGCGCTTGATAAAGGCCAGCGGCCAGACCAACCGGCAACCGCCGATCGAGAAGGTCGATCGCAGCCAACCGGTGCCGTTGTCTTATTCCCAGCAGCGCATGTGGTTCCTCTGGCAAATGGAGCCCGACAGCCCGGCCTACAACGTCGGCGGCATGGCGCGGTTGCGCGGGGTGCTGGATGTCGGGCGTTTCGAGGCGGCGTTGCAGGCGTTGGTCCTGCGCCATGAAACCCTGCGCACCACTTTCCCCAGCGTCGATGGCGTGCCCCGGCAACAGGTGCACGCCAACACCGGCCTGCGCATGGACTGGCAAGATTTCTCGACGTTGGCCGTCGATATTCGCCAACAGCGGGTGCAGCAACTGGCCGACAGCGAAGCCCACAAACCCTTCGACCTGGAAACCGGGCCATTGCTGCGGGTCTGTCTGGTCAAGACCGCCGAGCAGGAACATTACCTGGTGCTGACCCTGCACCACATCGTCACCGAAGGCTGGGCAATGGATATTTTTGCCCGGGAACTGAGTGCGCTGTACGAAGCCTTTATCGACGACCGTGAATCGCCACTGGAACCCTTGCCGGTGCAGTACCTGGACTACAGCGTCTGGCAGCGCCAGTGGCTGGAGTCTGGCGAGCGTCAACGGCAACTGGACTACTGGACCACACAACTGGGTCGCGAACACCCGTTGCTCGAATTGCCGGGCGACCGTCCGCGTCCGCTGGTGCAAAGCCATTGCGGTGAATTGTTCCGATTCGACCTCAGTGATGATCTCGCCTCCCGAGTCCGCGCCTTCAACGCGCAACAGGGCTTAACCCTGTTCATGACCATGACCGCCGCCCTGGCCGTGCTGCTTTATCGCTACAGCGGCCAGACCGACCTGCGCATCGGCGCGCCGGTGGCCAACCGCATCCGTCCGGAAAGCGAAGGGCTGATCGGTGCGTTCCTCAATACCCAGGTACTGCGCTGCCAGCTCGATGGGCAAATGTCGGTGGCTGAGTTGTTCGAGCAAGTGCGTCAGACGGTGATCGAAGGCCAGTCCCATCAGGATTTGCCGTTCGATCATCTGGTCGAAGCCCTGCAACCACCGCGCAGTGCCGCGTACAACCCGCTGTTCCAGGTGATGTGCAACGTGCAGCGCTGGGAGTTTCAGCAGAGCCGCACGCTGGCCGGGATGAGCGTCGAATACCTGGCCAACGACGCCCGGGCCACCAAGTTCGACCTGAATCTGGAAGTCACCGACCTGGACCATCGCCTGGGTTGTTGCCTGACCTACAGCACCGACCTGTTCGACGAACCGCGCATCGCCCGCATGGCCGGACACTGGCGCAATCTGCTGGAGGCACTGCTGGCCGGTCCGACCCAGCGGCTAAGCGAATTGCCGTTGCTCGATGCCCGCGAGCAGCAACAGATGCTCGACAGCCTCGGCGTCGAACCCGGCGAACACCGCCTGGATCAATGCATCCATCAACTGTTCAGCGAACAGGCCCTGGCGCGCCCCGACGCACCGGCCCTGACCTTTGCCGGGCAGACCCTGACTTACGCCGAACTCGAACGCCGTGCCAACCGCCTGGCCTGGATGCTGCGCGAGCGCGGCGTCGGGCCGCAGGTGCGGGTGGGCCTGGCCCTGGAACGGTCGCTGGAGATGGTCGTTGGCCTGTTGGCGATCCTCAAGGCCGGCGGCGCCTACGTGCCGCTGGACCCGGAATACCCGCTGGACCGTTTGCATTACATGATCCAAGACAGTGGTCTCGGTCTGCTGCTCAGCGACCGGGCGATGTTCCAGGCCCTGGGCCCATTGCCGGCCGGTGTAGAGGGCTGGTGCCTGGAGGACGATAGCCCGGCCCTGGCCGGCTACCCGGACCAGGCACCGCCGCTGATCAACCTGCCGCAGCATCAGGCCTACCTGATCTACACCTCAGGTTCCACTGGCAAGCCCAAGGGCGTGGTGGTGTCCCACGGTGAAATCGCCATGCACTGCCAGGCGGTGATCCAGCGTTTCGGCATGCGCCCGGACGATTGCGAGCTGCATTTCTATTCCATCAACTTCGACGCCGCCACCGAGCGCCTGCTGGTGCCGCTGCTCAGCGGTGCCCAGGTGGTGCTGCGCGCACAAGGGCAGTGGGACGCCGAACAGATCTGCGGGCTGATTCGCGAACAGCGCATCAACATCCTCGGCTTCACCCCCAGCTACGGCAGCCAGTTGGCGCAATGGCTGGCGACCCAGGGACAAACCCTGCCGGTGCGCATGTGCATCACCGGTGGCGAAGCCCTGACCGGCGAGCATTTGCAACGCATCCGGGCGGCGTTCAAGCCGCGCCTGTTCTTCAACGCCTATGGCCCGACCGAAACCGTGGTCATGCCACTGGCGAGTCTGGCCCCTGAGCAACTGGAAGAGGGCGCGGCGAGTGTGCCGATTGGCAGCGTGGTCGGCGCGCGGGTGGCCTATATCCTCGATGCCGACCTGGCCCTGGTGCCCCAAGGCGCTACCGGGGAGTTGTACGTCGGCGGCGCGGGATTGGCCCAGGGCTATCACCAGCGTCCGGGCATGACCGCCGAACGCTTCGTCGCCGATCCGTTTGCCGCCGATGGTGGACGGCTGTACCGCACCGGTGACCTGGTGCGCCAGCGCGTCGATGGTCAGGTGGAGTATTTGGGGCGGATCGACCATCAGGTGAAGATCCGCGGTTTCCGCATCGAACTGGGGGAAATCGAAAGCCGCCTGCTGGAACATGACGCCGTGCGCGAGGCGGTGGTATTGGCGCTCGATATGCCAGGCGGCAAGCAACTGGCCGGCTACCTAGTGACCGACGTCGTTGAACAGGACACCGAGCAACAAGCGGCCCTGCGCGAAGCGCTGAAAAATCACCTCAAGGCCCAACTGCCGGACTACATGGTGCCCACCCACCTGATCCTGCTGGCGAGCATGCCGCTGACCGCCAATGGCAAGCTCGACCGGCGTGCCTTGCCAATGCCGGATCCTGAGCTCAATCGCCAACATTACCTGGCACCGAGCAGTGCCCTGGAGCAGGCCCTGGCGGCGATCTGGTGCGAGGTACTGAACGTGAAGCAGGTCGGCCTGAACGACAACTTCTTCGAACTGGGCGGCGACTCGATCCTGTCCATCCAGGTCGTCAGCCGTGCCCGGCAACAGGGCATTCACTTCACGCCCCGCGACCTGTTCCAGCACCAGACCGTGCAGGCCCTGGCCTGTGTTGCCAGCCACAGTCAGTCAGTGAGCGCTGAGCAGGGGCTGCTCGCCGGTGAGTCGGCGCTGACGCCGATCCAGCATTGGTTCTTCGATAGCAGGATTGCCAACCGTCACCACTGGAACCAGGCGTTGTTGCTGGAGCCGGCCATCACCCTGCAACCCTCCGTGCTGGAACAGGCATTGCGCAGCGTTTTCCAACAGCACGATGCGTTGCGCCTGGGCTTTGCCGACATGGCCGGGCATTGGCGCGCCGAGCACCGACCATTGTCCGAAGCGGCGCTGTTGCGGCAGGTGGACGTGGAGAGTGAGCAGGCCTGTGAAACGGTGTTTGCCCAGACGCAGCGCAGCCTGAATCTGTCGAGCGGGCCTTTGCTGCGCGCGGTGCTGGCGCAGTTGCCCGATGGCCGCCAACGTCTGCTGATCGTGATCCATCACCTGGTCGTTGATGGTGTGTCGTGGCGGGTGTTGATGGATGACTTGCAAACGCTCTACCGCCAGATCAGCGCCGGGCAAACCGCAGACCTGCCGGCCAAGACCAGCCCGTTCCGGGATTGGGCCGCGCGCTTGCAGGCCTACGCCGGCAGCGAGTCGCTGCGCGAGGAACTGGGTTGGTGGCAAGCGCGGTTGAGCGGCCCGGATGTGGCGCTGCCCTGCGCCCATCCTGACGGCGGGCTTGAGGAACGTCACGCCGAAACCGTCAGCGTGCGCCTGGACGCCGAGCGCACCGGGCAACTGTTGCAACAGGCACCGCGGGCCTACCGCACCCAGGTCAACGACTTGCTGCTCACCGCCCTGGCCCGGGTGCTGTGTCGCTGGAGCGGCCACGAATCGGCGCTGATCCAGCTCGAAGGGCACGGCCGTGAGGCGCTGTTCGATGACATCGACCTGACCCGTACGGTGGGTTGGTTCACCAGCGTTTATCCGCTGCGCCTGAGCCCGGCGGGTGACGACTTCGGCACCTCGATCAAGGCCATCAAGGAACAACTGCGCGCGGTGCCTCACAGGGGCCTCGGTTACGGCGTGCTGCGCTACCTGGCTGACGCCGCGACGCGCCAGGCGATGGCCGGCCTGCCGCACGCGGCGATCACCTTCAACTACCTGGGGCAGCTCGATCAGACCCTGGGCCACGACGCGCTGTTCCAGCCGCTGGACGCTGCGTTGGGGGCGATCCACGACCCCGATGCGCCGCTGCCCAACGAGCTGAGTGTCGACAGTCAGGTCAGCGGCGGCGAGCTGGTGCTGCGCTGGACGTTCAGCGCTGAGCGGCACGACCGCCAGGCCATCGCTGCGCTGGCCGATGCCTACCTCGATGAGCTGCAGGGCCTGATCGAACATTGCCTGACGGACGCGGCGGGCGGCCTGACGCCCTCGGACTTCCCCCTGGCGAAACTGACCCAGGCCCAACTCGACAGCCTGCCGGTGCCGGCCGCGCAGATCGAAGATGTCTACCCGCTGACGCCGATGCAGGAGGGCATGCTGCTGCACACATTGCTGGAGCCAGGCACGGGCCTGTACTACATGCAGGACCGCTACCGCATCAACAGCGAACTGGATCGGCAACGTTTCGCTCAAGCCTGGCAAGCCGTGATCGCTCGTCATGAAGCCTTGCGCGCGTCGTTCTGCTGGAATGTCGGCGAAGAAATGCTGCAAATCATCCACAAGCCTGGCAGCACGCCAGTGGATTATCTGGACTGGTGTGAAGTGCCCGAGGATCAGCAGGACGCCAAACTCCAGGCGTTGCTCAAGCACGAGCGCGAGGCCGGTTTCGATCTGTTGAACCAGGCGCCGTTCCACTTGCGCCTGATCCGGGTTGGCGCGGCGCGTTACTGGTTCATGATGAGCAACCACCACATCCTGATCGATGCCTGGTGCCGTTCGTTGCTGATGGAGGATTTCTTCGAGATCTACACCGCCCTTGGCGAACACCGCGAACCGCGACTGGCCGAGCCGCCGCGTTATCGCGATTACATCGGCTGGTTACAACACCAGAGTCTGGCCGAGGCGCGGCAATGGTGGACGCGCAACCTGCAAGGTTTCGAACGGACCACGCCGATCCCCACCGACCGGCCGTTGCTGCGTGAACACGCCGGTGACAGCGGCGGCATGATTGTCGGCGACTGCTACACCCGTCTCGATGTCCACGACGGTGCCCGGTTGCGCGAACTGGCCCAGGCTCATCAACTGACGGTCAACACCTTCGCTCAGGCCGCGTGGGCGCTGGTGCTGCGGCGGGTGAGCGGCGATCGGGACGTGCTGTTCGGCGTCACCGTGGCCGGACGCCCGGTGGAACTGCCGCAAATGCAACGCACCGTCGGCCTGTTCATCAACAGCATCGTCTTGCGCGTGCGGATGCCCGACGATCATCAGCGTTGCAGTGTGCGCCAATGGCTCAGTGAGTTGCTCGACAGCAACATGCAACTGCGCGAGTACGAATACCTGCCATTGGTGAGCATCCAGGAAGTCAGCGAACTGCCCAAGGGCCAACCGTTGTTTGACAGTCTGTTCGTGTTTGAGAACGCGCCGGTGGAAGTTTCGGTGTTGGATCGCGCCCAAAGCCTCAACGCCACCTCTGACTCGGGCCGCACCCACACCAACTTCCCGCTCACGGCGGTCTGCTACCCGGGGGATGACTTGGGGTTGCATCTGTCCTACGACCAGCGTTACTTCGATGAATCCACTGTCCAGGGCTTGCTGGGTGAGTTCAAGCGCTTGCTGCTGGCACTGATGGAAGGTTTTCACGGTGACATGGCCGAGCTGCCGCTGATTGGCGCCCAGGAGCAGGACTTCCTGATCGAAGGCTGCAACCAGAGCGAGCGTGCCTATGCGTTGGAGCAAAGTTACGTCGAGCTGTTCGAGGCCCGGGTCGCGGCCCATCCGCAACGGGTGGCCGCCACCTGCCTGGACAGGACGTACAGCTACGCCGAGTTGAATGCACGGAGCAACCGCCTCGGCCATGCCTTGATCGCGTCGGGCGTGGGCCTCGATCAACCGGTGGCGTTGCTGGCCGAGCGCGACCTGGACCTGCTCGGCATGATCATCGGCAGCTTCAAGGCCGGTGCCGGTTACCTGCCGCTGGACCCGGGCCTGCCAAGTCAGCGTCTGAGCCGCATCCTTGAGCTGAGCCGCACGCCGCTGCTGGTCTGCACCCAGGCCTGTCATGCCCAGGCGCTGGCGCTGCTGGACGAGTTCGCCTGTTCCGGGCGGCCGAAGTTGCTGGTGTGGGAAAGCGTCCAGGCCAGCGATGTTTCGCAGCAAAACCCTGGCATCTACAGCGGCCCGGACAGCCTGGCGTACGTGATCTACACCTCGGGCTCCACCGGGTTGCCCAAAGGCGTCATGGTGGAACAACGCGGCATGCTCAACAACCAGCTCAGCAAAGTGCCGTACCTGGCCTTGAGCGAGACTGACGTGATTGCCCAGACCGCCTCCCAGAGTTTCGACATTTCCGTGTGGCAGTTCCTCGCCGCGCCGTTGTTCGGCGCCCGGGTGGACATCGTGCCCAACGTTATCGCCCACGACCCGCAAGGGCTGCTCGAGCATGTGCAACGCCAGGCCATCACGGTGCTGGAAAGCGTGCCGTCACTGATCCAGGGCATGCTCGCCCAGGAACGCATCGGCCTGGACGGCCTGCGCTGGATGCTGCCCACTGGTGAAGCGATGCCGCCGGAGCTGGCCCATCAATGGTTGTTGCGTTACCCGGACATTGGCCTGGTAAACGCCTATGGCCCGGCGGAATGCTCCGATGACGTGGCGTTCTTCCGGGTCGACATGGCCTCGACCCGTGGCAGCTACCTGCCGATTGGTACGCCCACCGACAACAACCGTTTGTACTTGCTTGATGGTGCGCTGGACCTGGTGCCGCTGGGTGCGGTGGGCGAGTTGTGCGTGGCAGGCACCGGGGTAGGGCGCGGTTACGTCAGTGATCCATTGCGCACTGCCCCAGTGTTTGTGCCCAACCCGTTTGGGGCGCCAGGGGAGCGCTTGTACCGCACTGGTGACCTGGCGCGGCGGCGTCGCGATGGCGTGCTGGAGTACGTCGGACGCATCGATCATCAGGTAAAGATTCGTGGTTACCGCATCGAACTGGGGGAAATCGAAGCGCGCTTGCATGAACAGCCCGAGGTGCGCGATGGCGCGGTGGGGGTGCAGGAAGGCGCCAACGGCAAGCATCTGGTGGGCTATCTGGTCGCCGCCGATTCGGCATTGAAGCCGACCGAACGCCTGGAACGCATCAAGCAGCGTCTGCGCGCCGAACTGCCGGAGTACATGGTACCGCTGCACTGGCTGTGGCTTGAGCGCTTGCCCCTCAACGCCAACGGCAAACTCGACCGCAACGCCTTGCCGGCCCTGGAAATCGGCCAGTTGCACAGCCAGGATTACCAGGCGCCAGGCAATGAGCTGGAGCAGACCCTGGCGGACATCTGGGCCCAGGTGCTCAAGGTCGAGCGGGTGGGGGTGCGAGACAATTTCTTCGAACTGGGCGGCCACTCGTTGCTGGCGACGCAAATCGCCTCGCGGGTACAAAAAGCCCTGCAACGCAATGTGCCGCTGCGGGCGATGTTCGAGTGCAGCACGGTGCAGGAACTGGCCGAATACATCGATGGGCTGGCGGCCAGTGAAATTACCGAGGAGAAGGTGGATCGGTTGAATGATTTGATGGCGCAATTGGAAGGATTGTAGTTCTGCGGCGTCTATAAGAGGCCTCATCGCGAGCAGGCTCGCTCCCACAATGGATTTGTGATCGACGCAAATCCCCGGTGGGAGCGAGCCTGCTCGCGATGGCGTCATTACTAACACCGCAAAGCCCACGGTTGACGCCTCGCCCTGTACGGCTCAGTCTCCCAAGGCTTTTTCTCCATTCAACACAAGGAGGTCATCAATGCCTTTTGCAACCCTTGATGGGCAATCACTTCACTACCTGGACCAAGGCCAGGGCCCGGTGGTGCTGCTGGGCAGCAGCTACCTGTGGGATCACACCATGTGGGCGCCGCAGATCGAGGCACTGTCCCGGCATTACCGGGTGATCGCCCTGGACCTTTGGGGCCACGGCCAGTCCGGGCGTTTGCCTGAGGGCATGACGTCCCTGGACGATCTGGCTCGCCAGGCACTGGCGTTGATGGATCATCTGGAGGTCGATTGCTTCAGTCTGGTGGGGCTTTCGGTGGGCGGGATGTGGGGCGCACGGCTGGCGCTGATGGCGCCCAAGCGGCTTGAGGCGTTGGTGTTGATGGACACTTACGTAGGGGTCGAACCTGAACCGACTCGCCAGTATTACTTTTCGCTGTTCGACAAGATCGAAGCCAGCGGTAGCATCCCCGAGCCGTTGCTGGACATTGTCGTGCCGATCTTTTTCCGGCCGGGCATCGATCCGCAGTCAGCGCTCTACCAGCAGTTTCGCACCACACTGGCCGCACTGCCGACCGACCGCCTGCGCGACAGCGTCGTGCCGTTGGGACGGATCATTTTTGGTCGGGACGACATCCTGCCGCGCCTGCCTGAGCTCGACGCCGGGCGCACGCTGGTGATGTGCGGCGACCAGGACAAACCGCGACCACCGTCCGAGGCGCTGGAAATGGCTGAGCTGATCGGCTGCCCGCATGTGCTGATTCCAGAGGCGGGGCATATCTCCAACCTGGAAAACCCGGAATTCGTGACCCGAGCCTTGCTGGAGTTTCTGCGCAGATGACCCGACGCCATCGCGAGCAGGCTCGCTCCCACATTTTGATCTGTGCCTGACGCTGATTTTGTCGTCGCCACACATCCCCTGTGGGAGCGAGCCTGCTCGCGATGAGGCCCTCTAGGTCGATCTCACTTCGGCCCGAGAATCTTCACCAGCTTGTCCGGCGACGGTGCGCCTTGCTGCTGTTGCAGTTCGCCCTTGTCATCCAGGTAGAAAATCGCCGGGGTGGCGGACAGTTCCAGCTCTTCCATCAATTGCAGGTTGGCGTCCAGTTTTGCCTGGATGGCCGGCGGTATGTTTTTGAGGGGTTTGAGCGCGCTGCCCTTGCCAGCCTTCTCGTGGGTTTCCAAGGCTTTCTCAGGGTCCTTGGCCGCCAGCAATGCGGCGGATTTTCCTGGGCTGTCTTCACGGATGATGCCCACCATGATGTGGCGTAACTGCACCTTGCCGGCTTTGACCCATGGCCGTGCCTGTTCCCAGAACATGTTGCAGTACGGGCAGTTCGGGTCACTGAACAGATAGACGGTGCGCGGCGCGTCCTTGCTGCCGTCGGCGATCCAGTTGCTCGCTTCCATCTTCCCCCAGATGGCCTTGGCCATTGGGGCATAGACCAGCTTTTGCAGCGGCTCGGCGCTCAGGTCCTTGCCGTCGGCGTCGTACAGGTTGCCCAGCAAGACATGCTGGCCATCGGGTGTCAGGTACAGCGCCATCCCACGGTTCTGGTATTGCGCCGCGTAACCGCGCAATCCGTCCGGCGCCTCGAACGTGCCGACGATTTTCGCGCCCTTGGCTTCGATTTTCTTGATGGCCGCGGGCAGTTCTTCGGCGTGCAGCAGCGGTGCCTGCGACAGCGTGGCGGCGACGGCCAGGGTCAGCAAGTGGCGGAGGCGGGGCATGAGGGTTTCCTTGTGGCGGAGTGGGGAGCCGATGTTGAATCCGGCGTTTCGAAGTTCTCCAGGGCGCGGGCCAGGCTCGCTTCTGACAATTCGCCCAAGTGACTGTCCAGCAGGCGGCCGTCGGCGCTGTAGAACAAGGTGGTTGGCAGTGCCATGGAACCGACGGCCTGACCGAGGCGACCGCTGCCATCAAACAGCACGTTGTCCAGGCTCAAGCCCTGGGTGGCCAGATAAGTGCTGACGCTTTGCATGCTTTCGGCCTGGTTGACGAACAGGAACGTCAGGTCCGGGCGCTGCTGCTGGGCCTCTTCCAGCACGGGCATTTCGCGCCGGCAGGGTGGGCACCAGGTGGCCCAGAGGTTGATCACCAGGGGCCCGCCCTGGTAATCGGTGAGTTTTACCGTCTCGCCGTTGGCGTTACGCAGATTGATTTCCGGCAGTCGGGTGCCTTGTTCATAGATCGTCAATGACATCGTCGCCACCAGCCAGAACAACAGACCGCTGCCCACGCCGAAACCCAACGGCCGGCGCAAGGCCGGTCGGTGCCGGCCCCACAGCAACGCGCCAATCACCAGCGCGACGATCCCCGGCCAGGCCAGAAAACCGCCGTCGCGCAGGTCGACGATCTGCCACAGGTCATCCTGGTAATGGTTCCAGTAGGCGCCGACGAAGCCGATCCGTGCGGCCAGAAGCCCCAGCAAAAACAGCACGAACAGCACCGATTCCGGGTTTTCGCCACCGCGCTTGGCTACTCGCCAGCCCACCAGGGTTGCCAGTGCCAACGCGCTGATCAGCAATAGATGGTTAAGCGCAATGGCAAAGGTGCCGAGGGTAAACGTCAGCATCAGCGCGCCTTCCGAGTCATGTTCCAGTGCTCCAGGAATTCCTTGGCATTGACTTCCCCGGTGATCCGCTGGCTGCGCCGCTCTTGACCGTCGGCGCCAATCCACAGCAGGCTCGGTGGCCCCGGCACTTGATAGCGGCCCAGCAGTTCGCGACTGGCGGCATTGTCGGCGGTGACGTCCAGACGCACCAGGCGTACGTCTTTCAAGGCGTCCAGCACATCGGTGCGGCCGAACACCTGTTTTTCCATGATCTTGCAGGACACGCACCAGTCGGCGTAGTAGTCCAGCAAGACCCATTGGCCCTGGGCCTTGGCCGCATCCAGTTCCCGCTGCAGGGCGGCAGGCTCGCTGACCGTGATAAAGGCATCATGGGCGCTAACGGCCGAGCTTTCCGAGGTGCCGGCATAGACCTTCAGGGGCTGGAAGAAATCATCGCCGCCACCCGCCGCGCCGATCACCAGCAGGCTGCCCCACAGACCGAACAGCAGCGACGCGCTGCCGCATACATAGGCTGTGCGACCGAAACCTTCGGTCTGCCGCCAGGCGCTATAGGCGGCAATCAACAACAACGTGCCCCACAGGCCGATCCACAGCGAGCCGTCGATGACCGGGCGGATCATGAGGATCGCGGTGCCCAGGAACAGAAAGCCGAACACGCCCTTGAGCACATTCATCCAGGCGCCGGGTTTGGGCAGGAAACGATTGCCCACGGTCACCAATAGCAACAGCGGCAGGCCAATGCCCACGCCCATGGCGAACAGGATCAGCCCGCCGTGCAACGCATTGCCGCTTTGGGCGATGTACAGCAGCGCACCGGCCAGCGGGGCAGTCATGCACGGGCCCACCAACAGGCCGGACAAGGCTCCGAGAATGCCGGCGCCCACCAGGCTGCCGCCGCGGCGCTGGCGTCCGGCACTTTCCAGGCGGTCGCGCAGGGCGGCCGGCAACTGCAATTCGAAGAAACCGAACATGGGTAACGCCAGCACCACGAATATCGCCGCGAAAGTGCCCAGCAGCCACGGTTGCTGCAGCAGCGCCTGAAGGTTGGCCCCCAGCAGCGCGGCGATTACGCCCATGGCGGCATACACCAGGGCCATGCTGATCACGTAGCTGATGGCCAATGCCAATCCACGCCGAGGGCTGGCGCCGCTGCCCACCACCACCCCGGCCAGGATCGGCAGCATGGGTAGCGAGCACGGCGTAAACGCCAGCAACAGGCCCAGGCCAAAGAACACCAGCAGGCTCCAGCCCAAGGCCCGTTGCTGCAGGCCGCTGGCCAAGGCCTGGTCCGGCGCCTCACCATTGGCAACCGCTGGTGCAGTGCCACCCAGGTCCACCACCTGGGTCTGGGGTGGATAGCACAAGCCCGCGTCGGCGCAGCCTTGGAAGCCGACCTTGATTTTGCCGGTGGCGCCGGCGGGGATTTTCAGTTCCAGCGCCTGACGATAAACCTGTTGATCGCCGAAAAACTCGTCGCTATGGGCTTCACCCTCCGGCAACTTCGGTTTTTGCGCCTCGGCAAGACCGTCGAATTTGAGTCGCTGCTGATACAGGTAGTAGCCGTCGGCAATCTGCCAGAACAACTGGGTTTCACCGGAGTCCAGGCGTTCGGAGGTGAACACGAAGGCTTTTTCCACCGGCAGGAAATCGGTTTTGGTCTCGAACGGATTGGCGGCCTGGGCCAGGCCCGAGATCAGGAGCAGCCACAGCAAAAACAATCGACGCATGGATAAAGCCTTAGAACGAAGCAAGTGGAATGCACGATGGCGACTGGCGATTAACCGTCGATTAACCCGGCGACGATCGGCAGGTAGCAATGATCGCCCATGTTTGCCGTACTCGTCGCATAATGTCGGCTTAATCGGCCGGCGGCCTAATGTACCTTTTTCCACGGGGCTTACCATGCACGTACTGGTCTGCGAAGACGATGAGTTGATCGCCAGCGGGATCGTCGCCGGGCTCACGGCCCAGGGCCTGACCGTCGAACACGTCGCCACGGCGTCGGCGGCGCGGGCGATGGTTGGCGTGGCCCGGTTCGACGTCATGGTGCTGGACCTGGGGCTGCCCGACGAGGACGGCCTTAAATTGTTGCGCCAATTGCGCCAGCAAGGTCTGGAAATACCGGTGCTGATCCTCACCGCCCGGGACTCGGTGACCGACCGGGTCGACGGCTTGCAGGCCGGTGCCGATGATTATCTGCTCAAACCCTTTGATCTGCGTGAACTCGCGGCGCGCCTGCACACCTTGCTACGGCGCGTGGCGGGGCGCAGCGTCAATCTGATCGAGCACGGCCGCCTGACCTACGACCCCAGCAGCCGGGAAACCACCCTCGGCGGACAGCCGGTGGACCTTTCCCGGCGTGAGCAGTCATTGCTGCAGGCGCTGTTGCACAGTCGCGGTCGGGTCCTGTCCACCGAGCAACTCAAGGACAGTGTCTACGGGTTCAATGACGAACTGGAAAGCAACGCCCTCAACGTCCATATCCATCACCTGCGGCGCAAGCTCGGCAATGGCATTGTCGAGACGGTCCGCGGGCTGGGTTATCGGCTGGGGCCGGCCGACGACGGGGAGTCCTCCAAGTGATGAGCCTGCGATTGCGCCTGAGCCTGACCCTCGGCGCGGCCTTCGCCCTGATCTGGGCCCTGGCGGCGGCGTGGATGCTCAGTGATCTGCGCAACCAGATGATGTTTTCCCTCGACCAGCGACTGGTGGCTTCGGCGCGGATGGTCGCCGGGCTGCTGGAGCAGATGCCGCCATTGCCCAGCAAAGGTGAAGGCACGCACCTGAGGACCGAGCATGTGAGCATTCCGGGGGGCATGGCTTGCCAGGTCAGCTCCTTGCGGGGGGAGATCCTGGCCCGCAGCCATGGCACCCCAGACCAAACCCTGGAAGCCGAGAAGCTGGGCTTTCACGACCAGATGATCGACGGCGCGCCCTGGCGCAGTTTCACCCTGGCCCGAGGGGATTTGCGCATCACCACCGCCGACCGCCAGATCGAACGCGAAGCCTTGAACATGTCGGTGCTGTTGGCGGCCTCGGTACCGGTCGGCGTGGCGCTGCTGGGCTGCTTGTGCCTGTTATGGCTGGGCATCGGCCAGGGCCTGGCACCGCTCAATCGCATGCGCGATGCATTGATGCGACGCAATGCCGACTCCCTGGAGCCTCTGCAGATCCATCCGCTGCCCAGTGAGCTGCGGCCGTTGCTGGAGACCCAGAACCAGCTGTTCCAGCGTATCGGCAAGACCATTGAGCGCGAGCGCCGGCTGACCGGCGATGCCGCCCATGAGCTGCGCAGCCCGTTGACGGCTATCAAGACTCACCTGCAAGTGGCGCGCATGACCGAAGGCGTCGCCCGCGATCAGTCCCTGGCCCGGGCCGAGGAGGGCGCCGACCGCTTGCACCGCACCCTCGAACAGTTGTTGCTGCTGGCCCGGGTCGAGGGCAGCCTGTCGTTCGACGATGGCGTGCAATGCAACGCCGAGCAAGTGGCGCGACTGGCGATCCAGGATGCGACCGGCGGCGCTCCCCAGCGGATCAAGCTGCACTTGGCACCCGGGGTGTCCGACGCGCCGGTGCAAATGCCGGCGGTGCTTTCCATCGCCGCCTTGCGCAATCTGCTGGACAACGCCTTGCGGCATACGCCGGACGGGACCGAGGTGCAATTGAGCCTGGAAATGATTGGCCAGCGTGTACGCTTCCAGGTTCGCGATCATGGTCCCGGCATTGATGCCGACGATATCCAGTACCTGACCCAGCGCTTCTGGCGCAATGGCCAGAGCACCGGCTGCGGACTGGGGTTGGCGATTGTCCAGGCCATCGTCCAGCGTTGTGGTTGCGGTCTGCATTTCGACAGCCGTCCGGACGGATTGCGGGTTGAATTGACGATGCCTGTACAGGTGGGTTAACCCAGGTTTACCGGGGAGCTGCATACATCCGTTGTAACGACCTGCCATTGGCGCACCCACCTCATCCGGGGCTATGTTTTTCTCAGCTCGACTCAAGGACTGAGGAACACCGCGCCATGGAACCACTCATTGAAATCAGCACCGCCACCCCCAGCGATGCCGGCATCATCAGCCGGATCGCCGAACGCTCCATCCGCCTCGGATGTGCCGCCGAACACCGTAACGACCCGCGCATCGTGGCAGCCTGGATACGCCACAACACCCTCGCTCACCTACAACCCTTACTGCTCGACCCAAGGTTGCGCCTGACCCTGGCGCGTTTGCAGGGGCGGCTGGTGGGCACCGCCATGGCCTCGGTTTCAGGCCGGATCGCGTTCTGCTATGTGCAACCGGAATGGTTTCGCCGCGGTGCCGGGCGAGCGCTGGTACGGGATATCGAGGCGTGGTTGCGCGGTCGCGGGGTCGTCCAGGTGACACTCAACAGCACACGCAGCAGCCATGGGTTCTATCGACATCTGGGGTTCAGGCAAAGCGCCGAGGCGTTCGCCATCGGCGGTGTCACCGCCATTGCCATGCACAAGCCACTGGTCGAGCCAGCGGGGGAAAGTTCGATTCCAGAGTAAATCCTTGCCGCGCCGGTGCGTTTCCACAACAGGAAACCTGCACGTGCGCCCCGACCGGATGCGCACCTGCCCGGTGTGCCATTTGGGTCACTACTACAGTGTATTGCGGGGTCGAGAGATGTCAGTCGCCAATAGTCTTATCGAAGCACAGCCGGCGCGGGTCAGTTGCGCGCCGACCGAGACGCTCTACCAATTCAACGAGTCGCCGCTGCTGGCCCGCCAGAGCCGGCAGGAGTCCAACGCCCGCAGCTATCCACGGCGCATTCCCTTGGCCCTCAAGCGCGCCAGGGGTTTGTATGTCGAGGACGTCGAGGGTCGCACTTTCATCGACTGCCTGGCCGGGGCCGGCACCCTGGCCCTGGGGCATAACCATCCGGTGGTGATCGAGGCGATCCAGCAGGTGCTGAGCGATGAGTTGCCTTTGCATACCCTGGACCTGACCACGCCGGTCAAGGATCGCTTCGTCCAGGACCTGTTCGGCCTGTTGCCGGCGGACCTTGCCGCCGAGGCGAAGATCCAGTTCTGCGGCCCCACCGGCACTGATGCGGTGGAAGCTGCTCTCAAACTGGTGCGCACGGCCACCGGGCGCAGCACCGTGTTGTCGTTTCAGGGCGGTTATCACGGCATGAGCCAGGGGGCGCTGAGCCTGATGGGCAGCCTGGGACCGAAGAAACCCTTGGGCGCCTTGCTCGGCAACGGCGTGCAATTCATGCCTTACCCCTACGATTACCGCTGTCCGTTCGGTTTGGGCGGTGCCTCGGGGGTGAAGGCCAATCTGCATTATCTGGAAAACCTGCTGACCGACCCCGAGGCCGGCGTGCAATTGCCGGCGGCAGTGATTGTCGAGGTGGTGCAGGGCGAGGGTGGGGTCATACCGGCCGATCTGGATTGGCTGCGCGGGTTGCGGCGCATCACCGAGCAGGCGGGCGTGGCGTTGATTGTCGACGAGATCCAGAGTGGTTTTGGCCGCACCGGTAAAATGTTCGCGTTCGAACACGCCGGCATCATTCCAGACGTGGTGGTGCTGTCCAAGGCCATCGGCGGCAGTCTGCCGCTGGCGGTGGTGGTTTATCGCGATTGGCTCGACACCTGGCTGCCGGGAGCCCATGCCGGGACCTTCCGTGGCAATCAAATGGCCATGGCTGCCGGTTCCGCGGTGATGCGTTATCTGGTGGAACACAACCTGCCGGCCCACGCCAGCGCCATGGGCGATCGCTTGAGCGAACACCTGCACGTCCTGCAGCGGGATTTTGCGCAACTGGGCGATATCCGTGGACGCGGGCTGATGCTTGGCGTCGAACTGGTTGACCCGGCCGGAATGCCGGATGCCTTGGGCCACCCGCCGGTAGATGCGCGCTTGGCGCCACGGTTGCAACGTGAATGCCTCAAACGCGGGTTGATCCTGGAGTTGGGTGGCCGGCAGGGCGGCGTGGTGCGTTTCCTGCCGCCGCTGACCATCACAGCGACGGAGATCGACCGGGTTGCCGAGATTTTCGGACGCGCCTTGAAGGCTGCCGTTGCCCAAGCCTAATTTTCACCCGGCTCCAAACGTTCCTTTCATACCCTGGCTGCGCATGCGCCGCAGTGAACCTCGAACAAAGATGGAGAGACACCCATGACTTCAGTATTCGACCGCGAGGACATCGTCTTTCAGGTCGTGGTCAACCACGAAGAACAGTATTCGATCTGGCCTGAGTACAAAGCCATCCCCGAAGGTTGGCGTGCGGTTGGCAAAAGCGGCTTCAAAAAGGACTGCCTGGCCTACATCGAAGAAGTCTGGACCGACATGCGTCCCTTGAGCCTGCGCAAGAAAATGGATGAGCAGGTGGCGGCAGTCCATTAATGCAGAGCATGTAAGGACGCCTCAACCCCTGTGGGAGCGAGCCTGCTCGCGATAGCGGAGGGGCAGCCCACATTAATGTAGCTGTTCCACCGCAAAAGCGAGCCGGCTCGCTTTTGCGGTGGAACAGCTACATTAATGTGGGCTGCCCCTCCGCTATCGCGAGCAGGCTCGCTCCCACAGGGTTTTGTGTTGTTGCGGGTTACTTGAACCGCCGCTCCACCCCTTTCTCCACCAGGATCTTCGCCGAAATCTCTTCCACGGAAAAATGCGTGGAGTTGATGTGGGGAATGTTCTCCCGCCGGAACAGGTTTTCTACCTCGCGCACTTCGAATTCGCACTGGGCGTAGCTCGAATAGCGGCTGTTGGGCTTGCGCTCGTTGCGGATCGCAGTGAGGCGATCCGGATCGATGGTCAAACCGAACAGCTTGTGCTGGTGGGCGCGCAGGGCGCTGGGCAGTTGCAGGCGCTCCATGTCGTCCTCGGTCAGCGGATAGTTGGCCGCGCGGATACCAAATTGCATCGCCATGTACAGGCACGTCGGCGTCTTACCACAGCGCGACACACCCACTAGGATCAAATCGGCCTTGTCGTAATAATGCGTACGGGCGCCATCATCGTTGTCCAGGGCGAAGTTGACCGCCTCGATGCGCTCCATGTAGTTGGAGTTATGACCAATGGAATGGGACTTGCCGACCGAGTAGGAGGAATGCTCGCTCAGCTCCTGCTCCAGAGGCGCCAGGAAGGTGGAAAAAATGTCGATCATGAAACCATTGGACGTTGCGAGAATCTCACGGATGTCCTGATTGACGATGGTATCGAAGATAATCGGGCGGAAACCGTCGGTTTCGGCGGCTTTATTGATTTGCTGTACCATGGCCCGCGCCTTGTCGACACTGTCGATGTACGGACGTATGAATTTGGCGAAGGTAATGTTTTCGAATTGCGCCAACAGGCTTTGGCCCAGTGTTTCGGCTGTAATGCCGGTGCCGTCGGAGATAAAGAAAGCAGATCGTTTCATTTGCGCCTTGGGCCCTAGTGAGCTAGTGACGATTCTTGGATATGATAGGCGCGATTTGCCGGCCGCCAGTGGCCCGCATTCTCACTTATTTTCCAGGTCCAGGCCATATCGCCGGTATTTGCTCCCCTGGAGCCACCGGTGCCTTGAGCTTTTCCAACACAGTTAGTGGAGAGATCACCTTGGTAGAGTACGTAGTTTCCCTCGATAAGCTCGGCGTCCATGATGTAGAGCATGTGGGGGGCAAGAACGCATCCCTGGGCGAGATGATCAGTAACCTCGCCGGTGCCGGCGTATCGGTGCCAGGTGGCTTCGCCACGACGGCTCAGGCTTATCGTGACTTTCTGGAACTGAGCGGCCTGAACAAACAGATCCACGACGCGCTCGATGCCCTGGACGTCGATGACGTCAACGCCTTGGCCAAGACCGGCGCCCAGATCCGCCAATGGATCATGGAAGCCGAGTTTCCCGAGAAGCTGAACGCCGAAATTCGCACCGCCTTCGCCAAACTGTCCGAAGGCAATCCCGACGTTGCCGTCGCCGTGCGCTCCTCGGCCACCGCCGAAGATCTACCGGATGCCTCCTTCGCCGGCCAGCAGGAAACCTTCCTGAATATCCGTGGCGTGGAAAACGTCATCCGTGCCGCCAAGGAAGTCTTCGCTTCCCTTTTCAATGACCGTGCCATTTCCTACCGTGTGCATCAGGGCTTCGACCACAAACTGGTCGCCCTGTCTGCCGGTGTGCAGCGCATGGTCCGCTCCGAAACCGGCACCGCCGGGGTAATGTTCACCCTCGACACCGAGTCGGGTTTCCGTGACGTGGTGTTCATCACTGGCGCCTACGGCCTGGGTGAAACCGTCGTACAAGGCGCGGTGAACCCGGATGAGTTCTATGTCCATAAAGGCACACTGGAAGCCGGTCGTCCGGCCATCCTGCGCCGTAACCTGGGCAGCAAGGCCATCAAAATGATTTACGGCGACGAAGCCAAGGCCGGTCGTTCGGTCAAGACCGTCGACGTGGACAAGGCCGAGCGCGCGCGCTTCTGCCTGAGCGACGCCGAAGTCAGCGAGCTGGCCAAGCAGGCGATGATCATCGAGAAGCACTACAAGTGCCCGATGGACATCGAATGGGCCAAGGACGGTGACGACGGCAAGCTGTATATCGTGCAGGCCCGTCCGGAAACCGTGAAGAGCCGTACCCAGGCCAATGTCATGGAGCGCTATCTGCTCAAGGAAACCGGCACCGTGCTGGTGGAAGGCCGTGCCATCGGCCAGCGCATCGGCGCCGGCAAGGTGCGGATCATCAAGGACGTCTCGGAGATGGATAAGGTCCAGGCCGGCGATGTGCTGGTTTCCGACATGACCGACCCGGATTGGGAACCGGTGATGAAACGCGCCAGCGCCATCGTCACCAACCGCGGCGGACGTACCTGCCACGCGGCGATCATCGCCCGTGAACTGGGCATTCCGGCTGTGGTCGGTTGCGGCAACGCCACTCAGTTGCTCAAGGACGGCCAGGGCGTCACCGTGTCCTGCGCCGAAGGCGATACCGGCTATATCTTCGAAGGCGAACTGGGCTTCGACATCAAGAAGAACTCCGTGGACGCCATGCCGGACCTGCCGTTCAAGATCATGATGAACGTCGGCAACCCGGATCGCGCCTTCGACTTCGCGCAACTGCCGAACGCGGGTGTGGGCCTGGCCCGCCTGGAATTCATCATCAACCGCATGATTGGCGTGCACCCCAAGGCGTTGCTGAACTACGACGGCTTGCCGCCGGAGATCAAGGACAGCGTCGACAAGCGCATTGCCGGTTACAACGATCCGGTCGGTTTCTATGTCGAGAAACTGGTGGAGGGCATCAGCACCCTGGCGGCTGCGTTCTGGCCGAAAAAGGTCATCGTGCGCCTGTCGGACTTCAAGTCCAACGAATACGCCAACCTGATTGGCGGCAAGCTCTACGAGCCGGAAGAAGAAAACCCGATGCTGGGCTTCCGAGGCGCTTCGCGTTACATCAGCGAATCGTTCCGTGACTGCTTCGAACTCGAGTGCCGCGCCCTCAAGCGTGTGCGCAACGAGATGGGCCTGACCAACGTCGAGATCATGGTGCCGTTCGTGCGCACCCTGGGCGAAGCGAGCCAGGTTGTCGATCTGTTGGCGGAAAACGGCCTGGCCCGTGGTGACAACGGCCTGCGCGTGATCATGATGTGCGAGCTGCCGTCCAACGCGATCCTCGCTGAAGAATTCCTTGAATTCTTCGACGGTTTCTCCATCGGCTCCAACGACCTGACCCAGCTGACCCTGGGCCTGGACCGTGACTCCGGCATCATCGCGCACCTGTTCGACGAGCGGAACCCGGCGGTCAAGAAGCTGCTGGCCAATGCCATTGCCGCCTGCAACAAGGCCGGCAAGTACATCGGCATCTGCGGTCAGGGCCCTTCGGACCACCCGGACCTGGCCAAGTGGCTGATGGAGCAGGGCATCGAAAGCGTTTCGTTGAACCCCGACTCCGTACTGGAGACCTGGTTCTTCCTGGCTGAAGGTCAGGCTGCAGTCTGATTGAGTGAAGGGGCCTCACCGGTGATGTAAGCCGGGTAACCTTTGTGGGAGCGAGCTTGCTCGCGATAGCGGAGTGTCAGCCAAGATTATTTTTGCTGATCCACCGCAATCGCGAGCAAGCTCGCTCCCACAGTCGTCTTTTTTTGTGCAAGAGCATTATGCAAAGCAGCAGCAACCTTTTTCCTGTCGCCCTGATCAGCGCCGAACGGCGTGGTGATCTGAGCGAAGACGTCTATCGTCTGAAGCCCGGCAACAGCCCGGACTACAGCGTTGAACTGGCCGTCACCCGACTGGGCATGGCCGACGGCAGCGAGGTTCGTGGCGTTCCCGTGATCCTGCTGCACGGCAGTTTTTCCAACCGGCGCTTCTGGTATTCGCCCAAGGGCCTGGGGTTGGGGGCCTATCTTGCGCGGCTGGGCTTTGACGTGTGGATTCCAGAAATGCGCGGCCATGGCCTGTCCCAGCGCAATCACGACTACCGCAAGAATCGCGTGGCCGATTACGCTCGTTACGACCTGCCGGCCATCGGTGCCTTCGTGCGTGAGCAGAGCGGGCAGGTGCCGCACTGGATCGGCCACTCTTTGGGCGGCATCACCCTGGCGGCGGCGTTGGGCGGCCACTATCTGGGCGAGCCGGCGGTGGCTTCGGCGGCGTTTTTTGGCACCCAGGTCAGCCGCACCTATTGGCCGCTGAAGATCCCGCCGGTGGAATGGAGCGGACGTTTCATTCTCAAGCGTTTTGCCCAGTTGTCCGGTTCGCGGCTCAAGCGCGGCCCGGAGGACGAGCCCATCGGCCTGGCGCTGGAGAGCATGCGCTGGTATGGCCTGTTCGGGCGTTTCGGTGATGCGCAGAAGAACTGGTGGGCGGGTCTGGCCGATGTGCAGGTGCCGATACTGGCGGTGAGCGCGGTCGGCGACCAGCAGGATCCGACCTGGGCTTGCCGCAAACTCTTCGAGCAGGTCGGCTCTGCGCACAAGCAGTTTGTCTGCCTGGGCCGGGAGCAGGGCTTTACCGACGATTTTGGCCATGTCGAGATGCTGGTCAGCAAAGCGGCCCATGCTGAGGTCTGGCCGCTGGTGGCGCGTTGGCTGGCAGATCAGCATGCACCGCTACTGGCGGATCCATCCAGTCTGGCCGAAGCGGTTTGAAGCGAAGGCTCTGACAAGGGCATTTCGCTCTTGTCGGCTTGCGGCTAAGATATGACGCGATACGCGGTTCCGGTCACAAACGGTTGCTCACTCAGCCTGACGTTCCAGCCTTTACAGGAGTTGTTCAATGAACCATTACCTCACGCCCGACCTGTGCGACGCCTACCCGGAGTTGGTGCAAGTGTTGGAGCCGATGTTCAGCAATTTCGGTGGCCGCGATTCCTTCGGCGGCGAAATCGTGACCATCAAGTGCTTCGAGGACAACTCCCTGGTCAAGGAGCAGGTGGAACTCAAGGGCAACGGCAAAGTGTTGGTGGTCGATGGCGGCGGCTCACTGCGCCGGGCATTGCTGGGTGACATGCTGGCCGAAAAAGCCGCGAAAAACGGCTGGGAAGGGCTGGTGATTTACGGTTGCATCCGCGACGTCGACGTCATCGCCCAGACAGACCTTGGTGTCCAGGCCCTGGCCAGCCATCCAATGAAAACCGACAAGCGTGGCATCGGCGATCTCAATGTCGCGGTGACCTTTGCCGGCGTGACGTTTCGTCCAGGCGAGTATGTCTATGCGGACAACAACGGCGTGATTGTGTCGCCCAGCCCGCTGAAAATGCCTGAATGAAGCGTCAAAGCCATAAGGGATGAGGATGTTCGAGGAAGAAAACGCGCAATGGGGGCTGGTGCATGCCCTGGTGCTGGACGGTAATGGTGGCGCGCGTTCGATAGCCCGGACAGAACTCGACGATTTGCAGTTACAGGCCCACGAAAGCTTGTGGCTGCACTGGGATCGCAGTCATCCGCAAACCCACACCTGGCTGCGCAAGTCCAGTGGCCTGAGCGAATTCAACTGCGACCTGCTGCTGGAGGAGAACACCCGGCCGCGCCTGTTGCCGCTGCCCAACGCCGAACTGCTGCTGTTTCTGCGCGGCGTCAACCTCAATCCGGGCGCAGAACCGGAGGACATGGTGTCGGTGCGGATCTTCGCGTCCCCCCAGCGAGTGATCTCCCTGCGCCTGCGTCCGTTGCGCGCCACCGATGAACTGTTGACGCAACTGGCCGAGGGCGAGGGGCCAAGGACTGCGTCGGAACTCATCCTTTATATGGCGCAGTACCTGACCAACAAGGTGCAGGATCTGGTCACCCAGCTCTCGGAAATCGTCGATAGCGAAGAAGAAAAGATTGATACCGACGAACGGTATACCCCCGAGCATGATGCCATTTTGCACATTCGCAGAAGGGCGGCCGGGCTGAAGCGGTTCCTGGCCCCCCAGCGGGATATTTTCGGCCAGATGACACGGCTCAAACTGCCGTGGTTTGTCGAGGATGATGGCGATTACTGGAATGAATTGAACAACAGCCTGACCCGCTACCTCGAAGAGCTGGAATTGACCCGAGAGCGCGTGGGGCTTGTGCTGGAGGCCGAGGACCGGCGTCTGTCGGTGCGTATGAATCGCACCATGTACCGCTTCGGCATCATCACCGGGATTTTTCTGCCGATGAGTTTTCTCACCGGTCTTTTGGGCATCAACGTCGGCGGTATTCCGTTCTCCGAAAGCCCTTATGGTTTCCTGGTTGCATGCCTATTGATGGTCGGCGTGGCCCTCGGTCAGTGGTGGCTGTTCCGCCGTTTGCGCTGGGTTTGACGGGGCGCCATGTGACCTGCCGAAATTTGATCGCGTCTTTCACAGACATCACGAGAGGTGCGTATGCACGATCCGTTTGAACAGTCTTTGCGCGACATGCTCAAGGCTTCGCCGTCCAGCCGGGACGACGATGCATGCCTGGGACGTGTACTGAAAACCGCCAACCGCCAGGTTGGCGCTGGCGATCTGTTCAGCCTGCTGGGCCGCTGGTTGCCCGCGCTGATGATCGCCCTGAATAACGGGTCGGCCCATGTTTCGCCGGTTTCCCGTCGTAAACCTGTTACTCGCACCGCTGATAAGGCTGATTGAATATGGAACTTGATCTCTGGACCCAGAGCCTCGTCACGGCAATGACCGCGTTGTGGACCAAGGTGGCTAATTTCATCCCCAACCTCTTCGGCGCCCTGGTGGTGCTGTTGTTGGGGTTCGTGGTGGCCAAGCTGCTGGACACCCTGCTTTCAAAACTGCTCGCCAAATTGGGGCTCGACCGCCTGATGGGCGGCACCGGCCTGACCAAGCTGCTGTCGCGCGGTGGCATTCAGGTTCCGATCTCGACCTTGGTCGGCAAGATCGTCTACTGGTTCGTTCTGCTGATTTTCCTGGTTTCTGCCGCTGAATCCCTGGGCCTTGAGCGAGTTTCAGCTACGCTCGATATGCTTGCGCTGTATTTGCCGAAGGTTTTCGGTGCCGCGCTGGTATTGCTGGTGGGCGTTCTGCTGGCGCAATTGGCCAACGGGCTGGTGCGCGGCGCGGCCGAAGGTGTCGGGCTTGACTACGCCCAGGGCTTGGGGCGAATTGCCCAGGGCTTGGTGATCATCATCAGTATTTCGGTCGCGATCAGCCAGTTGGAGGTCAAGACTGACCTGCTCAACCATGTGATCGTCATCGTATTGATTACCGTTGGTCTGGCGGTTGCGCTGGCAATGGGGTTGGGAAGCCGGGAAATCGCCGGCCAGATTCTTGCGGGAATCTATGTGCGTGAATTGTATGAGGTTGGGCAACAAGTGCGTGTTGGCGAGGTCGAAGGCCAGATCGAAGAGATCGGCACGGTGAAGACCACATTGCTGACCGAGGAGGGTGAATTGGTATCGCTCTCCAATCGGATCCTGCTGGAACAGCATGTGAGTAGCCGCTAACCCGGCAAACCCTGCTAATGTATGCCGCCGCAAAATGCCCGTTAACGCAGGCTGCGGCGCACATTGACCTAGACTGTCGGCCCGACTTGTTTTGAACAAACCCCAATCGCTATCCACGCGCTACGACCCCCGTGATCTCTCCGATGAGGAGTTGGTCGCGCGCGCGCATACGGAACTTTTCCACGTAACGCGTGCTTACGAAGAATTGATGCGCCGTTACCAGAGAACATTATTTAACGTTTGTGCGCGTTATCTGGGGAACGATCGTGATGCTGACGATGTCTGTCAGGAGGTGATGTTGAAGGTGCTGTATGGCCTGAAGAACTTCGAGGGGAAATCGAAGTTCAAGACATGGCTCTATAGCATCACGTACAACGAATGCATCACGCAGTACCGCAAGGAACGGCGAAAGCGTCGCTTGATGGATGCTTTGAGCCTGGACCCTCTGGAAGAAGCGTCTGAAGAAAAGGCGCCCAAACCAGAGGAAAAGGGCGGGCTGGATCGCTGGCTTGTCCATGTGAACCCGATCGACCGGGAAATTCTGGTGCTACGATTTGTCGCAGAGCTGGAATTCCAAGAGATCGCAGACATAATGCACATGGGGTTGAGCGCGACAAAAATGCGTTACAAGCGCGCTCTTGATAAATTGCGTGAGAAATTTGCGGGTATTGCTGAAACTTAGTTCGGCGCAAATATCTCTTACGTGTAGGCAAGTTCTGATAGACTTGTCGCCGAGTTGTCCCCCGGTTTGCGGGACTGCTTTACAATCACCAGATGGGGATTTAACGGATGAAACTGAAAAACACCTTGGGCTTTGCCATTGGTTCTTTGATTGCTGCCACTTCGTTCGGCGCTCTGGCACAAGGCCAAGGCGCAGTTGAAATCGAAGGCTTCGCCAAGAAAGAAATGTTCGACAGCGCTCGCGACTTCAAGAACAACGGCAACCTGTTCGGCGGCTCGATTGGTTACTTCCTGACCGACGACGTAGAACTGCGTCTGGCCTACGACGAAGTGCACAACGCACGTGCCGAAGACGGTCGTAACATCAAGGGCTCCAACACCGCTCTGGACGCTCTGTACCACTTCAACAACCCAGGCGACATGCTGCGTCCTTACGTATCGGCTGGTTTCTCCGATCAGAGCATCGGTCAGAACGGCCGTAGCGGTCGCAACGGCTCCACCTTCGCCAACGTTGGCGGCGGTGCCAAGCTGTACTTCACTGACAACTTCTACGCCCGTGCCGGCGTTGAAGCTCAGTACAACATCGACCAGGGCGACACCGAGTGGGCTCCAAGCGTCGGTATCGGTGTGAACTTCGGTGGCGGCTCCAAGCCTGCTGCTGCTCCAGTTCCAGCTCCGGCTGAAGTCTGCTCCGACAGCGACAACGATGGCGTGTGCGACAACGTCGACAAGTGCCCTGACACCCCAGCCAACGTAACCGTTGACGCTGATGGCTGCCCAGCTGTTGCTGAAGTCGTACGTGTTGAGCTGGACGTCAAGTTCGACTTCGACAAGGCGGTCGTTAAAGATAACAGCTACGGCGACATCAAGAACCTGGCTGATTTCATGAAGCAGTACCCATCCACCACCACTACTGTTGAAGGTCACACTGACTCCGTCGGTCCTGACGCTTACAACCAGGCTCTGTCCGAGCGTCGTGCAAACGCCGTTAAGCAAGTCCTGACCAACCAGTACGGTGTTGAATCGTCCCGCGTTCAGTCTGTTGGCTACGGCGAATCCCGCCCAGTTGCCGACAACGCTACTGACGCTGGCCGTGCTGTTAACCGTCGCGTAGAAGCGCAGGTTGAAGCCGAAGCTAAGTAATTAGCCCACAGCTTTGGAAAAGCCCGGCTTAGGCCGGGCTTTTCTTTGCCTGCGATTTATGAAAATCAGGGGCGGGGCTGGAGAAACACAAAAAACTGTGGGAGCGAGCCTGCTCGCGATGGCGGTGTGTCAGTCAGCATCAATGTTGCTGATCCACCGCCATCGCGAGCAGGCTCGCTCCCACAGGTTTGCTGGTGTCTGTGCTATAGCGCCGAAGCCTGGACCCAGGCCGGTTGCGCGCCTGCCAGCTCAGCAGCTCTGGCCACCTCGCCAATCACCAGGATCGCCGGGCTCTTGAGTTGAAATGCGCCTGCATCGGCCTCCATCGAGGTCAGGTCACTGCGACAGTCGCGCTGATGGGGCAGAGAGGCATTTTCAATCATCGCCACCGGCGTGTCCGCCGCCAGGCCTCCGGCCAGCAGTTGCTCGCGGATCTCGCTCAGTTTCGCCACCCCCATGTACACCACCAAGGTGGTCCCGCTTTGTGCCAGGGCTTGCCAGTTCAGGCTGCTACCGTCCTGGGTGTGGGCGGTGACCAGCGTCACGCCCCGGGCAATCCCACGCAGCGTCAGCGGAATATCACATTGCGTCGCACCCGCGAGGCCGGCCGTAATGCCATTGACCAGTTCCACTTCGACGCCATGCTCGCGCAGCCACTGCGCCTCTTCGCCGCCTCGGCCGAAGATGCACGGGTCGCCGCCCTTGAGGCGCACCACGCATTTGCCCTGGCGGGCATAACGCAGCATCAGCCGATGGATAAAAGCCTGTGGCGTGGAACGGCATCCGCCGCGCTTGCCGACGGCGATGATCCGCGCGCCAGGGCAGTGCTCCAGCACCGCATCGTTGACCAGATCGTCGATCAACACCACGTCGGCTTCGCCCAAGGCGCGCACGGCTTTGAGGGTCAGCAATTCAGGGTCGCCAGGACCTGCACCCACCAGCCAGACTTTTGCGTTCATAGTGTTTTCCTCACGAGACAGCGGCCACCGGTTGCGCGGTGGCAACCAGCAGGCGTTTGATTTCCGGTACACAGGAGCCGCATTGCGTGCCGCAGCCCAGTTCCTGTTTCAGCCCCTGCAAGTCCAGGCCACGTTCAATGCCGGCGCAGATCGCACGCTGGCTGACGTTCATGCAGTTGCACAGTGTTTTGCTGCCGCCAACGGCGGCACCGGCATTGCCTGGTGGGGCGCTCAAAGGCGCCAGCAGCCAGCGCCGCAATTGCTCATCGGCGCGGCCTTCCAGCCAGAGGTTTTGCAGCCAGTGGCGGGCCAGGGTTTCGCCGGCCAGGCGAATGGCGGTGATGCGACCGTTCTCGATTCGCACCCGTTTACCGATGGAACGACGTGGGTCCTCATAGGCCAGCACCGGCCCTTCGATCAGCCCCAATTGCTCGTCGATCGCCTGCAGCAACTGCGGTTCGGGGGCGACGGCGCTGGCCGCGCGAATCAGCAACGCGGGACGTTCGCGCCCAGTCAGGCTCAGGCTGACGTAGGCAAACGCCTCACACAGTGGTCGCAAAGTCTCCAAGTGCTGTTGAACATCGCCTTCGACCAGGGCGAAAAGCTGCCAGGGCAGGTTCACCGGTTCCAGGCGCACGCCGCTGTGTTTGAGTTCCGGCTGTTTTGACAGGGGGTCGAAGGCCGGTTGAGTCAGGGTATTGACCCCACCCTTGAGAAAGCGGTCGCCCCAGTGCATGGGCAGAAACGCCTGCCCGGGGCGCACGCTGTCGTCGCTGTCCACCGCCACGATCACGGCGCCACGACGGCTCTTGAGGCTGACCAGGTCACCGGCTTGCAGGCGATGGCGAAGCAGTTCGTCAGGGTGCAGGCTGAGCACGGCTTCGTTCACATGGCCGAACAATTGCGCGGCGGTGCCGGTGCGGCTCATGCCGTGCCATTGGTCCCGCAGGCGACCCGTGTTGAGGGTCAATGGGTAGCGGGCGTCGCGCAACTCTTTGGCGGCGCGATACGGTTCTGCGACAAACCGCGCGCGACCATTGTCGGTAGGAAAAATCCCGTCCAGATACAGGCGCGGTGTTCCGCTGCTGGCGCCTTGCGGGAAGGGCCATTGCTGAGGACCGAGTTGATCGATCAGGGCATGGCTGATACCGGACAAGTCCAGGTCGCGGCCACGGGTCAGTTGCTTGTATTCATCGAACAACTGGGCCGGGGTTTCAAAGGCGAACAGGCTGGGTTGACCCGGGCGCAGGCGTTTCTCCAGGCGTTGGGCGAAATCCACGGTAATTGCCCAGTCCGGCCGTGCCTCACCCGGTGCGGCAATCGCCCGGCGGACGTGGGAAATACGCCGTTCAGAATTGGTCACCGACCCTTCTTTCTCGCCCCAACTGGCCGCTGGCAGCAGCAGGTCGGCAAACGCGGCGGTTTCGGTGGTCCGGAAGGCCTCTTGCAGCACCACGAATGGACAGGCTTGCAGGGCTTCCCGGACCGCCGTCTGGTCAGGCATCGACTGCGCGGGGTTGGTGCAGGCAATCCACAGTGCCTTGATCTTGCCACTTCGAACCTGTTCGAACAGTTCGATGGCGCTCAAACCCGTGGTCGCGGGCAATTGTTCAACACCCCAGTAGCGGGCGACTTCGGCGCGATGTTCGGCGTTGGCGGCGTCGCGATGACCCGGCAGCAGGTTCGACAAGCTACCGGTTTCCCGACCGCCCATGGCATTGGGCTGACCGGTCAGAGAGAAGGGCCCGGCGCCCGGCCGGCCGATTTGGCCGGTGGCCAGGTGCAGGTTGATCAACGCGCTGTTCTTCGCACTGCCGGCGGTGGACTGATTCAAGCCCATGCACCACAACGACAGGAAGCTGGGCGACGTGCCGACCCATTCGGCGCACTGGTGCAGTTGCTCGACGCTGATGCCGCAGATCTGGGCGACCATGGCCGGGGTGTAGTCGCGCACCAGGTTCTTGAGGTCCGCCAGGCCTTCGGTGTGGGCCTTGATGAAGCCGCGGTCGACCCAGTCTTCCCACAACAACAGGTGCAAAATCCCATGGAACAAGGCGACATCGGTGCCCGGCAGGATCGCCAGATGCAGGTCGGCAAGGTCGCAGGTGTCGGTACGCCGTGGGTCGATGACGATGATTTTCATCTGTGGTCGGCGGGACTTGGCGTCCTCGAGGCGGCGAAACAGGATCGGATGGGCGTAGGCCATGTTACTGCCGACAATCATCACACAGTCGCTCAGCTCCAGGTCTTCATAGCTGCAGGGCGGGGCGTCGGCACCGAGGCTGCGCTTGTAGCCCACCACCGCCGAGGACATGCACAGCCGGGAATTGCTGTCGATGTTGTTGGTGCCCACCAGTGCCCGGGCGAGTTTGTTGAAGGCGTAGTAGTCCTCGGTCAGCAGTTGCCCGGAGATGTAGAACGCCACGCTGTCGGGGCCGTGTTCGGCGATGGTATCGGCGAAGATGCTGGCCGCGTGATCCAGCGCGCTGTCCCAATCGGTGCGGGCGCGGGACAGGCCCTTGCCCAAGCGCAGTTCGGGATACAAGGCGCGCGCGGCGAGGTCGCCGGTCAGGTGCAGGGTCGAACCCTTGCTGCACAGTTTGCCAAAGTTGGCCGGGTGGGCGGGATCGCCACTGACGCCGAGGATGCGCTCGTCGTCATGTTCGATCAGCACGCCGCAACCGACCCCGCAATAACAGCAGGTCGAGGCGGTGGTTTGACGGCTCATCAGCTTGCTTCCCGCAATGCCAGCATCACCCGGCCGTTTTCGACCCGCGCCGCATGATGATGAGCGCAACCCACATCCGGGGCCTGGGCCTGGCCGGTTTCCAGGTCGATCTGCCAGTTGTGCAGCGGGCAGGCCACGCGCTTGCCATAGATCAACCCCTGGGACAGCGGGCCACCCTTGTGCGGGCAGCGGTCATCGAGTGCGAAAACCTCATCGTCGCTGGTACGAAAAATCGCGATATCGCCTTTCGGGCCATTGATGATGCGCGAGCCCAGGGCGTTGATCTCTTCCAGTGCGCAGATATCCAGCCAGTTCATGCCGGTACCTCCAGGTTTTTCACGGTGATGACTTCAAACTCTTTCTTCAACTGGGGCTGTTCCAGGCGTTCTTTCCATGGGTCCTGTTCCAACGACAGGGAGAACTTCAGGCGGTCATGCAAGGCTTTGCGTCGTTGCGGATCTTCAAGTACCGCTTTCTTGATGTGCTCCATGCCGACCCGTTGCATGTAGTGCACGGTGCGTTCGAGGTAGAAGGCTTCTTCGCGGTACAGCTGCAGGAATGCGCCGTTGTATTCGCGCACTTCTTCGGCGGTCTTGAGTTTGACGAAGAATTCGGCGACCTCAGTCTTGATCCCGCCGTTACCGCCGATGTACATCTCCCAGCCGGAATCGACGCCGATAATGCCGACATCTTTGATGCCCGCTTCCGAGCAGTTGCGGGGGCAACCGGAAACGGCCAGCTTCACTTTGTGGGGCGACCACATGTTGAAGAGGTCGTGCTCCAGCTCGATTCCCAATTGGGTGGAGTTCTGCGTGCCAAAGCGGCAGAACTCGCTTCCTACGCAGGTTTTTACGGTGCGGATGGATTTTCCATAAGCGTGGCCGGACGGCATGTCCAGGTCTTTCCAGACTCCGGGCAGGTCCTGCTTTTTGATCCCTAGCAAGTCGATACGCTGGCCGCCGGTGACCTTGACCATCGGCACGTTGTATTTGTCGGCCACATCGGCAATGCGCCGCAGCTCAGACGGATTGGTCACGCCACCCCACATCCGCGGGACGACGGAGTAAGTGCCATCTTTCTGGATGTTGGCGTGGGCACGCTCGTTGATCAGGCGCGACTGCGGATCGTCGTGCGCTTCGCCGGGCCAGGTGGAAATCAGGTAGTAGTTGAGCGCCGGGCGGCAGGTGGCGCAGCCGTTCGGGGTGCGCCAGTTCAGGTAGCTCATGGTTGCGGCGATGGTCAGCAGATGCTGGTCGCGGATCGCCTGGCGAATCTGCCCGTGGTTGAGATCGCTGCAACCGCAGATGGCTTTTTCGCTTTTCGGTTTGACGTCCGCCGCGCCGCCCACGGTGTTGATCAGGATCTGCTCCACCAAACCGGCGCAGGAGCCACAGGAACTGGCGGCCTTGGTGTGTTTTTTCACATCATCGACGCTGAACAGCCCATGCTCCTGGATCGCCTTGACGATGGTGCCCTTGCACACGCCGTTGCAGCCGCAGACTTCGGCGGTGTCGGCCATGTTCATGGCTTTGTCCTGGCCCTGGTGTCCTACGTCTCCCAGGGCGTTTTCCCCAAACATCAGGTGATCGCGGATCTCGCTGATGGCGTGGTTCTCACGGATCTGGCGGAAATACCAGCCACCGTCTGCCGTATCGCCGTACAGACAGGCGCCGACCAGCACGTCATCCTTGATCACCAGTTTTTTGTAGACGCCACCAATCGGGTCGGAAAGGGTGATGGTCTCGGTGCCTTCGCCGCCCATGAAGTCCCCGGCGGAGAACAGGTCGATGCCGGTGACTTTGAGTTTGGTCGAGGTCACTGAACCCTTGTAGGTGGCGAAGCCCAGTTGCGCGAGGTGGTTGGCACAGACCTTGGCTTGCTCGAACAGCGGTGCCACCAGGCCGTAGGCGGTTCCACGGTGGCTGGCGCATTCACCGATGGCATAGATGCGCGGGTCGTAGGTTTGCATCGTGTCGTTGACCAGAATCCCGCGGTTGCAAGGGATGCCGGACTTTTCCGCCAGTTCGGTATTGGGGCGGATACCGGCGGCCATCACCACCAGATCGGCCGGGATGATGTCACCGTTCTTGAATTGCACCGAGCCGACCCGGCCATTGCCGGCGTCGTGCAGGGCTTGCGTTTGTTCGCTCAGGCGGAATTTCAGCCCGCGATTTTCCAGGGCGGTTTGCAGCAACTGACCGCTGGTCTTGTCCAACTGACGCTCCAGCAGCCATTCACCCAGGTGCACCACTGTCACGTCCATGCCCCGCAGTTTCAAGCCGTTGGCGGCTTCCAGGCCGAGCAACCCGCCGCCGATCACCACGGCGTGTTTGTGGGTCTTGGCGGTGTTGATCATCGCCTGGGTGTCGGCGATGTCGCGGTAGCCAATGACGCCCTCCAGGGTGTTGCCGGGAATCGGCAGGATGAATGGCGTGGAGCCTGTGGCGATCAGCAGACGGTCGTATTCGGCTTCGCTGCCGTCCTCGGCGATGACCCGGCGCTTGACTCGGTCGATCTCCACGACCTTGCGGTTGAGCAGCAGCTTGATGTTGTTGTCCAGGTACCAGCTCAGGTCGTTGAGCACGATCTCTTCAAACGTCTGCTCCCCGGCGAGCACGGGCGAGAGCAGGATGCGGTTGTAGTTGGTATGAGGCTCGGCGCCGAACACCGTGATGTCGTATAGCTCATTGCTCAGCTTGAGCAGTTCTTCGAGGGTTCGAACCCCGGCCATGCCGTTGCCGATCATCACCAGTTTGAGTTTCTTCATCAGGGTTCTCCACAAGCTCAGGCCCGGTTCATCACGGTGCTCGGACTGGCTCGATACTTTTACGAAAACAAAAAAAGGCGTCCCGCTAGTTGCCTAGCGAGGACGCCTTTGTCCTTGTCCCGTTCTCTCGGGAAGCACCGCCCTCATCGTTGGAGGCGTTGCTTTATGTATGGTGAGAGAGGTTATGCAGTGGTTGTGCCAACTGGCTTGAGGGCGCGGATTTATTGGAGGGGAGGCGGGTTGCACGGATGAGAGCGGGATTTATTGCACCGAATCAAAGCGTGTTGCCCGGTAATGGAGCGTCCCGCAGGCGCAGTTGCAGGGACCATCAGGCCGCCATCGCGAGCAGGCTCGCTCCCACATTGGATCTGCGGTGGACACAAAACCTGTGGGAGCGAGCCTGCTCGCGATAGACGCGACTGGGTTTCAGCCATGAAACGCTAAATACAGCAGCACCAGATTCACCACCAAAGACACCAGCGCCAACGTGCGCCAGACCTTCAGCGGCTCCCTTTCCAGTAGCGGCCGAGGCCTGACGCTCAAGCTGCGCCGTTCGCCCTGTTCCAGCAGTAACAGCCATTCCTCGGCGGTTTCAAAGCGTTGCCCAGGATCCGCCGCCACGGCACGCTCCAGGCTTTGCCCAAGCCATTCGGCCAGGTCCGGTCGATAGCGATGGGCACTGACCGGTATGCCAAAGCGCGGTCGCTGGAACGCCTCGATTTCGCCGTAGGGATAGTGTCCGGTGAGCAGGAAATACAAAGTCACGCCGACCGCATACAAGTCTTGTTGCGCCGTCGGCGGCGCACCCCCGAAGGCTTCCGGGGCGATATAGCTGGGCGTGCCGGGCAGCACGTTGGCCTGGTCTTCGGACAATCCCGGGCAGTACGCCAGTCCGAAATCCAGCAAGCGCAGTTCCCCATCCTCGCCCAGGTGCAGGTTCTCCGGCTTGATATCGCGGTGAAAGATCTGTCTTCGATGCAACAGGCCCACCGCGTGCACCAGCCGCTGCGCCAGGTCCTGCCACTGGGGCAGAGGCAACGGGCCGCCCTGGTTGAACAGCTCGGCCAGGGTCTTGCCCGAATATTCCCGCATGACGTAGTACAAATGCTGACGCTGGGGAACGCCGTGGACTTCCGGAAACTGCCGCCCGGCGACCCGCCTGAGGAACCACTCTTCCGACAGCAACGACTGCCCGGCCTGAGTATCGTCCCGTAGATGCCCCGGCAAGGTTTTCAGCAACCACGGTTGGCCCTGGCCATCGTGTACCCGGTAGAGCAACGATTGCTGGCTCTGGCCGAGCAGGCTTTCGATCTGCCAGCCCTCGAACACTTGCCCCGGTTTCAATGCCGGGGGAAGGGGCCATTGCTGCAACTGGGCCAGCGCATCGCCAATGCTCGCTTCGCCCACCGCATCGACCCGCACCAGCAGTGCGCTGGCGTTGTCCTGGCTGCCGGCCAGGTGCGCAGCGTTGACCAGGGTTTGCGCGGCAATGTCCAGGTCCGGCTGGTCACGAAGGATACCGGCGATGGCCGTGTCCCCCAAAACCGCCCAGACGCCATCGCTGAGCAGTACGAAGGTCTCGTCGGTGCGCAGTTCGCCATCGAGGAAGTCCAGGATCAGGTGCTGATCCAGCCCCAGGGCACGCTTGAGCACGTGCTGCATGCCCTGTTGTTCCCAGACGTGATCCTCACTGACCCGCTGCAGATGATTGTCGTGCCAGCGGTAGACTCGGCAATCGCCCACGTGGGCCAGGGTGAAGCGCCGGCCCCGCAGGACCAGCGCGCTGACGGTGGTGAGCAGCGGTTGCCCGCCACCGTTGGCTTGCAGCCAGCGATTCTGGGCCAGTAACAGCCGGTCCAGCGCCTGGGCCACGCCCCAGGTTTGCGGCGTGGAATAGTAGTCCAGGGCCAGGGCCTGCAAGGTCGAACGGGCGGCCAGCCCGCCATCGGCGCATTGGCTCACACCGTCGGCGATGGCGAACAGGTACCCCTTGCTCGCGGCCAGGGCCGGCGCCGGGGTCACCAGGCGCAGGGCGTCCTGGTTTTCTTCCCGAGGGCCAATGGCACTGGCTTCGGCAAAACTCAGTTGCAGGCTCATGGAGGCTATTTATACCCGAGCCGCGGTGACAGCGGCCGAACCCCAGGTGGTCCTCCAGCGACGCTTGACGCCGTACAGGCCGAACCAGGCCAGGACGCCGAGGCTGGCGAACAACCACAGTGCCAGTTGATAGCTGCCGGTGCTTTGCTTGATCGCGCCCATGCCTGCCGCCAGGGCGAAACCGCCGATGCCGCCGGCCATGCCGATCAATCCGGTCATCACGCCGATCTCGCGACGGAAGCGTTGTGGCACCAGTTGGAATACCGCGCCGTTGCCCGCACCCAAACCGAGCATGGTGCAGACGAACAGGGCCAGGGCCGCGTAGGAGCTTGGCAGGTTGAAGCCCACTGCCGCGATGCAGACAGCGGCCACGGTGTACATGCCCAACAGGGTGCGAATGCCACCGAAACGATCCGCCAGGGCGCCGCCCAGTGGACGCATCAGGCTGCCCCCGAAGACGCAAGCGGCGGTGTAGTAACCGGCGGTCACCGGGCTCAGGCCGTACTGGTCGTTGAAGTAGCCGGGCAGTGCGCTGGCCAGGCCGATGAAGCCGCCGAAGGTCACACTGTAGAAGAACATGAACCACCAGCTGTCCCGGTCGCCCAGGGCCTTGAGGTAGTCGCCCATGGATTTGGCTTTTGGCCGCTCGGGAGCGTTCTTGGCCAGCCAGGCGAAGAGGATCAGGGTCACGATCAGCGGGATCAGCGCGAAACCGAACACGTTGCTCCAGCCGAATGCCACTGCCATTACCGGTGCGATCAGCGCAGCCAGTACGGTGCCCGAGTTACCAGCGCCGGCAATGCCCATGGCCTTGCCCTGGTGCTGTGGCGGATACCACTGGGAGGCCAGCGGCAGGGCCACGGCGAATGACGCACCGGCCACGCCCAGGAACAGCCCCAGCAGCAAGGCTTGTTCGTAGCTGTGGATGCCCAGTTTCCAGGCACAGAACAGTGCACCGATCACAATCACCTGACCGACCATACCGGCGGTTTTCGGTGAAATCCGGTCGGCCAGCAGGCCCATGAACAAGCGCAGTACGGCACCGGCCAGGATCGGCGTAGCCACCATCAGGCCGCGTTGCTGGGTGGTCAGGTGCAGGTCGGCAGAGATCTGCACCGCCAGTGGACCGAGCAGGTACCAGACCATGAAACTCAGGTCGAAATAGAGGAAGGCCGCGAACAGTGTCGGGGTGTGGCCGGATTTCCAGAAGCTTGAATTCATCGCGCACCTCAGCTGTAAAAGTCTCGAGAAATGAGTCAGTGCCTTGAAGCAGTGCGCCGCCTGTGGCTGCACCACCGACCCCGGACTGTGGGATCAAAACAAAAAAACGCCGCAACCCGAATCGCCAGGGGGCGAGGAGGGTGTGCGACGTCTTTGTCGTAGGTGGGGCAACCGCCGTTGGTTACCTGTGGCTTTGCTAAAGCGAGAACTGTGCCAACAGGGGAGCAGTGTGAGACCTATCGCGAGCAGGCTCGCTCCCACAGTGGATCTTCAGTGGCCATGAAACCTGTGGGAGCGGGCCTGCTCCCACATTGGAGTTCCAGTGGCCACAGGATCTGTGGGAGCGAGCCTGCTCGCGATAGCGCCGGGCCAGGCGCTGCAAGGCTTTCAGCCGAGCAACTCATTCATCGCAATGATCTGCTCGGCCACCTGGATCAGCTTCTGCTGGCGACTCATGGCCTGGCGGCGCATCAGGGTGTAGGCCTGTTCTTCGTTGCATTCTTTCATCTTCATCAGCATGCCTTTGGCCAGTTCGATGCGTTTGCGTTCGGCCAGTTGCTGGTCCCGGGCCAGGAGCTGGGCGCGCAGGGCCTGGTCGCTTTCGAAGCGCGCCATGGCCACGTCGAGGATCGGTTGCAGGCGCGCGGCGTGGATGCCTTCGACGATGTAGGCGCTCACGCCCGATTTGATCGCCTGGCGCATTACATCCGGGTCGTGCTCGTCGGTAAACATGACGATCGGTCGTGGCTGGTCGCGGCTGACCAGCACCACTTGCTCCATGACATCGCGTCCGGGTGACTCGGTATCGATCAGGATCACGTCCGGACGCACTGTTTCGACGCGTGCCGGCAGGTCGATGGTCAATCCGGATTCATCGATGACTTCGAACCCGGCCTCAATCAGGGCCGCTTTGAGACGGCCGACTTTTTTCGCGGTGTCGTTGATCAGCAGGATACGCAGCATGGTCGTGGCTCCTGTCAGCGGCTGGCGAAGAGGGGAGCCGCATCGCTCAAAGCGTGCAGTTTGAAGCTTTTGGCATAAGCGGCCGGATCCGAGCCGTCCCAGATGGTGCCGTCGATCAATTGGCTGCTGCGCATGTCCTGGCGGGGGGCGGCGATGTCCAGTGCCGCGCAGGCTTGACGGTATAGCGTGAGTTGCTGGACTTGCCGCGCCACGGCCAGGTAATCCGGGTCTTCGCGCAACAGGCCCCAGCGGCGGAACTGGGTCATGAACCACATGCCATCGGACAGGTAGGGCAGGTTCACTTCGCCGTTGCCGTGGAAACGCATCGCGTGAGGGTCCTGCCAGCTGTTGCCCAGCCCGTCGGCGTAAATCCCTAACAGGCGCGGCTCGATGCAATCCAGCGGCGCGTCCAGGTATTCGGGGGCACTCAATAGTTGTGCGGTGCTGCGGCGGTTCTCGGGGCTTTGCTCAATGAAGCGACTGGCTTGCAGGATCGCCATCACCAGTGCGCGGGCGGTATTGGGGTATTGCTCGACGAATGCACGGGTGCAGCCGAGGACTTTTTCCGGGTGATCGGGCCAGATGGTTTGAGTCGTCGCCAGGGTGAAGCCCAGGTTCTGTTTGACCGCACTGGCGCACCACGGCTCGCCCACGCAGAACCCGTCGATCCGTCCGGCCTGCAGGTGGGCGATCATTTGCGGCGGCGGTACCACCACGCTGTCGACATCCGACAGCGGATGGATGCCTTGAGCGGCGAGCCAGTAATAGAGCCACATGGCGTGGGTGCCAGTGGGGAAGGTCTGGGCGAAAGTCAGTTTCGGGCGAGTTTGGTGCACATGCTGTTCCAGTGCCTCAGGACTGGTCACGCCTTGGGCCTGCAAGCCATGGGAAAGGTTGATGCTCTGGCCGTTCTGATTCAGCCCCATCAACACCGCCATGTCGGTCGGCGCGACCCCGCCGATACCCAGGTGCACCGCGTAGATCAGGCCATACAGGCTGTGGGCGGCATCGATTTCACCACTGACCAGCTTGTCCCGCAGGTTGGCCCAGGACGCTTGGCGCTTGAGGTTCAAAGTCAGCCCGTAAGGCTGGGCGAAGCCCTGGGTGGCGGCCACCACCAGCGGCGCGCAGTCGCTCAAGGCCATGAAGCCAAGATTGATCGCGCTCTTTTCCGGGGCATCGCTGCCATTGACCCAGGCCAGGGGGTTGGCTGGAATTTCATTCATCGCGCATCACCTTTCCACAAAAAAAGGCGCCGTATCCGGACGCTTGCAAGGCCGGATGACGACGCCGTTGTCCTTCAAATACAGTGTGGCACTCATTCCGTCGTTGGCATGGGTGCCGATGAACGCAAGTGGTGCAAGGCATATGCCATCGCCGCTGTTTTGTGCAGGCGCCTCGCGTGCGTCGTCGTAGCCCGGCTATAATCGCCGCCTCATTTCGTCGCCCGAGTCCAAGCCGCCCATGTACACCCTGGCCCGTGAACTGCTGTTCAAACTTTCCCCGGAAACCTCCCACGATCTGTCCCTGGACCTGATCGGTGCGGGTGGACGTTTGGGTCTCAATGGTCTGCTGTGCAAGGCGCCGGCTAAATTGCCGGTGAATGTGATGGGGCTTGAGTTCCCCAACCCGGTCGGGCTGGCGGCGGGCCTGGACAAGAATGGCGCGGCCATCGACGGTTTTGCCCAGTTGGGGTTCGGTTTCGTGGAAATCGGCACCGTCACCCCGCGTGCCCAGCCGGGCAACCCCAAGCCACGGATTTTCCGCCTGCCGCAAGCCGAGGCGATCATCAACCGCATGGGCTTTAACAACCTGGGCGTCGACCATTTGCTGGGGCGTGTGGCTGCCGCCAAGTACAAGGGCGTGCTGGGCATCAACATCGGCAAGAACTTCGACACACCGGTGGAGCGCGCGGTTGACGATTATCTGATCTGCCTGGACAAGGTCTACGCCCACGCCAGTTATGTGACCGTCAACGTCAGTTCCCCGAACACTCCGGGGCTGCGCAGCCTGCAATTTGGTGATTCGCTCAAGCAACTGCTGGCTGACCTGGCTCGACGTCGCGCCGAATTGGCGGTGATCCATGGCAAGCATGTGCCACTGGCCATCAAGATCGCCCCGGACATGACCGACGAAGAGACCGCACAGGTGGCCCAGGCCCTGATCGACACCGGAATGGACGCGGTGATTGCCACCAACACGACGCTGGGTCGCGAAGGCGTCGAAGGGGTGGAACACGCCGACGAGGCGGGCGGGCTGTCCGGTGCGCCGGTGCGGGACAAGAGCACCCATACCGTGAAAGTGCTGGCCGCCGAACTGGCGGGGCGCTTGCCGATCATCGCGGCGGGAGGCATCACCGAGGGCAAGCATGCTGCCGAAAAAATCAGCGCAGGCGCGAGCCTGGTGCAGATTTATTCGGGCTTTATCTATAAGGGGCCGGCGTTGATTCGGGAATCGGTGGATGCGATTGCTGCACTGCGTTGATTCTCAAGGTGCAACGCGATTCAACTGTGGCGAGGGGATTTATCCCCGCTGGGGCGCGAAGCGGCCCCAAACAGCTCACTCGTTAAACCTGACACTCTGAGGGGCTGCTGCGCAGCCCAGCGGGGATAAATCCCCTCGCCACAACTGTATTCACAGCCCAGCTTTTTGCAGTGTTCATGAAACCCAGGCATTAAAAAGGGCTCCTCGAAGGAGCCCCCTGGGCCGAAGCCCGCCGTCCGGATGGGACGTGCGTGGTTAAATCGATGTGAGTATCAAATTGTCGAGTTCTTGAGTGTTAAGCCCTGTGTCAGCCGACGGCGTGAAGTTCGTTGAGTCTATGGATACCCGCAGTGCCGGTCATACCGTCCCAGTTGTCGCCGCGTCCTTCTCGCCAGCCATTGATCCAGGCTTGACGTACCGACGGTAGAGTAAAGGGGCAAAGCTCACGGGATTTACCACCAACGCCATATTGGTAACCGCGTAAAAATGCTCTTTCCAACGGATCACGCTTAAGTCTTCTCATAGGGTGTTGCCCTCACTTGTTGACTGTTGCTTAGCGTCGACCTCTATCGAGGCCGGGGCAGAATCATTCTGCCGTTGGCGGCTCGTTGCCGGCGTGACGAGCCAAGGTGTTGACGCCGTTGCGACGTCAACCTGTGTTGAGTTCTAACCAAAGCGTCACATGGATGGAATGATCGTTTTGTCATAAGCACGTAACAATAAAGATGTTAGGGCGATAAGTAACATGATGTTCGTCACCCGCTTTCAGGCAAGACCCCTGTATGATCGGCCCTGCATCGAAGGGTGCAGCCCTTAGGCGAATGAGAATGTCCCCCCGTTGCACTCGGGTACTATTCGACGAAAGGGTCGAGTTTTCACAATTTGTTGCACAGAATTTTTTATCTGCCCTCGCCTCTAAGCTCTTTTAACCTGAGCGGCGAGGGCGGCACGGCACACTTTCGTGCCACACGGGTGCTCTTGAGAAAAGCACCTGATTGAACCCGGCCCGGCAATGCGTTGCCCGGTCCACTTAGCCAAAGGCTCTGGAAATCCCATGTCCGATCGTTTCGAACTCTTCCTCACTTGCCCCAAAGGTCTTGAAGGCCTGCTGATCGAGGAAGCCGTCGGGCTTGGCCTTGAAGAGGCGCGTGAGCACACCTCGGCCGTGCGCGGCATGGCCGACATGGAAACGGCTTATCGCCTGTGCCTGTGGTCGCGCCTGGCCAACCGCGTATTGCTGGTGCTCAAGCGCTTCCCGATGAAGGACGCCGAAGACTTGTATCACGGCGTGCTGGATGTGGATTGGCAAGACCACATGCTCGCCGATGGCACCCTGGCGGTGGAGTTCAGCGGCCATGGCTCGGGTATCGACAACACCCACTTCGGCGCCTTGAAGGTCAAGGACGCCATCGTCGACAAGCTGCGTACCCCGACAGGCGAGCGGCCATCCATCGACAAGCTCAACCCGGACCTGCGCATACACCTGCGCCTGGACCGTGGCGAAGCGATCCTCTCCCTGGACCTCTCTGGCCACAGCCTGCATCAGCGTGGCTATCGCCTGCAGCAAGGCGCCGCGCCGCTGAAGGAAAACCTCGCTGCCGCCATCCTGATCCGCGCCGGCTGGCCGCGTATCGCCGCTGAAGGCGGGGCGCTGGCCGACCCGATGTGCGGCGTGGGCACGTTCCTGGTGGAAGCCGGGATGATCGCTGCCGACATGGCGCCGAACCTGCGCCGCCAGCAGTGGGGCTTCACCGCCTGGCTTGGTCATGTGCCGGCGCTGTGGAAGAAGCTCCACGAAGAAGCCACCGAGCGTGCCGCTGCCGGCCTGGCCAAGCCACCATTGTGGATTCGCGGCTACGAAGCCGACCCACGGCTGATCCAGCCGGGCCGCAACAACGTCGAGCGGGCGGGCCTGAGCGAGTGGATCAAGATCTATCAAGGCGAAGTCGCCACCTTCGAGCCGCGTCCGGACCAGAACCAGAAAGGCCTGGTGATCTGCAACCCACCGTACGGCGAGCGTCTGGGCGACGAAGCCAGCTTGCTCTATCTCTATCAGAACCTCGGCGAGCGCCTGCGCCAGGCCTGCCTGAACTGGGAGGCCGCAGTGTTCACCGGCGCGCCGGACCTGGGCAAGCGCATGGGCATTCGCAGTCACAAGCAGTATTCGTTCTGGAACGGCGCCTTGCCGTGCAAATTGCTGCTGATCAAGGTCCTGCCCGATCAGTTCGTCACCGGCGAGCGTCGTACCCCGGAACAGCGCCAGGCCGAGCGTGAGCAGGCTGAGTACGATCAGGCGCCGGAAGTACCGCAAGAGCGCCAGTACAACAAGAACGGTAACCCGATCAAGCCGGCACCGGCTCCGGCTCCTGTGGTCGAGCAGGCCCGTTTGAGCGAAGGCGGGCAGATGTTCGCCAATCGCCTGCAAAAAAACCTCAAGCTGCTGAGTAAATGGGCCAAGCGTGAAGGCGTGGACTGCTACCGGGTCTACGATGCCGACATGCCGGAATACTCCATGGCCATCGACCTGTACCACGATTGGGTTCACGTCCAGGAATACGTCGCGCCAAAATCCATCGACCCGGAAAAGGCCTCGGCCCGGCTGTTCGACGCCCTGGCGGCGATTCCCCAGGCACTGAACGTCGACAAGAGCCGCGTGGTGATCAAGCGTCGCGAGCGGCAGAGCGGCACCAAGCAGTACGAGCGCCAGAGCACCCAGGGCAAGTTCACCGAGGTCAACGAAGGCGGCGTGAAGCTGCTGGTCAACCTCACCGACTACCTGGACACCGGGCTGTTTCTCGACCACCGGCCGATGCGCCTGCGGATCCAGAAAGAGGCGGCCGGCAAGCGCTTCCTCAATCTGTTCTGCTACACCGCGACCGCCAGTGTCCACGCTGCCAAGGGCGGTGCGCGCAGCACCACCAGTGTCGACCTGTCGAAAACCTACCTGGACTGGGCGCGGCGCAATCTGTCGCTCAATGGTTTTTCGGACAAGAATCGCCTGGAGCAGGGCGACGTGATGGCTTGGCTTGAAGCCAGTCGTGACGAATACGACCTGATCTTCATCGATCCGCCGACATTCTCAAATTCCAAGCGCATGGAAGGGGTGTTTGACGTGCAGCGCGACCACGTCCAACTGCTGGACCTGGCCATGGCCCGCCTGGCGCCGGGTGGTGTGCTGTACTTCTCCAACAACTTCCGCAAGTTCCAGCTCGAGGACAATCTGGCGGAGCGTTACGCGGTGGAGGAAATCACCGCCAAGACCATCGATCCGGATTTTGCCCGCAATGGCAAGATTCACCGTGCCTGGAAAATCATGGCCCGCTGACCTATAGCCGATTGGATCCATGGAAGCCTTGAAACTCAAGGCTTTCAGGCGTTTTTGTGCTGGTCAAAGTGATGGCTAATAGCTATAACTTAAGCCTGTGGACAGGGCAGTACCTACTGCCTGCCCCTTTCTGAGTTGTATTTATGGCATTGCATCAGGTACGCCCCAGAATCCTGGGTTTTATCAGCGAAGATGTGTCGGCCTGGCTGGTGGCTTCGCTGGTGCTGCTGGCCGGTGCGTTCCTGACCGGTTTGCTGACCTGGGCGATGGCCAATCTGTTTGACCAGCAATTGCGCCAGCGCTTTGAACTGCAAGCCGATGAACGCTTTAGCCGCATCGAGGAACGTTTTCAGGACCAGGAGCAACGTCTCGACAGCCTGAGGCGTTTCTTTGCCAACTCGGCCGGGGTTTCCGAGAGGGAATTCCATGGCTATGCCGAAGCGTTGCTGCGGCGCACCCAGGCGTTCGCCTGGGCGCCTCGGGTGCTGCGCGACGAACGATCATCGTTCGAACAACAAGCCCGCACCGAGGGGGGCGATACGTTTTCCATCCGTGAGCCTGACGACTCCGGTGGCTTGCGTCTGGCCGCCGAACGGGACGAATACGTGCCGGTGTTGTACCTCCAGAATCAACCTTCCTTCAAGGCTCCACGGGGCTTGGACCTGCTCGCCCATCCCTTGCGCCGTGCCACCCTTGAGCGCGCTCGCCATCGGGAGACCATAGTGGTATCGCAACCTTTGGACCTGGCGGGAGAGGCCGCCACCGCCACCCGCGGGGTGTTGCTGGTCGCGCCGGTCTCCAAGGCGTGGTCCAAGGAACCTTTCGGTTACGTCGTGGCTGCCGTCAGCATGCGCCAGTTAGTGGGTGATGGCCTGCCGGCGCCCGGTCAGGACAACCTTTCGATGCGGGTCATGGACCTGTCCACGGACGATCGGGAGGAAGTGCTGTTCGAGTCACTCGATCCACCGGGCGAAAGTGACTTGTCGGCGACCCGCCTGTTACGCCTGGCCGATCGTGACTATCGGATAGAGTTGCGGCCCAGTCGTATGTTCCTGTCCACCAACCCTTCCTCGGTGGCCAGCCTGGTGGTATTGGGGGGCTTGCTCAGCCTGCTCCTCAGTGCGCTGCTGTATGTGCTGGTCAGCCAGCGACAGCGGGCCCTGCAGTTGGTCGAGCTGCGGACCCGAGAGCTGCGCGAGCGTGAGCAGGAACTGCGGGGCACTCATGGTCAGTTGCGTGGTGTGCTGAATGCCGCGACCCAGGTTGCGATCATCGCCACGGATCTTCGCGGGGTGATCACCACGTTCAATGCGGGCGCCGAGCAGATGCTTGGCTACGACAGCGGCGAGGTTCTGCACTGCATGACCCTCGAAAGCCTTCACTTGCCGCGCGAGCTCCAGGCCCGGGCCGTACAACTTGCTGCGCGTTATGGCAAACCGATCCCCACGTGCCACGCAATGTTGGTCGAGGGCGGCGAACAGGGTGGCCAGCAGGCCCGGGAATGGACCCTGGTGCGCCGCGATGGCAGCCATCTGACCGTGAACATGCTGGCGACACCGATGCTCGATGATCAGGGGCTGTGGGTCGGGCATCTGGCGATCTGCATCGACATCACCGAACGCAAGCGCGTTCACGAGGCCCTGGCCGCCCGGGACCTGTTGCTGAAAAAGCTCAGTGCCCACGTGCCTGGGGGCATCTACCAGTTCAAGATGGATTTCAATGGGCGTTTCAGCGTGATTTATGCCAGTGATGGCATTCGCGATATCTATGAACTGGAGCCCGAGACACTGGTGCGCAACGCCGAATCGATTTTCTCGCGCATCCATCCGCTGGACAGTGCGCGCGTGCGCAGATCGATCCGCACTTCGGCCGACACCCTGAGCCCATGGCGCGAGGAGTATCGCCTGCAACTGCCGCAGCGTGGGTTGCGTTGGGTGCGCGGCGAGGCCACGCCTGAGGAGCTGCCAGGCGGTGGGGTGTTGTGGCACGGTTATATTTCCGACATTTCCGATCTCAAGCGGGTGGAGGAGGAACTGCGAGCCTTGTCAGTGACCGACGCCCTGACAGGTATTCGCAACCGGCGCTATTTCCAGGAGCGCCTGACCACGGAGATGGCGCGGGTGGAGCGGGGCACCGGCGAGTTGGCGGTCATCATGCTCGACATCGATCACTTCAAGCGCATCAACGATCAGCATGGCCATGCTGTGGGCGATCGGGTGTTGCAGGCGGTTTGCCAGCGCATCACCCAGCGGCTGCGACGGACCGACGTGTTCTGTCGGCTGGGCGGTGAAGAGTTCGTGGTGTTATGCCCGGACACCGACGGCGAAAGTGCCCAGGCCTTGGCCACGGGGTTGTGGGAAGGGCTGCGCAGCGCGCCGATCGAGGACGTGGGCGTCATCACGGCCAGCTTCGGTATCGCCACCTGGCGGGTCGGGGAGGGGGCGGATGCGCTGCTGCTGCGGGCCGACTCGGGGGTGTACGCGGCCAAGCAGGCCGGACGGGATCGGGTTGAGGTGCAGTTGGGGTAGGCGTTCGCGCCGGTGATCGATGTGGGAGCGAGCCTGCTCGCGATAACGGTGTGCCATTCAACATCGCTGTTCACTGGCTGACGCATCGCGAGCAGGCTCGCTCCCACATTCAATTTGGTACGGGTTTAGAGCACCGAAGCCGTCTGCGGCAGTTTCGGCTGGCGGTACAGGTCCAGCAGCACCTGGTCCAGCACCGACGAAGCGCCCCATGGCCGCGGATCGTTGAGAATCGCCACGACGGCCCAGGTGTTGCCGTTGATGTCACGGCTGTAGCCCGCGATGGCGCGAACGGTGTTCAGGGTGCCGGTCTTGACGTGCGCTTCGCCGGCCATGGCGGTGGTCTTGAGACGTTTGCGCATGGTGCCATCGGTGCCGGCGATGGGCATCGAACTGATGAATTCGGCGGAGTACGGGCTGCGCCACGCGGCTTGCAGCATTGCCGCCATTTCCCGGGCACTCACCCTTTCGGCGCGGGACAGGCCGGAGCCGTTTTCCATGACCAGGTGCGGCGCGGTGATGCCTTTCCTGGCCAGCCACTGGCGTACCACCCGCTGTGCCGCTTTGGCGTCGTCACCGTCGGCTTCGTTGCGGAACTCTGCGCCCAGGCTCAGGAATAATTGCTGGGCCATGGTGTTGTTACTGTATTTGTTGATGTCGCGAATGATCTCCGCCAGGTCCGGCGAGAACGCCCGGGCCAGCACCTTGGCGCTGCTCGGGGTCGCCGCCAGGCGATCCTTGCCCTGAATGCTGCCGCCCAGTTCCTTCCAGATCGCCCGCACCGCTCCGGCGGTGTAGGTGGGGTGGTCCAGCAGCGCCAGGTAAGTCTGGGAGCTGCAACCGTCACCGAGCTGGCCGCCGACGGTCACGGTCACGCTGCCGTCTGCCTGGGGCACCGGGTTGTAGCGCACGCCACCGGTGCATTGCTTGGAGTTGAGTGCCTTGACCTGGTTTTCGATGCGAATGCTGGCAATCGGCGGCTCCACCGACACCAGCACCCGGCCGGCGTCATTGCGGGCAACAAAACGCAGGGCCTTGAGGTTGACCAGCAAGGAGTCGGGCTTGACCAGGAACGGTTTGTTTTTGTCGTTGCCGTCGTCGTTGAATTCAGGCAACTGCGGTTTGATGAAAAAACCACGGTCCAGCACCAGGTCCCCGGTCACCTGTTGCACGCCATTGGCCCGCAGATCGCGCATCAGCAGCCAGAGTTTTTCCATGTTCAGCTTGGGGTCGCCGCCACCCTTGAGGTACAGGTTGCCGTTGAGAATCCCGCCGCTGAGGGTGCCGTCGGTGTAGAACTCGGTTTTCCACTGGTGATTGGGCCCCAGCATCTCCAGGGCGGCATAGGTGGTCACCAGCTTCATGGTGGAGGCCGGGTTCACCGAGACGTCGGCGTTGTACAGGGTCGGGGTGCCAGGGCCGTTGAGCGGGATCATCACCAGGGACAAGGCGTTGTTTTGCAGCTTGCTGTTCTTGAGGGCCTTTTGCACATTGGGCGTCAGGGCCGTGTTGATAGTGGCGGCGCTGGTGGATGCGGGCAGGGCCAGGGGAAGAAGAAGGCTGGCCAAAAGCAGTGGACGCAAAGATCTGATCATTTGAAATAAAACCCTACGGGCGAGGGGGGGAAAAACGAGGACATGAAAATGAACGCCCTCAACGTCATGAAAGTGTCGGCATTATGCCCCAAGGTGCAACGGCTTGTGCCGTGCCTGAGCCCTTCAGGGCGCTATTTTTTACCGACGGTAGGCCCACACACCCGATCAGGCGGGCAAACAGTGCACCAAACTGGTAGAGTGCCGGCCGTTATTACTTATGAGGATTGTTCCAATGGCGACTAACCGTTCCCAGCGTCTGCGCAAAAAACTGTGCGTGGATGAATTTCAAGAGCTGGGTTTCGAACTGAACCTGGATTTCAAAGAAGATCTGGCCGATGAGGCCGTTGACGCTTTCCTCGACGCTTTCCTGAAAGAAGCCATGGAAGCCAATGGCCTGGGCTATGTTGGCGGCGACGACTACGGTCTGGTTTGCCTGCAGAAGCGTGGCTCGGTGTCCGAAGAGCAGCGTGCGGCCGTTGAAGCCTGGCTCAAGGCGCGTCCTGAGCTGACCAGCGTTGAAGTCAGCCCGCTGATGGACGTCTGGTACCCGGAAAAGCCGATCAATCCGGTCGCTTGATGGTCTGAAACCGGCAGCCCGTTTGGGTGCCGGTTTTTTTGTGCCTGTCGGTTGGGTAGGTGTTGCCCTTCAGGCTGCCATCGCGAGCAGGCTCGCTCCCACAGGATTGTTGTGAACGACACAGATCCTTCTGTGGGAGCGAGCCTGCTCGCGATGCCTTCAGGCGTTACGCCAGTTCAGGATCACCAAGGTCAACACCCCCGCCACAATCCCCCAGAACGCCGAACCGATGGAAAACAGCGTCAACCCCGATGCCGTGACCATGAAGGTGATCAGTGCTGCTTCCCGTTCCCGGGCTTCGCTCATGGCGATGCTCAAGCCATTGATGATTGAGCCGAACAGCGCCAGCGCCGCGATGGACAGTACCAACTCCTTGGGCAGCGCCGCGAACAACGCCGCCAGTGTCGCGCCGAACACCCCGGCAAGCCCATAGAAAACCCCGCACCAGACTGCTGCCGTATAGCGTTTGTTACGATCCTCATGGGCGTGGGGCCCAGTGCAGATGGCCGCACTGATGGCCGCCAGGTTAATGCCGTGGGAGCCGAACGGTGCCAGCAGCAGCGAGGCGATGCCGGTGCTGGTGATCAGCGGCGAGGCCGGTACGTTGTAACCGTCGGCCCGCAGCACCGCGATGCCAGGCATGTTTTGCGAAGTCATCGCCACCACGAACAATGGAATGCCGATGCTGATGGTGGCCGCCAGGGAGAAATGCGGCGTGGTCCATACCGGTGTGGCGACTTCCAGGGCAAAGCCGCTGAAGTCCAGCAGCCCCATCAAGCCTGACAGAGCTGTACCGATCAGCAGCGCAGCCAGCACTGCGTAGCGCGGCGACAGGCGCTTGACGATCAGGTAGGTGAAAAACATCCCCAGCACCAGACCGGTTCGATGCTGGGCGGCGACGAAAATCTCGCTGCCGATCTTGAACAGGATCCCCGCCAGCAACGCCGCCGCCAGCGAGGCCGGAATGCGCTTGACCAGACGCTCGAAGCTGCCGGTCAGGCCACAGATCGTCACCAGCACCGCGCAGGTGATGTAGGCGCCGATGGCCTCGCCATAACTGACCCCGCCCAGGCTGGTGATCAGCAGCGCCGCGCCGGGTGTCGACCAGGCGATGGTGATCGGTGTGCGATACCGCAACGACAGGCCAATGGAGCACACGGCCATGCCGATGGAAATCGCCCAGATCCACGAAGAAATCTGCCCGCTGGTCAGCCCTGCCGCCTGCCCGGCCTGGAACATCAACACCAGTGAGCTGGTGTAGCCGGTCATCATGGCGATGAAACCGGCGACGATCGCCGATGGCGATGTATCGGCCAACGGACGAAGTGGCGTGGTCGTGACTTCGGTCATGGTGGGCGGTGGTCCTTGTTATAAATTGCAGGAGGGCGGGGGCCACAGGTTTGGGGTTTAAGCCTAAACTCAACCCCGTTGCCGATTGCAATACAGCCACGTCCGCAAACAGCCGTACAGTCGTGTTGCCATCAGAGGTTGTGTACAATCGACGTATTATTTACGTGATACTTGTCAGCGACCCGCTGAGGCGTATTACAGTCACGGTCAATTCGCCGCAGTTCTCCGACTCGAGTGCCCATGAACGAACAGTTGCAGCCCCTCAAGAAACAACCGCGAGCAGGCAAAGCCGGCCGCAGCGGAACCCAGGACGATATTGTCTATGCGCATATTTTCGAGGCCATCCTCGAACAGCGCCTGGCGCCCGGTACAAAGTTGAGCGAAGAGGCGTTGGGGGAGATTTTCGGGGTCAGTCGCACCATCATTCGCCGTGCGTTGTCGCGCCTGGCCCACGAAGGCGTGGTGCTGTTGCGGCCCAATCGCGGCGCCGTGGTGGCCAGCCCGAGTGTTGAAGAGGCCCGCCAGGTATTCATGGCCCGGCGTCTGGTGGAGCGGGCCATCACCGAACTGGCCGTGCAGCACGCCACCGCCGAGCAGCTTGCCGAGCTGCGGCAGATGGTCAGCGACGAGCGCGACAGTTTTTCCCGTGGTGACCGTGGCGCCGGCATCCGCCTGTCAGGCGAGTTCCACCTCAAGCTGGCCGAGGCGGCGAAGAACGCCCCGCTGATCAGCTTCCAGCGCAGCCTGGTGTCGCAGACCTCGCTGATCATCGCCCAGTATGAAAGCGGCAACCGCTCCCACTGTTCCTACGACGAACACACCCAATTGATCGACGCCATCGAGGCCCGCGATGCCACCCTGGCGGTGGACCTGATGATGCACCACATGGACCACATCGACAGCAAGCTCAACCTCGACGAAGAAAGCGCGTCGGATGATTTGCATGCGGTGTTTTCGCATTTGTTGCAGAGCAAGAAGCCAGGGCGGTCGACGGCCAAGCTTTGATGGGTTGAGTCAGACGTACCGAGTTGCCTTCATCGCGAGCAGGCTCGTTCCCACAAGGGTTATGTGACTGACACAAATCCACTGTGGGAGCGAGCCTGCTCGCGATTGGCGGTCTGACAGTCGCTAGAAATCTAGCGCTGATGCACCAATCGGCCCGCCGCAAAGGTCTGCGCCACCGTCCGGTCATCCCCCAGCGTCATCAACACAAACAACTTCTCGGCAATGTCCCGGGCCTGCTTGAGGCGATAGCTCAACAGCGGCGTGGCGTTGTAGTCCAACACCAGAAAGTCCGCATCGCTGCCCGGCTGTAAAGTCCCGATCCGGTCTTCCAGGCGCAAGGCCCGGGCGCCGCCAAGCGTGGCCAGGTACAGTGACTTGAACGGGCTCAGGCGGGCGCCCTGCAACTGCATCACCTTGTAGGCTTCGTTCAGGGTTTGCAGCAACGAAAAACTGGTTCCGCCCCCCACATCCGTACCCAACCCCACGTTCACTTTGTGCTTCTCGGCCATTGGCAGGTTGAACAGGCCGCTGCCGAGGAAAAAGTTCGAGGTCGGGCAGAACGCGATGGCCGAACCGGTCTCGGCCAGGCGCGCGCATTCGTCGTCACACAGGTGCACGCCGTGGGCGAACACCGAGCGTTCGCCGAGCAGTTGGTAGTGGTCGTAGACGTCCAGATAACCTTTGCGCTCGGGGAACAGTTCCTTGACCCATTGCACTTCCTGCAGGTTCTCACTGATGTGAGTCTGCATGTACAGGTCGGGATATTCCCCCAGCAACTGACCCGCCAGGGCCAGTTGCTCCGGCGTGCTGGTCGGCGCAAAACGCGGGGTCACGGCGTAATGCAGGCGGCCCTTGCCATGCCAGCGCTCGATCAGCGCTTTGCTTTGGGTGTAGCTGGATTCGGCGGTGTCGGTCAGGTAGTCCGGGGCGTTGCGATCCATCATCACTTTGCCGGCGATCATCCGCAGGTCGAGTTTCTCGGCCACCTCGAAAAACGCGTTCACCGATTGCGGGTGCACACTGCCGAACACCAGCGCGGTGGTGGTGCCGTTGCGCAGCAGTTCCTTGACGAAAATATCGGCGACGGCGTCGGCATGGGCCTTGTCGGCGAACTGACTTTCGCAAGGGAAGGTATAGGTGTTGAGCCAGTCCAGCAATTGCTCGCCGTAAGCCCCGACCATGCCGGTCTGCGGCAGGTGGATGTGGGTGTCGATGAAGCCGGGCGTGATCAGCGCGTCCTGGTAATGAGTGATCTCAATGTCGGCCGCCAGGGTCGGCAGCAACTCGCTGGCGTGGCCGATGGCGCTGATCTGGCCGTTTTCCACCACCAGCAGGCCGTCTTCAAAATATTCATAGGACGCTTCAATGCCGACTTCGGCGGGGTCGGCAAGGCTGTGGAGCAGGGCGGCGCGGTAGGCTTTACGTGTCAGGGGCATGGGAATTCTCAACGATTGTTCAACGGTTCGCCTGGCTGCGGCGCGAGGCCGGCAGCAGCTTGGCAATCGGTTCGGCGCGCGTGGTGTGCTGGCCGAAATCCGCGTTATAGGTGGCGATGATTTCACCGGCGATGGAGATGGCGATTTCCACAGGCAACTTGCCTTTGACGTCGCCAATGCCCATCGGGCAGCGCATGCGCTGCAAGGCGCTGCTGTCGAAGCCGCGCTCGCGCAGGCGATGTTCGAACTTGACCCGTTTGGTTTTCGAACCGATCAGGCCGAAGTAAGCGAAGTCGTTGCGCTTGAGGATCGCGGCGCTCAGTTCCAGGTCGAGCTGATGGTTGTGGGTCATGACGATGCAGTAGCTGCCGGCGGGCAGTTCGTCGATTTCATCCAGCGGCTCCTCGCTGACGATCTTGCGCACGCCGTGGGGCAGGTGTTCAGGAAACTCCGCTTCCCGGGAGTCGATCCAGCGTACCTTGCAGGGCAGGCTCGCCAGCAGCGGCACCAGGGCGCGGCCGACGTGGCCGGCGCCGAATACGGCGATCTGCGCCTGGACCTGGCCCATGGGTTCGAACAGCAGCACGGTCACGCCGCCGCAGCACTGGCCCAGGCTGGCACCGAGGCTGAAGCGCTCCAGATGGGTGCTTTGCTGGCCGCTGGCGAGCATCTGCCGGGCGAGCGCCATGGCTTTGTATTCCAGGTGGCCGCCACCGATGGTGTCGAACGTCTGGCTGGCGCTGATCACCATCTTCGAACCGGCATTGCGCGGGGTCGAGCCGAGTTCTTCGATGATCGTCACCAGCACGCAGGGTTCACCGCGATCTTGCAGGTCGGCGAGGGCGCTGATCCAGTTGTACATATTCACCTCGACATCTCTGTTGTCTGTTCCGGCCTCATCGCGAGCAAGCTCGCTCCCACATTGGGTCGGTGTTCACAAATCCCCTGTGGGAGCGAGCTTGCTCGCGATTGGCCGCGCCGCGGTCTTAGAGCGAAGCCAACTCGGTTTCAGCTTCCCCAACCTTCGCCACCCGCAACCCACGCATCTGCTCACACCCCCACAACACCCGCTCCGGGGTCGCCGGTGCATCGATTTTCGGCTGGTGCTGGTAATTCCCCAGGCTCGCCACGGCATCCTTGATGGCGCACCACGCGGCGATGCCGAGCATGAACGGCGGTTCGCCCACGGCTTTGGAATGGAACACCGTGTCTTCCGGGTTCTTGCGGTTTTCCACCAGCTTGACCCGCAGATCCAGCGGCATGTCGGCCACCGCCGGAATCTTGTAGCTGGCCGGGCCGCAGGTCTGTAGCTTGCCTTTGTCGTTCCATACCAGCTCTTCCATGGTCAGCCAGCCCATGCCCTGGATGAAACCGCCCTCGACCTGGCCGATGTCGATGGCCGGGTTCAGCGAGGCGCCGACGTCGTGGAGGATGTCGGTGCGCAGCATCTTGTATTCGCCGGTCAGGGTGTCGACGATCACCTCGGCGCACGCCGCGCCATAGGCGTAGTAGTAGAACGGCCGGCCCCGGGCCTGGCTGCGGTCGTAATAGATTTTCGGGGTCTTGTAGAAACCGGTGCTCGACAGCGAGACCTGGGCGAAATACGCCTGCTGCACCAGCGCCTCGAACGTCAGGATGTGATCGCGCACCCGCACATGGCCGTTGTGGAACGCCACGTCTTCTTCGCTGACCTTGTACTGCCGCGCGGCGAACTCCACCAGGCGCTGCTTGATGGTTTCGGCGGCATTCTGCGCAGCCTTGCCATTGAGGTCTGCACCGCTGGAGGCAGCGGTGGGCGAGGTGTTCGGCACCTTGTCGGTGTTGGTCGCGGTGATCTGCACCCGGTCCATCTCCACCTGGAACACTTCGGCCACCACTTGCGCGACTTTGGTGTTCAAGCCCTGGCCCATTTCCGTGCCGCCATGGTTCAGGTGGATGCTGCCGTCGGTATAGACATGAATCAGCGCCCCGGCCTGGTTGAGGAAACTGGCGGTGAAGGAAATACCAAATTTCACCGGGGTCAGCGCCAGGCCTTTTTTCAGGATCGGGCTATTGGCGTTGTAGCGGCGGATCGCTTCGCGGCGCTCGGCATACTGGCTGCTTTGCTCGAGTTCGGCGGTCATCTCCTCGAGCATGTTGTGCTCGACGGTCTGGTAGTAGTGGGTGACGTTACGCTCGGTCTTGCCGTAGTAGTTGGCCTTGCGCACCGCCAGCGGATCCAGCCCCAGATGCCGGGCGATGGCGTCCATCACCTCTTCGATGGCGACCATGCCTTGCGGCCCGCCGAAGCCACGGTAAGCGGTGTTCGACGCGGTATTGGTCTTGCAACGATGGCCGTTGATGGTTGCATCGCCCAGGTAGTAGGCGTTGTCGGCATGGAACATCGCCCGGTCGACAATCGAGGCCGACAGGTCTGGCGAGCAACCGCAGTTGCCGGCCAGCTCCAGGGCAATACCGTGCAGGCGCCCGGTACTGTCGAAGCCGACGTCGTATTCGATGTAGAAAGGGTGGCGCTTGCCGGTCATCAGCATGTCTTCGACCCGGGGCAGGCGCATCTTGGTCGGCTGGCCGGTGAGGTGGGCGATGACCGCGCACAGGCACGCCGGGCTGGCGGCCTGGGTTTCCTTGCCACCAAAGCCACCGCCCATGCGGCGCATGTCCACCACGACTTTGTTCATCGAAACGTCCAGCACTTCGGCCACCAGTTTCTGCACTTCGGTGGGGTTCTGCGTGGAGCAGTAGACGATCATGCCGCCGTCTTCGGTGGGCATCACCGAGGAAATCTGGGTTTCCAGGTAAAAGTGTTCCTGGCCGCCAATGTGCAGCGAGCCCTGGATGCGATGCTCGGCACTGGCCAGTGCCGCCGCCGAATCACCGCGCTGGTGGGTGTGGCTATCCAGCACGAAATGCCGCTTGCGCAGGGCCTCGACCACGTCCAGCACCGGTTCCAGGTCTTCATATTCGATGATGGCCGCCATCGCTGCCTTGCGCGCGGTTTCCAGGTCCCTGGCGGCAACCGCCAGCACCGGTTGGCCGACGAACTGCACGTCATCGATGGCCAATAGCGGGTCACCGGGCAGCAGCGGGCCGATGTCCTTGAGACCCGGCACGTCTGCATGGGTGATGGCGATGCGCACGCCTTCGAAGGCGTAGCAGGGCGCGGTATCGATACGGATGACCCGTGCGTGGGCGCGGTCCGACAGCCGGGCATAGACGTGCAACTGGTTCGGAAATTCCAGGCGATCATCGATGTACTGGGCTTCGCCGGACACATGCTTGGCGGCGCTGTCATGCTTGACGCTGCGGCCCACGCCAGTGGTCAGGTCGCGGGCGAACAGTTCGGCCAGCTCGGCTTGAGTCTTCTCTACGGCGTGATGGTTAGACATAAGCGGTCACCCGAGTCTCGATGTGCGGCGTTTGCAGTTCGATGAAGTATTTGCGCAGCAGGTTGCGGGCGCTGAGCAGGCGGTATTCCTTGCTGGCGCGGAAGTCCGACAGCGGTGTGAAGTCCTCGGCCAGGGCGGCGCAGGCACGTTCGACGGTGCTGTCGTTCCACGCGGCACCGATCAACGCGGCTTCACAATGCTTGGCGCGCTTGGGCGTCGCGGCCATGCCGCCGAAGGCCACCCGGGCGTCCTGGACCACGCCATGCTCGATACGCAGGTTGAACGCCGCGCACACGGCGGAAATGTCATCGTCCAGGCGCTTGGAGACCTTATAAGCGCGGAACGCCTGCTCAGCGCTGGCCCGGGGCACGATGATCTTCTCGATGAATTCGCTTTCCTGGCGGGCGGTGACCCGGTAATCGATGAAATAGTCTTCCAGCGCCAGGGTGCGACGGGTCTGGCCCTTGCACAAGACGATCTGCGCGCCGAGGGCGATCAGCAAGGGCGGCGAGTCGCCAATCGGCGAGGCGTTGCCGATGTTGCCGCCCAAGGTGCCCTGGTTGCGGATCTGCAACGAAGCGAAGCGCTGTAGCAGTTCGCCGAAGTCCGGGTATTCAGCCTGCAAGGCTTCGTAGCAGTCGGAGAGTGCGGTGGCGGCGCCAATCTCCAGGCGATCGTCGAAACGCTCGATACGCTTGAGCTCAGCGACGTTGCCCACGTAGATCATCACCGGCAGGGTGCGATGGAACTGGGTGACCTCCAGGGCTAGGTCCGTGCCACCGGCCAGCAGGCGCGCCTGGGGATACGCGTCGTAGAGGTCGGCCAGATCGGCCACGGTCAACGGCACCAGACAGCGTTTGTCGCCGCTGTTGAGTTCACCCGTGTCAGTCGGTGCGATGGCCTTGAGGCGAGCGATGGTCTCGGCTTCGCGGTCGTCGAACTGGTCCGCTTGCCTGGCGCAGCAGACCTGCTCGGCGGCCGCCAGAATCGGCCGGTAGCCGGTGCAGCGACATAGATTGCCGGCCAAGGCTTCGTGGGCTTTATGGGCGTCGGGCTGTTCGCTGTTCTTTTGCAGGGCGAACAGGGACATCACGAAGCCCGGTGTGCAGAAGCCGCATTGCGAACCGTGGCAATCGACCATCGCCTGTTGGACGCTGTGCAACTGGCCCTGGTGCTTGAGGTCTTCGACGCTGATCAGTTGCTTGCCGTGCAGGGACGAGACGAAGGTCAGACACGAATTGAGGCTGCGATAACGAATGCGTTCACGGCCGTCCTCGTCGGTCTGCAACTCGCCCACCACCACGGTGCACGCACCACAGTCGCCGCTGGCGCAGCCTTCTTTGGTGCCGGATTTGCCGAGGTGTTCGCGCAAATAGTTGAGCACGGTCAGGTTCGGGTCCAGGGCGTGCTCGCTACGGAGTTCCTGGTTGAGTAAAAACTGGATCACGGAAGGCCTCGCAGACTCATTATTGTTGTATCGACTTGGGCTGAATTTAGCAGGTCTGACTTTGCGGTCAACGATTTTCTGACTTAAAGGTCAAGAAAATCCGCTTGGTCGATGAACAACGGTCTATAGACACTGTAGAACCCTGTGGGAGCCGAGCTTGCTCGCGATGACGGCGGTACATTCAGTATGGATGCATGCTGACAGACCGCTATCGCGAGCAAGCTCGGCTCCCACAGGTTCTTCCACAGATTCTGTTTCAGGATGAGGGCTCAAACTTTTTTGCTTGGATCGTGCCAAAAACCCGCTGCAGGCCCTGCGCCATGACGTATTGAGTGCGCTACACTGCGCCGCTTGTGCAAATCGAAGAGTTTGAAGGACAACCATGACGTTCAAGGCCCCGGACAGCCTCGCCGAGCAAATCGCCCATCACCTGGCCGAGCGCATCATTCGTGGTGAAATGAAGCCGGGCGAGCGCATCCAGGAGCAGAAGGTCACGCTGGCGCTCAACGTGAGTCGCGGTTCGGTCCGTGAGGCTTTGCTGATACTGGAGCGCCGGCATCTGATCGCGATCCTGCCGCGCCGTGGTGCACACGTCACCGAATTGAGCGAACACAAGGTGCGCAGCCTCTGTGCGCTGATGAGCGAGCTGTACATCCTGCTGGGCAATGCCGTGGCTCATGGCTGGCAGGAACAGGCCGACATGGCGCCGTTCATCGAGATCCAGCAGCGTCTTCAGGACGCCTTCGCGCGCCAGGACATCCGCACCTTCGTCGATGAAAGTTTCAGCGTGATGCGCGCCGCGTATCCCTTCGCCAACAACCCGTACTTGCAGGAAACCGTCGAGAACCTGCAACCGGCCATGAGCCGCGCCTACTTCCTGGCCCTGGAACAACGCAAGGCCGAGATGAGCGAATTCCTCGACCTGTTCCAGCGCCTGCTGACCGCCGTGCTGGCCCGTGATTTGCCGCAGATCCGCATCGTGCTGACGGCCTATGCCCAGCGCAGTTGCGATCTGGTGGTTTCTGCCCTGACGGCGGCCTGAACGTGCGGCTCAAGTGCATCAAACTGGCGGGGTTCAAATCCTTCGTCGACCCGACCACGGTGAACTTCCCCAGCAACATGGCGGCGGTGGTCGGGCCCAACGGTTGCGGCAAGTCGAACATCATCGACGCCGTACGCTGGGTGATGGGCGAGAGCTCGGCCAAGAACCTGCGCGGCGAGTCGATGACCGACGTCATCTTCAACGGCTCCACCAGTCGCAAACCGGTGAGCCAGGCGAGCATCGAGCTGGTGTTCGACAATTCAGACGGCACCTTGATCGGCGAGTACGCGGCCTACGCGGAAATCTCCATCCGCCGCAAAGTGACCCGCGACAGCCAGAACAGTTATTTCCTCAACGGCGCCAAGTGCCGACGTCGCGACATCACCGATATTTTCCTCGGCACCGGCCTCGGCCCGCGCAGCTATTCGATCATCGAGCAGGGCATGATCTCCAAGCTGATCGAGGCCAAGCCCGAAGACCTGCGCAACTTCATCGAAGAAGCCGCCGGCATCTCCAAGTACAAGGAGCGGCGCCGCGAGACCGAAAACCGCATCCGTCGCACCCACGAAAACCTGGCCCGCCTGACCGACCTGCGCGAAGAACTCGAACGCCAGCTCGAACGCTTGCACCGCCAGGCCGAAGCCGCCAAGAAATATCAGGAATACAAAGGCGAAGAACGTCAGCTCAAGGCCCAGCTTTCGGCCCTGCGCTGGCAGGCGCTGAACGAGCAGGTCGGCCAGCGCGAGGCGATCATTGGCAACCAGGAAGTCAGCTTCGAAGCCCTGGTGGCCGAGCAGCGCAATGCCGACGCCGCCATCGAGCGCCTGCGTGACGGCCACCACGACCTGTCCGAACGCTTCAACCTGGTGCAAGGGCGCTTCTATTCGGTGGGTGGCGACATCGCCCGGGTCGAGCAGAGCATCCAGCACGGTCAGCAACGGCTGCGCCAGCTGCAGGATGATTTGAAAGAGGCCGAGCGCGCGCGCCTGGAAACCGAATCCCACCTGGGCCACGACCGCACGTTGCTGCTGACCCTGGGCGAAGAACTGGACCGGCTCACGCCCGAGCAGGAACTCACCAGCGCCGCCGCCGAAGAGGCTGCCGCCGCCCTGGAAGAAGCCGAGCTGAGCATGCATGGCTGGCAAGAGCAGTGGGACAGTTTCAACCTGAGCTCTGCCGAGCCGCGGCGTCAGGCCGAAGTCCAGCAGTCGCGCATCCAGCAACTGGAAGCCAGCATGGAACGCCTGGCCGAGCGTCAGCGCCGTTTGGCCGAAGAGCGCGCCTTGCTCGCGGCGGACCCTGAAGACGCGGCGATTGTCGATCTGAGCGAACAACTGGCTGCCAGCGAAGCCACCCTTGAAGACTTGCAAGCCAGCGAAGATGCCCAGGTTGAACGGCTCGAGCAACTGCGCCAGGCCTTGCAACTGGCTCTGCAGAATCAGCAGCAGGCCCAGGGTGAATTGCAGCGCCTCAATGGCCGTCTGGCTTCGCTGGAGGCCTTGCAGCAAGCGGCGCTGGACCCTGGCACCGGCACTGCCGAATGGCTGCGCGACCAGCATCTGGCCGAGCGTCCGCGACTGGCCGAAGGCCTGAAGGTCGATGCCGGCTGGGAGCTGGCGGTGGAGACCGTGCTGGGCGCCGATCTGCAAGCGGTGCTGGTGGATGACTTCGCAGGCTTCGATCTGTCGGGCTTCACCCAGGGCGATCTGCGCCTGCTCAGCCCGGCTGGCGATGGCGTGCGGATGCCGGGCAGCTTGTTGGATAAAGTCGAGGCCCAGGTCGACCTGTCTCCCTGGTTGGGGCAGGTGAAACCGGTGGACAGCCTTGAACAGGCCTTGGCCCTGCGCGGACAACTCGCGGCCGGGGAAAGCCTGATCAGCCGGGACGGCTATTGGGTCGGCCGGCATTTCCTGCGGGTGCGCCGGGCCAGCGAAGCCGAGAGCGGCATGCTCGCCCGGGGCCAGGAAATCCAGCGCCTGAGCGCCGAGCGCGAAGAACGCGAAGCGAGCGTCGAAGCCCTGGAAACCGAATTACAGAATCTGCGGGCGCAACAGCGCCAGCAGGAGAATGGTCGCGAACACTTGCGTCGGTTGTTGCAGGACGAAGCACGCCAGCAGGGCGAACTCAAAGCGCAGTTGTCCGCCGGCAAGGCCAAGGTTGAACAACTGGCCTTGCGCCGCACGCGCCTTGAGGAAGAAATCGCCGAGCTGGGCGAGCAACGGGCGCTGGAGCATGAGCAGATCGGTGAAGCGCGCCTGCAACTGCAGGAAGCCCTCGATGCCATGGCCGTGGACACCGAGCAGCGCGAGTTGCTGCTGGCTCAGCGCGACAGTCTGCGCGAACGCCTCGACCGGGTGCGCCAGGATGCCCGCCAGCATAAGGATCACGCCCATCAGTTGGCGGTGCGCCTGGGCTCGCTCAAGGCCCAGTACGATTCCACGCGCCAGGCGTTGGAGCGGCTGGAAATGCAGTCCGAACGCCTGACCGAAAAACGCGAGCAATTGAGCCTGAACCTGGAGGAGGGCGAAGCGCCGCTGGAAGAGTTGCGCCTCAAACTCGAAGAGTTGCTCGACAAACGCATGAGCGTTGATGAAGAACTCAAGACTGCGCAAATTGCCCTGGAAGATGCCGACCGCGAACTGCGCGACGCCGAAAAGCGTCGTAGCCAGGCCGAACAGCAATCCCAGCTGATCCGCAGCCAGATGGAACAGCAACGCATGGAATGGCAGGCCCTGACGGTGCGCCGCAAAGCCTTGCAGGACCAATTGCTGGAAGACGGCTACGACCTCGACGGCGTGCTCGCCACGTTGGTGGCCGGGGCCAACGAGAAAGACGCCGAAGAAGAGCTGGAACGCATCGCCGCGCGCATTCAGCGTCTGGGCGCTATCAACCTGGCGGCCATCGACGAGTACCAGCAGCAGTCCGAGCGCAAGCGCTATCTGGATGCCCAGAACGACGATCTGGTGGAAGCGTTGCAGACCCTGGAAAACGTCATCCGCAAGATCGACAAGGAAACCCGTAATCGCTTCAAGGATACCTTTGATCAGATCAACGGCGGTTTGCAGGCACTTTTCCCGAAAGTTTTCGGTGGCGGCAGCGCTTACTTGGAACTGACGGGCGAAGATTTACTCGATACAGGGGTGACCATCATGGCGCGTCCCCCGGGCAAGAAGAACAGCACCATCCATTTGCTCTCCGGGGGTGAAAAAGCGCTGACGGCATTGGCCCTGGTTTTTGCCATTTTCAAATTGAACCCGGCGCCGTTCTGCATGCTCGATGAGGTGGACGCGCCGCTGGACGACGCCAACGTGGGGCGTTATGCGCGGCTGGTAAAAGAGATGTCTGAGACTGTGCAGTTCATCTACATCACCCACAACAAGATCGCCATGGAAATGGCCGACCAGTTGATGGGCGTGACCATGCATGAGCCGGGTTGCTCGCGTCTGGTGGCGGTGGATGTGGAGGAGGCGATGGCGATGGTGGACGCGTGAAACACTGCTTGTAGGGCATCTATTTAGGATGCTGTAGGATTTTTTTGAGCCCTGGGCTTGTCGTTCAATTCACAGAATGGCGCAAGCCTATGCGACAGACGGTGTAAAGTTATCTTTGGTCGTGCTAGTTTAATGTCAATTTTTCGTATGCGTGGGCAAAACGCCATTCAGAACATAGAGTTGGCGCCACGTTTTAAAGCGGTTTGCACATAGCTAAGCCCCTTATTTTTCAGCATTTTTATAGAGGCACGGGATTACATGGAAATCGGTCTGCGCGAGTGGCTGATCGTCATCGGCATTATTGTCATTGCCGGTATTCTTTTCGACGGCTGGCGCCGCATGCGCGGCGGCAAGGGGAAACTCAAGTTTCGTCTCGACCGCAGCCTGTCGAACCTGCCGGATGACGATGGCAATGCCGAGCTGTTGGGCCCGCCCCGGGTGCTGGATACCCATAAGGAGCCGCAACTGGATGAGCATGACCTGCCGTCGATGAGCGCGCCAGTGCGCGAGCCACGGGAAACGGGTTCCAAGCGCGGCAAGCGCAACAGCGAACCGTCCCAGGGCGACCTGAACCTCAATCTTGACCTGGACGGCGGCCCGAGCTTCAGCAGCCGCGACGACGACTTCCCGGACGAGAATAAACCCGTGCGCGGCGACAAGGACCAGGCCCAGGCCGAGGAAGTGCTGGTGATCAGCGTGATCTGCCGCGACCCGGCCGGCTTCAAGGGCCCGGCGCTGTTGCAGAACATCCTGGAGAGCGGCCTGCGTTTTGGCGAGATGGACATTTTCCACCGCCATGAAAGCATGGCCGGCAACGGCGAGGTGCTGTTCTCCATGGCCAACGCGGTCAAGCCAGGCGTGTTCGACCTGGACGACATCGACCATTTCAGCACCCCGGCGGTGAGCTTCTTCCTCGGCCTGCCCGGCCCGCGTCACCCCAAGCAGGCCTTTGACGTGATGGTGGCCGCGGCGCGCAAGCTGTCCCAGGAACTCAACGGCGAGCTGAAGGACGACCAGCGCAGCGTGCTGACCGCCCAGACCATCGAACACTACCGCCAGCGCATCGTCGAATTCGAACGCCGGGCGCTGACCCAGAAGCGCTGAACGATGACACAGGCTCTCCCTGGCCAGAGAGCTTCTTGCGGCAGGAGAGCTTTTGTGGCGAGGGAGCTTGCTGTGGCGAGGGAGCTTGCTCCCGCTGGGGTGCGAAGCACCCCCCATGTTTTGAGAAAATTGAGCAGCCTAGGCTGCTCTTTTGCTTTATGAGAGAACATCCATGACTGCCGTCCAAACCCGCATCCAACAGCTGCGTACCGAGCTGGATCAGCACAACTACCGCTACCACGTCCTCGACGAACCGAGCATCCCGGACGCTGAGTACGACCGCCTGTTCCATGAGCTCAAGGCCCTGGAAGAGCAGCATCCGGAGCTGGTGACCAGCGACTCCCCGACCCAGCGTGTCGGCAGTGTTGCACTGTCGGCCTTCAGCCAGGTCCGCCACGAAATCCCGATGCTCAGCCTGGGCAATGCCTTCGACGAAACCACCATGCGTGAATTCGACCGCCGGGTGACCGAAGGCCTCGACCTGCCCATGGGCGACTTGCTGGGCGGTGGCGCGGCGGTGGAGTACAGCTGTGAGCCGAAGCTCGACGGCTTGGCGGTCAGCCTGCTGTACCAGGACGGCCTGCTGGTGCGCGGCGCCACGCGCGGCGACGGCACCACCGGCGAAGACATCAGCGTCAACGTGCGCACGGTGCGCAACATCCCCCTCAAGCTGCAGGGCAGTGGCTGGCCGCCGGTGCTGGAAGTGCGCGGCGAGGTGTACATGTCCAAGGCCGGCTTCGAGCGTCTCAACGCCACGCAACTGGAGGCGGGCGGCAAGACCTTCGCCAACCCGCGCAACGCGGCCGCGGGCAGCCTGCGCCAGTTGGACTCGAAGATCACTGCCAATCGTCCGCTGGAATTTTGCTGTTACGGCATCGGCCAGGTGACGGCGGACATTGCCGACACCCACATCGGCAATCTCAAGCAGCTCAAGGCCTGGGGTCTGCCCATCAGCCGCGAACTGAAACTGGCTCACGGCATCGACGAGTGCCTGGATTACTACCGCGACATTGGCGAACGGCGCAACGCGTTGCCATACGAAATCGATGGCGTGGTGTTCAAGGTCAACAGCATCGCCTCCCAGCGCGAACTGGGTTTCCGCGCCCGGGAACCGCGCTGGGCCATCGCCCATAAATTCCCGGCCAGCGAAGAACTCACCGAGCTGTTGGACGTCGAGTTCCAGGTCGGCCGCACCGGGGCCGTGACACCCGTGGCGCGACTCAAGCCGGTCAAGGTGGCAGGCGTGACCGTGGCCAACGCCACGCTGCACAACATGGACGAAGTGGCGCGCCTGGGCCTGATGATCGGCGACACGGTGATTATCCGCCGCGCCGGTGACGTGATCCCGCAAGTGGTGCAAGTGGTCACCGAGCGCCGCCCGGAAAACGCCCGTCCCGTTGAAGTCCCGCAACAGTGCCCAGTGTGTGGCTCCCATGTGGAACGCACGCAACTGATCAAGCGCAGCAAGGGCCGCGAAACCATCAGCGAAGGCGCGGTGTACCGCTGCGTCGGTCGTCTGGCCTGTGGTGCGCAGCTCAAGCAGGCAATCATTCATTTCGTGTCGCGCCGGGCCATGGACATCGAAGGCCTGGGCGAGAAGAGCGTCGAACAGTTGGTGGACGAGGGGCTGGTGGGCTCGCCTGCGGATCTGTATGCCCTGACCTTCGAGCAAGTGGTCGACCTGGAAGGCTTCGCCGAACTGTCGAGCAAGAACCTGTTGGCGGCCATCGTCGACAGCAAGAAACCGAGCCTGGCGCGCTTCATCTACGCCCTCGGCATCCCGGACGTGGGCGAGGAAACCGCCAAGGTCCTGGCCCGCTCCCTCGGCTCACTGGAGCGTGTGCAAGCGGCCTTGCCGCAAGTGCTCACGTACTTGCCGGACGTCGGCCTGGAAGTGGCCCACGAGATCCACAGCTTCTTCGAAGACTCGCACAACCGCCAGGTGATCGAGGGCTTGCTGCGCCATGGCCTGGATATCCAGGACCAGGGCGAACTGGGCGCCGAGTTCTCCGCCAGCACCACCCTGGGCGGTTTCCTGGACAAGCTGAACATTCCCTCGGTCGGGCCGGGCGGGGCACAGAAACTGGCGGACAAGTTCGGCTCGCTCGAAGCGGTGATGAACGCCGACTGGCTGGACATGCGCCAGGCCCTGCCGGAAAAACAGGCCAACGCCGTGCGCGAGTTCTTCACTGTCGCCGCCAATCGCCAGCAGGCCCAGGCTGCGGAACAACAGCTGCGGGACTTCGGCATGCATTGGCAGAGCGAGAAGAAAGTCGTCGAAGGCCTGCCCGAAGCCGGGCACACCTGGGTGCTGACCGGATCGCTGGAGTTGATGAGCCGCGATGTCGCCAAGGACAAACTGGAAAGCCTGGGGGCCAAGGTGGCCGGTTCCGTGTCGGCGAAAACCCATTGCGTCGTGGCCGGGCCGGGGGCGGGGTCGAAGCTGACCAAGGCCAATGAGCTGGGGCTGAAAGTGCTGGATGAAGAAGCGTTTGTCGCGTTTCTCGGCCAGCATGGCATCACGGTCTAGTCAGGTCGCCAGGAAACTCGGATTCATTGTGGCGAGGGGATTTATCCCCGCTCGCAACAGTCGCAAACCGGCTGGCACAGCCTACCTATTGCATCCTGTGCCTGGTTTGAGAGCCGCTTCGCAGCCCAGCGGGGATAAATCCCCTCGCCACAGGGTTTCGTTGAGGTTGGCGAGCAGGCATTTGGTGTCGATGCTGTTAACGACGGTGAAGAGTTGACCGGGTGCAGGATCAGCCTCGAGTCGGGCGGTGCTTTGAACATGGTGATGCTGCTATGTGATGGAGCCACCAAGACCTGTCGCTAAACAGAAATGGCGGCGGCTCCATACGTTTAGCGAGCTGGTCATAGGCACCCGGCAGAGCCGAAGGTTTCCCACATACAGCCGCCACAGCATCCTTGCAGTTAGACCTGCAACGAAGCATGGACCTCTTATACAACTACAATGATCCGGGTCGCTAAACCCGATCTCTGATTTGTCAGCGACCTGGAAACGATAAGGCCCGGGCCATAGGCTTATAAGCCGGCGATTCTGGCGCAGCTGTAGGCAGTGGCGTAAGGCGGCGTAGCCCGAGGGTGAAGGATGTGGTGGGGTGCAGTTTCGGCAAAATCGGGGCTATGAAAGCGAGTTTCCTCGCTCTCATAGGATGTATCTCTGGTAAATAAATGTGCCCCCTTATTTTCGAATGCATAAAAGCCATGACAAATCTACTGTTAAGTCTGACAGTAGATTCGGCACATTTTAAAAAATACAATTGGTACGACCTTGAGTTGATGAGGCAGACGGCGATCGCTCAGAAGTATCGATCAAGGCTAAAAAATCTTTCTCAAACAGAGAAAGCCTTCTTAAATAATTGACATCAAGAAGAGGTGTTAATATGCCAGCTCCACTGGAAATTGATATTAATATTGTAGGTGGGCCACACGCTTGGATCCCTCATGATTCTCCACACCGCGAGATTCTTATAGCTGCGCAGAACGGCGAAAATATTCTTGTTGCAGTCAATGGAGAGATATATTTCGGAACCGTAACCGGTAAATATTACATAGATACTGCTGATCAGTCGTGGGTGCTATCTCTCTCTATGGTGCAAAGCGGAGTTCCGGCTGATATTGAAAGGATACAAAAGAAACTTGCTTAAATGCCATGGGCTCCAAGTTGTCGGCATGCGGCTTATTTATAGAATCATTCTCCAGCGTCGTAAAGGAGCGCGAGTCCGGAGATCTTGCGCTCCTGCTCCACCACCCCGTACTCTCCTGCAGGGCGCTCACCATTCTGCGCCACTCCATTTTTCGCGTGCTTTCAAGCTCATAAAATTGGAGGTCGTTTCACTGAGCTATATGACAAAACTCGCCTTCTACGATCGGGAGATGAGCCAAGTTTGCATATTGCAGATGCCCTAGCGTTTTTCCGTTGCGAGATGATTTATCGATGTCGCCAAGGACAAGCTGGAGAGTCTGGGGACCAAGGTGGCCGGGCTGGGGGCGGGGTCGAAGCTGAGCAAGCCCAATGAGCTGGGGCTCAAGGTGTTGGATGAAGAAGCGTTTGTCGCGTTTCTCGGCCAGCATGGCATCACGGTCTAGTCAGGTCGCCAGGAAACTCGGGTTCATTGTGGCGAGGGGATTTATCCCCGCTCGACTGCGCAGCAGTCGCAAACCGGTTGGCACGGCCTACCCGTTGCATCGTGGCGCCTGGTTTGAGGGCCGCTTCGCAGCCCAGCGGGGGTGGTCGAGGGCGCACTCGGCGGCTTCGTCGATTTTTTTAGTGGCGGCGGTTTTGTGTGGGGGGGCGGATCGGTGTTCAGTGGGTTGGGGGTTGCTTTGAACATGGTGATGCTCCTATGGGGTGGAGCCACCAAGGCCTGTCGCTAGACAGAAAATGGTGGCGACTGCACGCAGGTTAGTGGTCATCCTTGCTCCATGAAAAATGACCTTGTAGTCGTGGGTTGTTGCTTCCTTCGTTTGCAGGTAGGCCGTGTTAATAGTTTGCCTGCGAAGTTAACGGGCAAAAATTTTCCTCGGATTTAGAAGCGGCTTAGGACGATTTGGAACATCCAGTCTGAATCATCCGGATCTTCATATGATCTAGAAGCAAAACCTCGTGCCGCTACCTTTCCAGAAAGTCTCTTGTCTCCCTGCATAAAGTCAATCACGTCACCAACTTGGGCGCCGAGCAGTAGTTCACGGTAATTTTCATCGGGCGGGATATAGACCTGCGCTTGGTCAGGATAATCAGAAACGTTAAAGTCAACTACAATGCGAAATGGCTTGGCCATGACAAGCTACCTCTTGCGATCGTTTTTTAGTAGAGTTTCCCTGGCCTTAATCGGTACTACCGAGTGCGAACAGCTTTTCTCAACCATCAAGGAGATACTGATTTTAAGGGGAAAGATCGGGGCTGTCTGCTGTCAGGTTTGACAGTAGACGAGTTCTTGTTTCTATGATTGTTAGTAGCGTCCGCAGTGCATGGAGCAAACAACAAAAACCCATCACCGCCCGGTCTATCAGTCGCTAAAGACCGTGCCTGGGCTTCTTCGGTATCCCAGGTCGCTCCCAAAGGCCTGCGGCATGGGCACTTGTGAGAGCTTTCAAGATCATGAGGTTGGGCTGGTAGAGGGAGGGAAGCACAACCAGACTGTGTGAAAACCAATACTCACAAGCGAGAGAATGCTGGTGCAGTCGTAGGTAATGGCGCAAGGCAGTGTAGCCGCGAAAATGAGTGCGCACCCTTCCCTGCTCGCGGCGACGTCTGATATCCGTATATTAGCCGGCCGCGAGCACCAAAAGCTTATTGCTACTGAAAAGGCTGACATAAACCCGTGTACCGTTTGGGCTGACCGCAATTCCGGTGGGTTCCGCCTCTAACAAAGTGCTCGTCAATACCTCGTTCGTGGCGGTATCGATTACCCAAATCGTGCCGCTGGCATTCCCCACACCGCACACATAAGCGCGGGTATTGTCAGGGCTGACGGCCACTTCATTTGGGCTGTTGCCAACAGGGATGTTGACCAGCACTCTATGTGTCGCAGTTTCAATTACTGAGACTGTGTGGCTATCAGTGTTGCAGATATAGGCGCGCCTACCGTCCGGGCTAATGGCAACCCCTTTTGGGTTATTCCCTACTTGAATATTTGTCAATATGCTATTGGTTGTCGTGTCAATCACCACGACAGTACTGTTTTGCTGGCTACAGACATACCCAAAGTTGCCCACTTGGCTGATGGCAATTCTACGGGGTAATGCTGGCATCGGAATGACCGCCGCTATTGTTGTCGTCGCCGCGTCAATCACCACGACAGCATTAACATGAGAACCCGACCCTCTGCAGGCATAAACGCGGGAGCTGTTCGAGTTGACCGCAATTCCGTATGACTCAGATACAACCACGGTGTCAATCATCCGATTCGCTATCATGTCAAACACAACAACGAGGTGATGTGTGGTAGCGCTGAAGTAACCGCGACTGCCGTCCGGACTGACAGCAATTTGCACTGGACGGAGTCCTGACCAAATAGGTACTTCCATCCTACCGGTTGCCGCATCAATCACCGAGACCGTTTGCTTTAGATCATAATTGCATACATATAGGTAGGCGCCGTCAGGGCGAACAGCTACTCCCATTGGGCTACTGACCGCAATACTGTCTATGAGCTCCAGTGCCGCAATAGTCACCGATGCCGTGGCGGACTGAGAGCCACTGGTGGCAATCAAGCTGTATACGTTTGGAATGGTATGGCCTTTCACGCCGCTGACTGTGGCGGTGCCGTCCGTGCCGGTTGTGAATTCACGCGGACCACTGGCGCCGTCGGCATAAGTGAAGCCGCTCGGAAGGGTCAGAGTGACTTTGCCGTTTGGGACGGGAGCGCCACCTTCGCGGCTGAGCAGCAGAATGATGTCCTTGAGTTGTCCCCCAGGTACAGTGCGATAGGGCTCATTGGTGAAGGAGGGGAACGCCAGGGGCACAGGGATGCCTACGCTCATATTGAATGCTTGAGACGGCCCGGTGATATTTCCATTGCGATCACGCAGGTAGGTCACGCGGACATCCGTACCCACGAATCGTTGGACGTCAGCCGAAGGAATCGGGAAGCGTAAGTAGTTATTGGAAATATCTCCCGTTGTATAGGGTTTGGCTGGAGAGCGGTATTCGGCAACGACACCGTTTTTATCTGTCCAGATCACCACGACTAGGTCGCCGACCAGCAGCGCATCGCCGGGAACACGAGTCCAGATTTGCGCTTGGGAGGGGTCGAGCACACCGCCCTCGGGTACACCCTCTACGCCGGGTGGAGGCAGTGTCTCGGGGAGGGCCTTGACGACATAGGTCCGCAATGGAAAAGCAACAGCCTCGCTCTGGTTGCTGCTGCGATCGAAAGTAACCTCCAGCACCACCTTGAGCTCAGAGCCATCGCGCAGCTTTTCTAGCTCGCTGCGCAACAGCGCTTTAGAGAGGCCGGCCGTTACTTCGCTTGAAATAACCGCTGAGCTGGTGTAAAGCGTAATCGTATAGTCCGAACCATTCTGCGCAGTACCTTCAACACGCAACCACACACGCTGCCCCGCCGCGATTAACGGCCACGGCGCGACGGTAACGCGGGCATCGCCGGTAAAGCTACCCAGATCGAGCACACTGCCAATGCCGCTTTGTGCCGCCTGCGGAATCAGCGGCATGCCAAGACTGGCCTCGGGTATGGCCTGCACCGCCAGAT
>NZ_JAKUDH010000030.1:0-60926 GCF_031570495.1 Pseudomonas sp. JL2
AAGACCTTTTGGTTACTTTTGGGGCGTTTGCCAAAAGTGACCCGCCGTAAGGGCGGAACCATAAGCCGCCGTTACCGCAGCAACGGATATGTACCCAGTCAACCAAATCCTGGCCGGCTATCAGGCCGCCATCGCGAGCAGGCTCGCTCCCACAGTTTGATCGACGTACAACCGGGAGAGCCGGGTCGGCTGTAAGGCCGCCTCGCGAGCAAGCTTTGCTCCCACAGGGGATTGAGAGCAGTCGCGGATATTCAAACCAACACAAAACAAATGTGGGAGCGAGCCTGCTCGCGATGGCGGCGTATCAGTCAACATTGATGTCAACTGAACCACCGCTATCGCGAGCAGCCTCGCTCCCACAGGTTTTTGTGCGCTGATCACTCCCTCGAGGGAATGATCAGCAACAGTCAATCAAACATTCGGGCAAGGCACCGGTGCCCAGTCACCCAGGTCCGGGTTTTTGCACATGCTGTTGACCTGGCTGGTGCCGGCGCTGGCAACCTGCTTGCTTTCATCCTGCTTGGCCTTGGCGGTCTGCAGGGTTTTCTCGGTGGTTACCGCTTCTTTCGGCACGGTTGGCAACACCGGTTTTTTCGCCGGTTTCACAGCTTTTTTGGTCTTGGTCGAAGCCACAACCGGCTTGGTTTCGGCGGTCGCCACGGTCACCACGTCAGTACGCTGCACACCCACTTGCTGCAGGTCTTTTTCATAGGCCTGGGTGTAGTTGTTCAGGTCTTCGGCGGCTTTGCCGTTGACCGCGACGATCAGGTCGTTGGACTCTTTCAGGCCGGAGACGATTTCTGCCAGGCGCTTGCGGCCTTCAGTTTCGTTGACGGTCTTGGCCTTGCGGTCGGCCACCAGCTTGGTGAACGCGCTCTGGTAGCACTGCTGCGAAGCCTTGGCGTACGCGGTGCTGCGATCGATATCGGCGGCGCTTTTGTTGACGTCAGCGGCGTAGGAGGCGATGCGCTGGTTGTCATCGGCGATCTGCTTCTGACGCTCGGTGTAGTAACCGGTTGCGCCACCGGCCAAGGCACCACCGGCGGCACCGATGGCGGCGTTGCGGCCACGGTTTTCCGAATCGGTCAGCGCACCCAACAGGGCACCACCGACCGCACCGACGGCTGCGCCGGTGAGTACCGATTTGGTCATGTTCCCCTCGGTGGAGCGCAAGTGCTGCACCGGCTCGTAGCAGTTAGGGTAGTACTCGACCTTGGTGCTCGACGCGACCTTGGAAGTCGGCGACGTAGCGCAGCCGGTCAGTACGGTGCTGAAGCCGACAGCGACCATCAGCAGGTGACGCTTGGAAACCGAAGCAAAAGGTTTACGGGAGAAAAGCATGATTGTGTTCTCTTTTTAAGTGTTGACCAGCTCAGCACGGCCCACCGCCGTCTGAGTCCCTTCCAAGCTCGCTGACAATCAACGATCAAGACCGCTGACTGCTCGATGCGAGCAGTTCCTTCAATATCGCCGCCGGGTCGGCTCGTTTTTGCTGACGATACTGACCGACATGGCGAACGAATAACGTTGCGCGCGCCACCAGGCTCTTGCCCAGCACCGGCTTGCGCTCCAATTCCTCCTTGATGCGTTGAAACTGCGCCTGGATCACGGCATCGGTGTAACGCGTGCCGGTGGCCAGGTTGTCGATGTAAATCGCCACGGCGCCATCGAGCGCGCTGCGGCCGTTGTTGATGGCCGTGGCGAACAGCTTGGCGCTGGCCTCGTCCTTGGCGTCCAAGGCCTGCTGGCGACTGTTCTGCAAATTGGTCAGGCGAATGTTGTAGTTATTGATGGTCTCGACCACCAGGGCCGCCGACTGGATCAGGTTGCCTGCCGCTTCCTCGCGCTGCTGGGCGATGAGCGAGACGTTGCGCTTGAGCTCTTCGTTGACCAGCCCCAGCTCGGCCTGCAGGCGTGGGTCGACACTGGCGGCGATGATGCTGTCCAGGCGCTTGGTCGGGTCTTCGGCTTCATCGATGGCATCGGTCAGGGATGCGAGGCGGCCTTCTTTCTCCCATTGAGCGAACAGCTCTTTGTAACGTGAGCGCGGAGCCGACAGCGCTCCGACCGCCACGCGGAACCCGGTGGTTTCGTTGCTTTGCTCGGTGCCGTCGGCGGCGAACAACGGATACTCGCGGCGCATCCCGGTGAACAGCGTGCCTTCGCCTTCCAGGTAGTTGCCGCCCTTGACCACGAAGCCACCGTAGGCGCCCTGGCGGCGACCGGCATGCACCAGTTGGAAGGACTCCTGAACCATCTCGGCGGCGTTGCCGATCACGTCGAACAAGCCGATGGGGTTCGGCAGTTTGATGCCGACGGGCATCAGCCGCGCCGCCTGGCCGGTGCCGCCAGCGACCTGATTGAACACCGCCCAGTCGGCCAGTGGCCCGTCGCTTTCACTGCCTTCCAGGCGCCGGGGAAACAAGCGCCCCTCCAGGTCCTGGCGGCTGACAGCTTGCCCGCCACGGGCGGCGAATTCCCACTCGACTTCGGTGGGCAAACGCACGAAGCCCAGGCCGCCGTCTTCGGCGGAGGTGCCGCGACCGCTCACCGGCAGCAGATCCTTGTGGTATTTCATCAGCCAGGCGCTGTACACCGCCGCAAAACGTTCGGCCTCGAACTTGGACAGTTTTACCTTGGGCAAACGCCCGGCCATGCCTTGGGGCAGCTCGGTTTTGAGGGTCTCGCAGGCCGGCGCGGGTTCGTCGCTGGCCAACGACTGCGCCTGGGCCATGACCTGGGCGTATTGGCGAGCGGTGACCTCGTATTTACCGATGAAGTACAGCATCGGTTTGAGCGGGGTCTTGGCGTCAGCCTTGGGCATCAACGGCGCGATGGTTTTGTTCCAGTCCTTGGGCAGGTCCTTGAGGGTGAACTGGCCGTTGATGAAGTCCCGACGATAACCGGAAATGAACGACTGCTTATAGCCGGCCTCGCCCTCGCTGAACGGGTAGCCAAGGCTGATCTCCCGATCATCCAGGGTGCCTTGGGCGAGGATGTAGACGTAACGGAACACCATTTGCCCTTCGCACGGCAGCGGCAGGCTGACGTCACCGGGCAGCGGTTTGGGGTTGTCCAGTTTGTCGGTGCTTTCATCGGCCCAGGTTAAACCGGCCAGGCTCAGCGCCACGGCGGCGCCCAATAACTTATACATCGCGAATTCCTTCACACGCCTGGATGCGCGCCACCCGCCAGCCACCACAGGCCGCCGCCACGGCGCTGACGCCGAGCACGGCCACCAGGGCCAAGGTGTAGTGACGCGGCAACAGATGGCTGGCGTACTCGCCCGGCAACTGCGCAAATAAATAATTGAGGCCCGACTGCGCCAGGCCATACAGCCCGGCACTCAACAAGGCCGCCAGTGCGGCGCTGTAGAGCGCCTGCAACACCACGAACAACAACAGCGCCGCCGTAGAAACCCCCAGCAGGCGCAACACCGACAGTTCCCGGCGCTTACGCTCGACCGCCGCCAGGGCACCGGCAAAAATCGCCGCGAACGCTCCCGCCAACGCCAACCCGGCGATGATCCAGAACACGATCGACAGATTGCGGCTCAGCGATTGCACCTGTGCGATGGTCTGGGCCTGGGTAGACACCAACAGGTTCTGTGCCGCGAAATACTCGCGCAGCGGCTCCACATCACCCAGGCTGCGGGCGTACAGGCGAAACGCCGGGTAGACCCGCTGCGCGCTCTGCCCCACCGCGTCGCCCGGCCAGCCGAACGCGGGCACGGCGCGACCGTCGCGGTAATCCTCGGCCGCTTCCAGCAGCGCCAGCGGCGCGAACAAACCATCCCGGGCAAAGGCTTGCAGCGGCAGTACGTGCAACACCTGCACGCGCGTGCGCTGCGCCTCGCTACGACCGGCCACCTGCCGACCGAAACTGGCCTGCAGCCAATCACCGGCCCTGGCGCCGAGTTTTTCGGCGGCGGTGTGGCTGAGCACCACTTGATCCAGGCCTTGCGGCACCGGCAGGCGCTCAAACAAAGGATCATTGGCCGCCGTGGGGATCATCTCGACGGTGACGGGCTCAGCCTCGCGGCTCAAATCCGCAGTGGCCGCAATCTGCCGCGTGCGGGCCAGGGCAAACGCCACGTCGTTGCGCCGGCCCAATTGCTCGACGAACTCAGCGCTGAACCGGCCGCCGCCCAGCGGGATGATTTCCCGGGTAGCCGGGTCATTCTCGAGGCGCTCGGTGAGGCTGCTGACCAGACCGAATTTCAGGCCGAACAACACCAGCAACGGCGCGACCACCGCCACCAGCGCCAGCACCGAACAGGCCGACAGCCAGGCATCGTTGCGGTAATCCTGCCAGGCCAGGGAAGCCACCAGCGCGCCGCGCATCAGCAAGCCTCCCCGAGGGTTGCGGTGACGCCACCATCGGCGTCGCGACGACAACTGATGCGCCGCACCTGCAAACCGCTGGCGCGGGCCAGTGACTCATCGTGGGTGGCGACCACACAACACACACCGTGATCGCGGGCCTGGGCCACCAGCAACTGCATGACCCGCTCAGCGTTCAGTGGATCGAGGGCTGCGGTGGGTTCATCCGCCAGCAACAGGCGCGGCCCATGCGCCAAGGCGCGGGCGCAACTGACCCGCTGGCGCTGGCCGACGGACAAATCCGCCGGCTTCTTGCCCAGTTGGTCGGCGATGTCCAGTTGACCGACCAGGCGCGTGACGCTGCCGTCATCCGCCATGCCAAGCAGTTTGCGCGACAACTCGATGTTGCCGCGCACGTCCAGAAAACCCAGCAAACCACCGGTTTGCAGCACATAACCCAAATGCCGGCTGCGCAGGTCCGCCAAGGCGCCCTGCTGCCCCGCACGCCACAGCGCGGCGATGTCCAACGGCGTGTTGGCCGGTGTGAAGTCAAACTGCCCGGCCTGATCCGGCGCCAGCACCAAGGCCAGCAGATCCAGCAAGGTGCTCTTGCCGCAACCGCTGGGGCCGACCACCGCCAGTTGTTCGCCGGCACGCAATTGCAGCCGTGGAATTACCAGGCTGTAGCGCTGGCTGCCGGCGCCCCGGCTTTTGTGTACGGCGCTCATATTCAGCATCACGGCAGCGTCGACAACGGAACGCGGTACAGGGCATCGCCCGGCTCGGCATCGCCGAACCGCACCCAGTTGGCCAGATCGTTGTGGAAGGTCTCGTAGAGGCGGATTTTCGAATCCAGCTCGTCGATGAAATCTTCCTGCTCGGCCACGCTCAGGGACAGCCACAAATCCTGGGTCATGTTCAGCGACTTGCTGCGGTAAGGCAGCCCTTCGAGGTACTCGCCGAGAATCCCACCGTCAGCCAGGTTGCCGCCCTTGCGCAACGCCGAAGGATCGCGGCTCATGTAGGCACTGGCGCTGGCGATTTCCTGGAAGAAATCCTTGGGCGAAGTCTGGGTCTTGCGCGCCGCATCGACGATCAGCTTCAGCGACTGCTGCAAGTCGTTGAGTTGCAGTTTGGTCAGCATCACACACACCTGGAACGCCGGCAGCGCCGGGTTGGTCAGGTCACGGTCGGCGGTCCAGGCGCTGACCAGTTGCGGGGCCTGGCTGGCAGATTTGCGCCCCAAAAAGTCCATGTGCATCGCGTAGCCCACCGCCGCCGATTTATCGCTCAGGCTCGGCGCCGCGCCCAACTGCGGTACGCTTTGCGGCTTGTTGCTGCGCACCTGATGCACCAAGTCGGCGAACACCGAGCCGATCTCGTCGACGCGCTCACCCAACTTACGCACATCGGCGCCCGGCACCGGAATGTACAGGTCACCGATCTGCGGGTTGGCGTCAGCGGTCAGGGTGCGATATTGGCTCTGCGCACCGCCGTGGGTTTTCTTGCCGGCGTCGCTGAGCAAGTGCAGGGCGTAGATCTTGATCTGTTTGCCCAGCGCCGCTTGTCTCACTTCGGCTTCGTTCATTTGCGTGGCGGCAAACGGATCGTTCTTGCGCAGGGCGCCGGCATCGGTGACCAACAGGATCAGGCGCCCGCCATAACCGGACCAGTCCATGCCCTCCACCGCTTCCATGACACCGGCAAACGCATCCTCATTGAACGAATGGCTCGACACCGTGGACGCCTTGACCTGTCGTGCCATCTCCATGAAGCGTTGCGGGTCGCGGCCCTGCTCCAAGGTGATCAGGGTCTTGGCGACGTATTCCAGGCCGGGGGTTTTCTGGGTGCTGCTGCGAAAACCCACCATGCCGAAGCTGACACTGTCCAGCTCGCCACGCTCGGCGATGCGGCTTTGCAGTTCGTGGACCACGTCGCGAACCTGATCGATGTACGGCTGCATCGACACGGTGGTGTCCACCACCAGCACCACGGCGGTACGGAACGCGTCGGCGTTGGCGGTGCTGATGGGCGTGTTTGGGGTAGCCTTCGGCGTGTTGCCGGGGTCGATGGACGCCACGTTCAGCAGCTGCACCGGTTGGCCGGTCTCATCGAAGCTTTCGCGGGAATCGAAGATCGGCAACAGGTAGAACTGATTCTGCGGCACGGCGCTGGCGGCCGGTTCCAGGGCCAGCACTTGCTGATTGTCTTCACGGTTCTGCTGGGCCTTGAGCAAGACATTCCTGGCCGCTGAAGGGTCGGCCAGCAGCTTTTCCACTTCGCCGGGCTGGCGCAGGAACATTACCGGCGCACGGCCGGAACGCTCGGTGAACTTGAGCACCAGGCTTTGCTTCCAGTCACTGACCTGCGTGGCCGGCAACCAGCCGTCGCTGCGCCCATCCGTGGCCGCGCCGACCCGCAACCAGGGGCTGCCATCGAGGTCTTTACGCTCATACACGTACAGCACGGAAAACGCCGGCAACGCCTTGCCCGGCGCAGCGCCCGCTTCTTCAGTGAGCTTGGCGCCCGGTTTGCTCAGCACTCGCTGGAACAGGGTTTTCTTGCCAGCCATCAACAATGGACGCTGGCCGCCATCGGCCTGCGTTGCCACAGGCGGTTTTGCCGGGGGCACATCTGGAGTTTTCACCGGTGGTGGATTTACCGGCGGCGTCGAGACAATCGGCGGCTTCGTGGCTTCTCCGCCATCGCCCGACAACCACCAATAAGCCCCACCCCCCAACGCCAGCGCAACGGCCACCGCGACGGCGGCCAGGGCAAATAGCGGGGTCTTGGGCTGCGACGAAACACTAGAGCGTTGAGTTGGGCTCACCGGCGGCGGGGTTGGCTTGGGCTGGGATTGCGGCTGTGCCGGCCCTGTCGGAATATCGATGGACACCGGGGTCAATCCAGCCAGGTCAGCGCCGCTCGGAGGCGTCGACACGGGCAGCGGCAACGGCCGGATCAGCGTCGCTTGCGCCGACTCCTCAGGCAGATTGTCCAGCGCCCGCAAGAGAGCCGCTGCATCCGGGAAACGCTCCGCCGGGTCTTTGGCCAGCAGTTTGCGCAGTACGTCCTGGTAATGACCGTGATGCACCGGCAACTCCGGCAGCGGTTCGGTCAGGTGCGCCAGGGCCGTGGACAGCGCGTCGTTGCCGGTATACGGCAGTTTGCCGACAAGGATTTCGTAGAGCACCACGCCCAGGGCATACAGGTCGGCCCGACCGTCGATGTCTTGCCCACGGGCCTGTTCCGGGCTCATGTAGCTGGGCGTGCCGACGGCGAAACCGGCCTGGGTGAATTGGGTGCGGTCGTCCAGGGACTTGGCGATGCCGAAGTCCGAGAGCACCGCCGTGCCGTCGGCGCGGAACAGGATGTTGGCCGGCTTGACGTCACGGTGCACCAGGCCCAAGCCATGGGCGTAGCCCAGGGCCGAGGCAATCTGGCGGATGTAGATCAGGCCCTGCTCCGGCGACAGGCCGGCGGCGATGCGCTCCTTGAGCGTGCCGTTGGGCAGGTATTCCATGGCCATGTAATACAGCTCACCGACGTTGCCGATGTCATGGATGGTGACCGTGTGCGGGTGGGACAGACGCGCCAGGGTCTTGCCTTCGCGCAGGAAGCGCTCGCAGAACGTCGGGTCGGCAGCCAACGCGGCCGCCATGACTTTCAACGCCACCTTGCGCTCCAGCGAGCGCTGGGTCGCCAGGTAGACGCTGGCCATCGCGCCTTCACCGATCGGCCCTTCGATGTCGTAGCCAGGGATGACAATGTTCAAGGTCAAGCTCATGACGGCACCTTCACGACAACCACGGTGATGTTGTCCGGCGCGCCACGCATCAGGCCCAGGGACACCAGGCTACTGGCGATCTCGCCGGGATCATCGTGGTTCAGGACTTCACGGATTTCATCGTCCTCGACGGTCTTGGTCAGGCCGTCGCTGCACAGCAGGTAGCTGTCGCCGGGCACCAGCAGCAACTCGACCATCGCCAGATTCAGTTGCGCCTCGACCCCGATGGCACGGGTGACGATGTTGGCCCGTGGATGCACCCGGGCTTCGGCTTCGCTGAGCAGGCCACTGTCCTGCAGGTCCTGGACGTAGCTGTGATCGCGGGAGATGCTGTCGAGCTTGCCGTCGCGCAGGCGATACAAACGACTGTCACCGGCCCACAGGCACATGCCGCGCAGGTCCCGCGTAACCAGCACCACCACAGTGCTGCCCATCATGGTCACGCCACGGTTGGCGGTTTCTTCACGCACGGCGGCGTTGACCCGCAGCAAGTCGCTGTGCAGCGCGGCGACGTATTCGTCCAGCGAGCGGCCCGCGGCAATGCCGCGCAGGCTGTCGACGATCAGGCTGCTGACGTAGTCGCCCGCCGCGTGCCCACCCATGCCATCGGCGACCACCCACAGGCCGTTTTCCGGCAGTTCCAGGCACGCGTCTTCGTTGACCTGGCGAACCATGCCGACATGGCTCTTGCTTGCAGACTTGAAGGCTTTCCCAGCACTTGGACGCATCTACACAACACCTTCTTGGCCGAGCAAAAATTGCGCAAAATCAGCGGCGGCCGGCAAACCCTGGCAGCGCATCAGACCGGGCGCGATACGTTCCGAACCCTGGCCCCACCACACGCTCACGCCTTCGCAGGCCGCTTCGGCCAGGGCGCTCATGCGCCGCTGCGGGTCGGTGGCGTCGAAGCGATGCAGGCTGGCAAAGCGGCTGCTCGGCGTGCGCGGCAGATACATCGGGCTGCCGAGGGTCTCCAACTGTTCGTTGAACGCTTCGAAACTGGCCTCCACACTCAACGTGCTCAGCAACAGGTTCTCCACCCGCTCAAACCACTCGTCCGCACCGCCCACCACGGACGCCGGGTCCGCGTCGGGCTCCAGCAGCACCGCGACGGTCAGCGGAAAATAGCGGCCGACCCGATCGATACTCGGCATCACCACGCCCACGGCGGCGTCGGGCCCACAGACCCCGGGCGCGACCATGAAGCGCCACAGCGGGCTGACCAGATAGGCATCCAGCCAACGCTCGCCCAAGCCGGTCTGGCTGGCGAGCAACCCCGCCGCCAGCCACGAATCCCACGGGCCGATAAAACTCTGGGGCAAGCCCCGGCTGACGAAGTCCCCGCGGCTGGCCAACTTTCCATAGAAGCCCGGTGTACTCATAGACGCTCCGGCAGGCTGAAGCCGCTGAGCACGCGGCTCTTGAACGGGTTGAAGGCGCTGTTGGCCCGCAGCTCGTAAGAGGCGCTGGCGCCGTCGACCCGCAGCCGCAGGTTGAAGCGGTCCGGCGAGTTGCCGGCGGTCAGGTCCGATTGTTCCAACAGGCGGAACCAAGCCCACGGGCCGTCCAGAGTGATACCGGAGCGCCCATTGGCCGAGGGCGGCAGGATCGAGATCCGTACCACGCCGATGCTGCCGGGGTTGGGCCACTGCATGGCGGTCGGACGACTCGGGCCGTGGTCGTAGCTCAGTTGCTGGCCGTCGAGGTCGAGCAAAAACTGGGTGATGGTCGAGTCCATCGCCACCGGCTTGAGCTCGAAGCGCACCATCGGCTGGGTGCCGCCGGAACGGAAAAACGCATCGCGGATGGTGGCCGCACGCTGGAAGGTTTGCAGCACGCCAGGGGCGATACCGAGCTTCTGTGCCGCACCCGGCTGCCAGCGCCAGGCCGGGGTCGAGGTGTCGACGTAGGGCTGCAGGTATTTGCGGAAGTAGTTGTCCATCACCCCGCCGACGCCGAAGAACTGACCGAAGTCGTCCAGGGTTGCGTCCCGCGCACTGCCCGGCGACATGGGATAACGACCGGCCAGGGACTGGCGGTAGATGTTCACCACTTCGCTGGTCCAGGCGGCGTTCAGTTGATTGCGCACCCCGCCCATCATGCTATTGGTGGTGGAGTTGACCACCGATTTGACCAGGCCTTGCACCAGCGGCGGCTGGCGTTCGGCGTTGAGGCTGACCCGTGTGGCAGCAGCCTGGGCCTGGTTCTTGGCTTCGCCGAGCAGGGCGTCGCCGCTGGCGCCGACCATGGCGCTGACCTGCACGTACAAGGCATTCATGTCGGCGAGCAGGCCATCGATAGCCGCCGGTTCGCCTTCGTTTTTGCTGACGATGCTGTTGAGCTCGGCGAAATGCGCAGTGACCGGATCAACGCTGGCCTGGGGTGCGTTTTGCGCCGCTTGCTCCTGGCCGAGCAAGCTGCCCAGGCGCTCCTTGAGCTTGTCCACACCGCCTTCGACCTGCTCGCCTTGGGCCGCCAGCAAGCGTTCCTCCTGTTGCAGGTCGGTCTCTTTCGCCACCGCCACCAGCAGTTTTTTCAACGGCGAACTTGGCCCGGACAGGACCCGCAAGACATCGGCGGCCTGGGCCACGCTGGTGATCGGCACAAAGTCGATGTCGGCCAGCAAGGCGTCCCATTGGCGCTGATAGTCCTGGAAATACAGGCGGCGCACTTCGGCGGCCAGGCTGGCGACGTCCTGCTGCCCGGCCTCGTCGCGACCCAACACCCATTGCTCTTCAGCCAGCGTTCCAGCCTGGTTCAAGCTGGTGAGCAAAAAGCCCTGACGGTAGCCCTTGACCGTGAAGAACCCGCTTAGTGGCTCGCCCAAGGGTTTGCCGCTCTTGCGGCTGAACACCAGCGCAGCGTCGCGCCCGGCGGCTTCGTTGAGGCGAAAATCGGCGATGCCCTCGGGCAGTTTCTGGCGCTTGACCCGGTCATAGACGCGCTGGGCCACGGGCAGTTGCTGCAATTGCCGGCGCAGGTCTTCGATCAAGCGCGGGTCCAGGCGGGCGGTGGGCGGACGACGCTCGAACAGCGCCTGTAAATGCTCGCCCAGGGCCAGACGTTGATCGGCCGGCAGGTCACGCGGCAGGCTGCGGTCCCAATCCAGGGCAACCCAGGCCTTGATGAAGTCGGCATCGTAGTGCTCGTTGTCAGCGAGCATCAGGTAGGCCTTCAATCCTTCATAGAGGAAATCCGAACTGCCGCCGCTGTGCAGTTGCTCTTCGATACGTGTCAGCAAGCGTGGCGCGAACACGGCGATCAGCAACTTGCGATAGACACTGCCGGACTCGGCTTCGAGCATGTCGCCCTGATACAGACCCAGGCCCTCGGCCCAATCGGGCGCGTCGTCGGCCAGGTGCTTCACGGCGTTGAGCAATGGCAATACGGCGAGGACATCGCGTTGTGCCGGACTGAGGCTCTGCACGGCCTGACCCAGCGGCGCGACTTTCTGATCGACCTGGGTGATGTACGCCTGGTTGGCCCGATAGCTGATCCACCACAACGTCGAAACCACCAGCACCAAAGCCACAGTGGAGGCCAATACGCCCCGGGCGATCCACTTGCGTCGACGCTCGACCTTGGGATCGACGCCCACCAACCCACGCTCGGCGAACGCCACGGCGGTGAAGAGTTTTTCGATGAAGTAACTGCGCCCGGTGCCGGTCTGGCGTGCCAGGTGCTGACGGTCCAGATTCATGCTCTGGGCCATGGAGCCGATCAAGCGATCGATCGGGCTGCCTTCCTGGGTGCCGCTGGTGAAATACACCCCGCGCAGCAGCACACGCTCTTCGAAGGCATTGGGTTTGAACACGCCTTCGAGGAAACTTTGCAGACAATCTTTCAGCGCGCCGAACTGTTGCGGGAAACCGTAGATCAAGTCGCGCCGCGCCGGGTCGCGCTCTTGCTGCAAGCGTTCCACCAGGCGGTCGTTGAGGCGCTGCTCAAGGCCGGCGAATTCGCTTTGCAGATGCGCCAACGGGCTGTCGTTGCTCTTGCCATCGTCCAGGGCGAAGGTCATGCCCCAGACCTGGGCGCGCTCTTCCTTGCTCAGGCTGTCGAAGAACTCCATGAACCCGGGCACCAGGTCGAGCTTGGTCAGCATCAGGTAGATCGGGAAGCGTACGCCCAGTTGGGTGTACAGCTCCTGGATGCGCAAGCGAATCGCCGCAGCATGAGCCGCGCGCTCGGCGTCGCTGCCCAGCAGCAGGTCCGACAGACTGATGGCAATGAACGCACCGTCAATCGGGCGACGGGCGCGTTGTTTTTTCAGCAGCCCGAGAAAGCCCAGCCACGCGGCCTTGTCGACGGTCGCGTCGCTGTCCTGAGTGGTGTAGCGGCCAGCGGTGTCGAGCAGCACCGCCTGGTCAGTAAACCACCAATCGCAGTTGCGCGTACCGCCCACGCCGCGTACCGCGCCGGCGCCCAGTTGCGCGGCCAACGGGAAATGCAGCCCGGAGTTGACCAGCGCAGTGGTCTTACCCGAACCCGGCGGGCCGATGATCACGTACCACGGCAGTTCGTAGAGGTTGCGGCGCTCGTCCCCACCCAGCTTGGCTTTCTTCAACAGCGCCAAGGCTTCGTCCATGCGCTGGCGCAGGGTTTCGAGTTCTTCGGCCGTCGCGATGCTGGTAGGGTCGGGCGGGGTTTGCGCGGCCAGGCTGCGCATGACTTCGGCGGCCTGCCGGCGCGCCTGGATGATGCGAAACACCCGATAGGCGACCCACACCGCGAACACCAGAATGATCAACGCCCAACGGCGACCTTCGGGCACCAGCCAGTCCAGCAACGGGCCGACGAACCAGATGATCAGGCTCAGGGCGATCAGCCCCAGCAGCGGGATGACCCAGCGGATCATAAAACTGAAAAACGCCTTCACTCGACCCCCTCCGCCAATACTGTGATTTCAACCCGACGATTGCGCGCACGCCCCTCTGCGGTGGCGTTGGAAGCCAACGGCTCGGTGTCGCTGCGGCCTTCGGCGCTGAAGCGCTCGGCCTGGCCGGTCTTGGCCGAAAGGATTTGCAGCACCGACTTGGCCCGCGCTTCGGACAACGCCCAGTTGGATGGGAACCTGAGGGTGGCAATCGGGCGATTGTCGCTGTGGCCGGTCACCAGGACCTGGCCCTTGACCTTGCGAATGGCATCGGCGATGCGCAGCATCAGCGGCTCCAGATCATCGGAGATGCTGGCGCTGCCCGAGGCGAACAGTTCATCGCCACGGATGGTCACCACCGAGCGATCCACGGCATCTTCCACCGCGACCCGACCGGCCCGGATTTCATCGGCCAGGAAACCGGCCAGGCGTGGTCGTTCGATCACTTTGGGCTGCACCACGGGGCGGTCGATGGCCTGCACCGGGATTTCTCCCAGGGCATGGATGTTCTTGAACACCGGCTCGGCATCGGAAGCCAGTTTCATGCGCAGACCGAACAGCAGCGCCAGCAACAAGGCCGCGCCGATGGCCACGGCGATCCACGGCGGCATGAATTGCGCCAGCCGATCCCGGGCCACGGTGACGCCGCGCCAGTGCGGCGACAGCTCACGCTCGTAGTCGCCACGGGCGCTGCGGATCACCGCGCTGGTGCGCTCGCGCAAGGCTTCCAGTTGGCTGCGCCCGTCGTTCATCACCCGGTAGCGCCCTTCGAAACCCAGGCACATGCACAGGTACAGAAGCTCCAGCAGGTACAAGCGCTCCCGTGGGCTTTGCAGGCAATGCTCCAGAAGCTGGAACACCTTCTCGCCGCCCCAGGCTTCGTTGTGCACGGTGATCAGCAGGCTCTGTTTGCCCCAGTCGCTGGTGCCGCCCCAGGGGGTACTCAACACGGCTTCATCCAGGGCGGTGCACAGGGCGTAACGAGCCAGCAGCACGTCATTGCGCACCACGCCGGCGGCTTCGGCGCGCTCCTCGAATTGACGCAGGTACGCCAACAGTTGCGCCCGCAGGCTGGCCGGAGCCGGATGGGCAATGGTGTTGCGCAGGCGCGTCAACAGCGCCAGCAGCGGACCGGCCGCGCTTTCCAGCGGGTTGAGGCCTTGGGCCTTGCCGGTCAGGACCGGGGCGGCCGGCATCGACAGCGGTGCGGGCGCCGGCTGTGGACGACCAGGGTCCGGACGGCCAGAGTCCGGGCGGAATGGGTCGGCGCCACGGCCACCGGGCGTCGGCATGAACTGAGTACGATCGTCGTTGCTCATCGCGGTTTATCCTCGGATCGCCCAGAAAGCCAGATTCAGCCCCGGGAACTGGCCGGCGATGTGGAACGCGAACCCGCCGGAGTTGCTCAATTGCTGCCAGTGATCGCTACCGCGGTCGAGTTCGTAGTAAGTGGAGCCGGCGTGATACGGAAGCTGGCGTGGCGCCACCGGCAACGGCAGCAGGCCGATGCCCGGCAGCTGCAGGTTGACCAGATCGCGAATGTGCTCCACCGAACCGACCTTGCTCTGCTGGCCGAAGCGACCGCGCAGGGTTTCGGCCGGGACATCGGCACGCACCACCAGGATGAAACTGGCGCTCTCGAGCAGGGTTTTGTCGGCCAGCATCGCCACGTGGATGCCGTAGGCTTTCTCGACAATCGGAATCGGCGTGGCCTTGCTGTCGATCAGCATCGACAGGGCCTCACGCAGGGCTTGCATGACCGGCGCGTAGCTGAGCGCCAGGTCATCATGCTGGTATTGCGGATATTCCTGCGGCCGACGCCCCGAAGCGGTGAAGGTCGAGAACTCACCGGCCAGGCTGAGCAGCTCGCTGTAGAACCGTTCGGGGTGCAATGGGCTCAACTGGCTCAGGTGCTGGATCAGCGGCTGTGCGCGATTGACCAATTGCAGCAGCATGAAATCGGCGATCTCTGAGGCGCCCCCGGCACCGGACGCCACCACCCGCCCGGCGAGGGCTTCGCCGCGTTGATGGAGCAGCCCCAACAGTTCGCTGCGAAACGCGGCCAACGGTTTGGAGGCGGCCACATCCAGCAGCGGCGGGATGTAGCTGTCGTCCAGCACCAGGGCGCGGTCGGCGCGTTTCTCCTTGATGCGTACCAGGCCGATGGCGGCGTAGTCACTGATGCCGTCCTGCGCGGTCAACAGGCGCAAGGCCCGCGAACCCAAGGCAACCGGCGCACGGTTCTCGAACGGTGCGTTATCGTCGCGCACTTCGCACACTTGGCTCACGTAGCGCGCAGCGCCGAGGGCTTCACCTTCGTCAACGGTGTCACGCGCACCGGCACGCTTGAGCGGCAAAGCCAGGTACACCAGACCATCGCGCAGGTTGTCATCGACGTTCAGCGCAGGCGGCGCCAAGTCATCCTCGGGGATGTTGAACGGTGTGCCGTCCGGCAGCAGGCCCCGCGCCGAAACGATCGCCAGCTTGCCCTGGGCCAGCAGGCCCTGGTCGATCAGCAATTGGGAAAAACCCCAGGCGCCGGCCGACAGCGGGCGGCTGCGGGCGTCGATGAGGTTTTCCAGGTAACGGTCATGCTGCTGGAAGTGCTGCGTTCCAATGAACATGCCTTCCGACCAGACCACGCGATTGTTCCAGGACATGGGGGCTCCGATTGCTTATTGGGCAGGGCTGGATGGGGGAACGACGACGGCGCTGCGCACGGCGCGCACGTCGAGGCTGATCTGGTATTCGGTGTATTGGCGCGGTGGGACATTCATCACCGTGCGCCACAGTGACCGGTCCAGTTCGCGATAGCCCACCAGCACGCCGATATGGCGGGTAGCCGGATCGAGATCGCGTTGCAGGCTCAACTGCTGACCGGGCTGGACCAGCACTTCGTCCTGATCGATCAGGTCGGCACCGAGGGTCGCCTGGGCCCGTTCGGCCAGGGCGAAATAATCGGAGCGGGCGAAGGTGGCGGCATTTTTCAGTTCGAAAATACGCACCCGGACCGGCGCCGGATGGCCGGTGGCGCCGGGGTTGAGACCGGCAATGGCGTGAAAGTGCAGTTCGACGGCGGCGGTGTCAGCCTCTTCGGACTGTGGATCGGCCGCATCCTTGGCGCATGCCGTCAGCAGAAGCACGGTGGCGACTGCGAGTAAAAACCTGAAAATCATCCTGCGTCCTCAATGACGTTTGAGCTATCCGTTGATTGCTTTTAAAAGTGTTATAGGCGGCGCTGTCGCGCGCTGTGCTCTTCGTAGGCGCGACTGAATTCGCGTCCGAACAGGTCCTGGAAATCCTCCTGGGCTTCCCGGGAAATGTTGCTGTAGAGCTCGGTGAATTGCTGCCAGTACTGAGCCTGTCGCGAGCCGTTGAAAATGCTCGACAGGCCAGCGGGTTTGCCCATGCGCTCTTCCAGTTGCGCCGGCTCAAAGCGCGCCAGCAAATGCTTGATGGCCGCTTCCACGCCGGCCATTACTGCCAGTTGGTGAGCGCGCAGGTCGTCGAAGCTGTCACGCACCGCCACATCCGGCGCCATGAACGCCTGGTTGCCATGGCGCAGCAGCAACAACATGGCCTCCTCGACATTGGGGGCGAACTTCAGCGGGTTGTTTTCCACCGGCTGGATCATCGTTTGCTGAATGCGGAACTCGCCCTTGAGGCTGCTGCGGGCACGCAGGACATCGATCAAGCCTTCGACCATCAGCCGATAGCTGCGCCCGATGCTTTCCATTTGCGCCTCGGCCTGGGCCTGGTCCAGGCGCAACTGATCCAGCCCGGCGCCGCGCAGGAAGGCTTGCAACAGGTCGGGTTGGGCGGCGTCGAGCGGCTTGGGCGGCGTGGCCGGGGTTTGAACGCTGGTCACCGGCGCCTCGCGCAGCGGCGCAGGTTCGGCGGTGGCGTGGACCTGAGGCGGGGGTGTCGGCACCGGCTCTACGACAGGCCGCTCGACAACGGGCGGTGGCGCAACCGGTGGCGCAGCGACAGGAGTCGGAGCAACTGCCACGGGCGCGGGCTTGTCGCTGAACGGGTCCCAGTCCTCCGGTATCACCGAGGCCGAGGCCTGCGCCACAGGCTCGATCACCGGCGGCGGGCTGGGAGGAGCAATGGGCGTCGGTGGACGGAAATCATGCTGTTGGGCCGGCACATGGTCAGGCTGGGTGGCCGGCGGGACGCTGCCCGGGCTCAGGAAGTCGAACAGGTCGGGCAAGGTGTCCATGGCCGAGGCGCCCTGGAAATGGGCCGGGGGAGCCACGGGCATCGGCGTAGGTGTATTCAAGCCGGCACCCTGATGTCCCATCAAGGCTTCGAAGCTGCTGGGCGCCTCAGCGAACGGATTGCTGTCGGAGACTGGCAGGTTGAAATCCACCCGCGCCTGGATTTCATAATCGCCAATGCGGATAACTTCGCCGTCTTGCAGCGGCTCACTGTTGCCCTTGCGCAAACGGACACCGGCCTTGACCAATTCCACACCATTAGTGCTGTTATCGGTTAAGTAATAACGTCCATCTTTGTATTGAATAACGCAATGTTTGCCGGAAACCAGGCGCTCAGGGTCCGGTAATACCCAGTCATTATCGGAATTACGGCCAATTGCCATCACTCCCTGGTCCATGGACTTTTCAGAACACTGGCCCGGGGTAATCTTGTGATAACTAGTGATAGTCAAACACAGCGCCATCTTGCCTCCTTGCTGAACACTTGCGCATGCGATCGAGTGCCGGGATCTACGCCCGAACGACTCGCCGACAAACCTTTGCAACCGACTGCGAAACGGCTTTTTGCCAGCATGATTGCTGATATTAACCCGCCTGCGTGACAAAAAACCTGCATCAGTGCCCGCCTTGACCTACTGGTCGCGCAGGTTGTTAAGCGCCTCACAACTGTCACACAGGGGAAATAGCTTACCTTGACAAGCCATAAGTACTACACCAAAAATGCACAACTTCTTGAATATACGTGATGGCACTTTAAGATCATTAAGCATCTAAAGAGCCATTAGCCTCAAGGAACATGTGGAGTTCCATTCGGAACTTGCGTGTGCACTGCCCGAGTTATTCAGCGGGCGATAGGGAGATCGAACGAAGTGGATGTGCCTCTGCTGCTCGCCGCCGTATCCGCGACTTCGCCGTGCGGTGAAGATTTGGAATATGACGCGGATTTCTTGCGCCTGGAACGCGATTCCCAAGGTCAGCCCGAGCGCAGCATGGGCGATTCGATATTGCCTGCCGAACCCCCTGAGTGGCGCAGCATCCAGCAGCAAAGCCTGGACCTGCTGCAACGCAGCAAAGACCTGCGCATCACCCATTTCCTGCTGCAAAGTTCCCTGGCCCTGGAAGGCATACCGGGCCTGGCCCGTGTGTTGACGCTGACCAGCGAATTGCTCAAGCAGTACTGGGCCGAGCTGCATCCGCGCCTGGACGCCGAGGACGACAACGATCCCACCGTGCGCATCAACGCCCTCGCCGGCCTGACATCCGATATCACCATTGGCCTGCTGCGCGAAAGCATTCTGGCCCGCTCGCGCGCCTTCGGTGCCGTGAGCCTGCGCGCCGCCGCCAATGCCAGCGGCCTGCAAAGTTTCCCGAATGAAAGCCTCGGCGCCGAACAGCTCGCCGGAGCCCTGCTCGACAGTGATCCCGAGCAGCTGGAAATCACCCGCGCCGCCCTGTTGGAAGCCCGCAGCGCCGCCGAAGCCATCGAGCAACACGTCAGCGATCAAGTCGGTTCCGCCCAAGGCGTGGACCTTGGCCCGCTGAAGCAACCGCTCAAGATGGCCCTGCAGATTCTCGGCCAGTTCGCCCCACAGAGCGGCGACAGCGCCCTGCCCGAGGTCATTAGCGGCGACGACAACACCGCGCCGGTTGAACACGCCACCGCGCCGAGCGCGGGCGCGCCACGCAGCACCGCCCCTGGCGAAATCAACAGCCGCGACGACGTGCTGCGCAGCCTGGACCGGATTCTCGCGTACTACGCCCGTCAAGAGCCCTCCAGCCCCCTGCCGGTGCTGTTGAATCGGGCCAAGATTCTGGTGAACGCCGACTTTGCGACCATCGTGCGCAACCTGATTCCCGACGGCATGAGTCAATTTGAAAACCTGCGCGGCCCAGACAGCGAATAAAAGCGAACGGATCACGCAGTCACGTCACCGGCACCCCCGATGACGCCAACACCGTCGCTCAAGCGACCAGGAGCAGCAACGTGGCGAAGCAAAGTTCTCAGAAATTCATCGCGCGCAACCGTGCGCCTCGAGTGCAGATCGAGTACGACGTCGAGCTCTACGGCGCCGAGAAAAAGGTCCAGTTGCCCTTTGTCATGGGGGTGATGGCGGACCTGGCCGGCAAGCCCGCCGAGCCTCTGGCACCTGTGGCCGATCGCAAATTCCTTGAAATCGATGTCGACAATTTCGACTCGCGCCTCAAGGCCATGCAGCCTCGCGTGGCGTTCCATGTTCCCAACGAACTGACCGGCGAAGGCAACCTGAGCCTGGACCTGACTTTCGAAAGCATGGACGACTTCAGCCCGGCGGCCGTGGCCCGCAAGGTCGACTCGCTGAACAAGCTGCTCGAAGCGCGCACCCAACTGGCCAACCTGCTGACCTACATGGACGGCAAGACCGGTGCCGAAGAAATCATCATGAAAGCGATCAAGGACCCTGCCCTGTTGCAGGCCCTGGCCAGCGCGCCCAAGCCCGCCGACAACGAGCCCAAGGCTTAATCAGGACGAATGATCATGAACGAATCAGCACGTGAAAATCAGTCCCAGGCCCTGGGCACCACCGAAGTACCCAGCGAGTTCGCCTCGCTGCTGATGCAAGAATTCAAGCCCAAGACCGAGCGCGCTCGCGAAGCCGTCGAAACCGCCGTGCGCACGCTGGCCGAGCAGGCCCTGGCGCAGACTGACCTGGTGTCCAACGACGCCATCAAGTCGATCGAATCGATCATCGCCGCCATCGACGCCAAGCTCACCGCCCAGGTCAACCAGGTCATCCACCACCCCGACTTCCAGCAGTTGGAAAGCGCCTGGCGTGGCCTGCACTACCTGGTCAACAACACCGAGAGTGACGAGCAGCTCAAGATCCGCGTGCTCAACATCTCCAAGACCGACCTGCACAAGACCCTGAAGAAATTCAAGGGCACCGCGTGGGACCAGAGCCCGATCTTCAAGAAGATGTACGAAGAAGAATACGGCCAGTTCGGCGGTGAACCGTACGGTTGCCTGGTGGGCGACTACTACTTCGACCAGTCGCCACCGGACGTGGAGCTGCTGGGCGAGCTGTCGAAGGTCTGCGCCGCCATGCACTCGCCGTTCATTGCCGCCGCATCGCCGACCGTGATGGGCATGGGCTCGTGGCAGGAACTGTCGAACCCGCGCGACCTGACCAAGATCTTCACCACGCCGGAATATGCCGGCTGGCGTTCGCTGCGTGAATCGGAAGACTCGCGTTACATCGGCCTGACCATGCCGCGTTTCCTGGCGCGCCTGCCGTACGGCGCCAAGACCGACCCGGTGGAAGCCTTCGCCTTCGAAGAAAACACCGACGGCGCCGACAGCTCCAAGTACACCTGGGCCAACGCCGCTTATGCGATGGCGGTGAACATCAACCGTTCGTTCAAACACTTCGGCTGGTGCTCGCGCATCCGTGGCGTGGAATCCGGCGGTGAAGTGGAAAACCTGCCAGCCCACACCTTCCCTACCGATGACGGTGGCGTGGACATGAAGTGCCCGACCGAAATCGCCATTTCGGACCGCCGTGAAGCGGAGCTGGCGAAGAACGGTTTCATGCCGCTGCTGCACAAGAAAAACACCGACTTCGCCGCGTTCATCGGCGCCCAGTCGTTGCAGAAACCGGCCGAATACGACGACCCGGACGCCACCGCCAACGCCAACCTGGCCGCGCGCCTGCCGTACCTGTTCGCCACCTGCCGTTTCGCCCATTACCTCAAGTGCATCGTGCGCGACAAGATCGGTTCCTTCAAAGAGAAGGACGAGATGCAGCGCTGGTTGCAGGACTGGATCCTCAACTACGTCGACGGTGACCCGGCGCACTCCACCGAGACCACCAAGGCCCAGCACCCACTGGCCGCCGCCGAGGTCATCGTCGAGGAAGTCGAAGGCAACCCGGGGTACTACAACTCCAAGTTCTACCTGCGTCCGCACTATCAGCTCGAAGGGCTGACTGTGTCGCTGCGCCTGGTATCGAAACTGCCTTCGGCCAAGGGTGCGTAAAAACCTGTTGAACGGTACGCGGTAAACATGTGGGAGCGAGCCTGCTCGCGATAGCGGTGGATCCGTCGCCACCTGCGTTGCCTGACACGCCGTCATCGCGAGCAAGCTCGCTCCCACAGGGGGTCTTCAGTGAATTGGAGATCGCCTTCGTAGCGTTCAGCAGAACAGATTTCGCAAGGTCGGCGTCAATCAAACAATGTGGTAGAGACCACACAGGGAGAAAACATGGCTGTTGATATTTTCATCAAGATCGGCGACATCAAGGGCGAGTCCATGGACAAGGCCCACAAGGACGAGATCGATGTCCTGAACTGGAGCTGGGGCATGTCCCAGTCCGGCAACATGCACGTGGGCAGTGGCGGTGGCGCGGGCAAGGTCAACGTGCAGGACCTGTCGCTGACCAAGTTCGTCGACAAGGCATCGCCCAACCTGATGATGCATTGCGCCAGCGGCAAGCATATCGACAAGGTCAAGCTGACCGTGCGCAAGGCCGGCGGTGAAAGCCAGGTCGAGTACATGATCATCAACCTGGAAGAAGTGCTGATCACGTCCCTGAGCACCGGCGGCTCGGGCAACGATGATCGCCTGACCGAAAACGTCACCCTGAACTTCGCCAAGGTGATGGTCGACTATCAGCCGCAAAAAGCCGACGGCACCAAGGAAGGCGGCCCGGTCAAGTTCGGCTGGAACATCCGTCAGAACGTCAAGGTGTAATCGAACACGCCCCCGGTGCCAGGCGCCGGGGGTGTTTGGTGCTTGCTCGAATCCAATCCTTTCCCACCCGGTATCTGAGTCATGGCCAAGCCTTCGTTTATCAATTTGTGGAACAGTTATCCCGCAACGTCAACGCCCTGCGATGGGCCTTGGGATAATCAATGCGCGATCAGGATGAGCATCACGCTCAATGCGGAACAAACGATCAAGGTCAACAAGTCGACTTATAGCGAACCCAAGTGTGCGCACGAACATGCTCGGGGTGCCGAGTCGTTGGCCAACTGGCTTTGGCGTCATCATCTAGGTCGTCCAACGATTCTCACGGGAAGCGCCGAGGACCGCCGCACACTCAATCAGAAGACAGGAATCATTTTCTTCAAGGACTGTTTTGCACGGCTCGGGCAATCCGAGGAGGCGCGCACCGGTGACCATATCGATCTATGGAATCGCGGCAGGGCCACTGGCGACTTCGCCGATCAGGCTCATCGTTCAAAGCAAGTCTGGTTTTGGGAGCTGACATGATCAAGCGAGCGCTGCTATTGGCGTTGTCGAGCTGTCTTTTCCTAAGCCTGAACGCCTGCGCCGAACAAACCGACCCTCCGGCGGCACAAAACGTTCAGGTCGATCTCGCCGGTCAGATCCTGACCCTGGAAAACCATAATCAACGCTGTGCCTTGCGCAAACCGGACCAAAGCCTATTCACCCTGGACATGCCGTGGCCCTGCCACTTAAGCGTTGACCGCAAAGGCTTGCCACGCGTCGAAAGTTTTAACAACGCCTTGATCATCATCGTGCAGCATTTCGAACCAGAACCTGCGCCAAGCACTGAGTGTCGCTCTCAATACCAAGCCATCAGACAAATCGAAGGCCTTCTGGAGGCATCGATTGTGGCCAGTGGTGGCCGTTGCATGGCCGGCGCCCTTGACCAGAAAAACTTTGTGGCCCTTTTTACGTGGTAACCGAAATCGCCACCCGCGATCGCCTGCAACCGTCCCTGTTGGACCGGTTGACCGACGACGATCCGAGCAACCCCAAGGAAAGCGCCGACAAGCGCGTGTTGTCGCTCACCCAGTTGAAAGCCTCGGTGCTGCGTGACTTGGCGTGGTTGCTCAACACCACATCGCTGCTCGATACCGACGCCACGCTGCACACCCCGGCAGGCACATCTGTGGTCAATTTCGGGTTGCCGGCGCTGGCCGGCAACAGCGCATCGAACGTCGATCTGCCGGCCTTGGAAGCGTTGATCCACCAAGCCATCGCCACGTTCGAACCGCGCATCTTGCGCCACACCCTGAGGGTGCGAGCCCGAGCAACCGCCGAGATGAACCACAACGCCTTGAGTTTCGAGATCGAGGGTGACCTCTGGGCGCAGCCCGTGCCGCTGCGCCTGATGCTGCAAACCGACCTGGACCTGGAAACCGGCCACGTGCGCGTGGTCCATGCCGACCAGCGGAGACGCCCATGAATCCGCGCCTGCTGGAGCTGTACAACCAGGAACTGCACCACGTGCGCGAAAGCGCGGCGGAGTTCGCCAAGGAATACCCCAAGATCGCCAGTCGGCTGACGTTGTCCGGGATGGACTGCGCCGACCCGTACGTCGAACGTTTGCTGGAAGGCTTCGCCTACCTGACGGCGCGGGTGCAGCTCAAGCTCGATGCCGAGTACCCGACCTTCACCCATAACCTGCTGGAAATCGCCTACCCCCACTATCTGGCGCCCACGCCGTCGATGACCGTGGTGCAACTGCAGACCGACCCCGATGAGGGCTCGCTGAGCGGCGGCTTTGCGCTGCCCCGGGACACCGTCCTGCGCGCCGCCCTGGGGCGTGAAACCCAGACCTGCTGCGAGTACCGCACCGCCCACGCGGTGACGTTGTGGCCGTTGCAGGTCAGCCAGGCCGAGTACTTCGGCAATCCGTCCGCCGTGCTCGGACGCCTGGCCGCCAGCGAACCGAAGGCCAAGGCCGGCCTGCGCCTGACCCTGCGTACAGGCGCCGAACTGCCGTTCAATAGCCTGCCCCTGGACAACCTGCCGCTGTACCTCAGCGGTGCCGACGAACAGCCCTTCCGTCTCTACGAACAACTGCTGAGCAATGCTTGCGCGGTGTTCGCCCGCAAGCCCGGCGGCGATTGGGTTGAACGCTTGCCTCAGGACGCGCTGTGCTCGCGGGGTTTCGACGATGCCGATGCCGCGCTGCCCGTGGTCTCGCGCGCCTTCCAGGGTTATCGCCTGTTGCAGGAATACTTCGCCCTGCCCCATCGGTTCCTGTTCGTCGACTTCACCCAATTGAGCCGCGCGGTCAAGCGCTGCGACGGTCAGGAGCTGGAGCTGATCGTGCTGTTCGACCGGCACGACCCGAGCCTGGAGGGCAGCGTCGGCGCCGCGCAGTTCCTGCCGTTCTGCACCCCGGCGATCAACCTGTTCCCCAAGCGCCTGGATCGCATCCACCTCTCGGAGCGGGTCAACGAACATCACGTCATCGCCGACCGCACCCGACCGATGGATTTCGAAGTGCATTCGCTGACCGGCCTCACCGGCCACGGCACCGGGCCGGAGCAGCCGTTCCTGCCGTTCTATGCCGTGCGCGATCCGTCCCGTTATGGCCGCGACCAGGCCTATTACACAATACGGCGTGAGCCACGAGTATTGTCCAGCGACCAACGACGCAACGGCCCGCGCTCGACCTACGTGGGCAGCGAAACCTTCGTCAGCCTGGTGGACAGCCAGCAGGCGCCCTATCGCCACGACCTGCGCCAACTGGGCGTGACGGCGCTGTGCACCAACCGCGACCTACCGCTGTTCATGAGTGTGGGCAACGGCAAGACTGATTTCACGTTGGCCGACAGCGCGCCCGTCGGCGCGATTCGTTGCGTCGCCGGCCCCAGTCGACCACGGGCCAGCCATGCCCACGACGCCAAGGCCTGGCGTTTGATCAGCCAGCTCTCGCTCAATTACCTGTCCCTGAGCGAGCAAGGCCAGGGCGCCGCCGCCCTGCGCGAACTGCTGCGCCTGTACGGCGACAGCAACGATGCGGCGGTGCAGTTGCAGATCGAAGGCCTGCGCGAAGTCAGCAGCAAGGCCTGCACCCGACGCCTGCCGATGCCCGGCCCAATCGTGTTTGGTCGGGGCCTGGAAATCACCCTGGAATTCGATGAAAACGCGTTTCGCGGCACCGGGGTGTTTTTGCTCGGCGCGGTGTTCGAGCGCTTCCTGGCACGCTACGTGTCGATCAACAGTTTTACCGAGACGGTGATCCGTACCACCGAACGCGGCGAGATCATGCGATGGAAAGCCAAGCCCGGACGTCGTCCGACCCTTTGAGTACCCTGGACGCGATGCACCAGGAGCCCTGGGAATACGACTTCTTCCAGGCCTTGCGCCGTATCGAGTGCGAATCCCCCGAGCTGCCGCGCCTGGGCCATTCATTGCGCCTGGCCGACGACCCGCTGCGCCTGGGGCAACAGGCCGAATGCACCTTCGCCCCGGCGACCCTGGCCTCGGTGCAACCGGGCCTCGACGGTGCGCCGGCACGCCTGGAGCAGTTCTTCTTCGGCCTCGGCGGCCCCAACGGCCCGCTGCCGCTGCACATCACCGAATACGTGCGCGAACGTCAGCGCAACAACGCCGACAGCACCAGCAAACGTTTCCTCGATGTGTTCCACCATCGCCTGCTCAGCCTGTTCTACCGGGCCTGGGCCGAAGCGCGGCCAACGGTCAGCCATGATCGCCCGGACGATGACTACTGGTCGGCGCGCCTGGCCGCCCTCAGTGGTCGGGGCATGCCGAGCCTGCTCAAGCAGGGGCTGATCCCCGACACGGCGAAGCTGCATTACAGCGGCCACTTGTCGGCGCAAACCCGCTACCCGGACGGCTTGAAGGCCATCATCAGCGAGTACTTCGGCCTGCCGGTGGAGATCGAAGAATACGTCGGCCAATGGCTGGAACTGCCAGAACGCAGCCGCGTGGGCGTCAGCGCCCATCAGTTGGGCGTGGACTTTTGCCTGGGCCGCTACGTGTGGGATCGCCAGCACAAATTCCGCATTCGCCTGGGGCCACTCAAGCTCGATGACTACATGGGCATGTTGCCCGGCAGCCAACCCTTCAACGAGCTGGTGGCCTGGGTCGCCGAATACCTGGGCCATGAACTGGACTGGGACCTGAACCTGATCCTGGAACAACCCGAAGTACCGGCGCTGCAACTCAACGGCAGTTTGCGCCTGGGGTTCAACACCTGGTTGGGACGCCCCGAAACAGATGCCAAGGATTTAATACTGGCCCGGCATTACGCCGAACAGGCCAACACCTCACAGACCTCAAGGAGCCATGAGCATGGGTGAAATCAGTCGCGCCGCGTTGTTCGGCAAACTCAACAGCGTGGCCTACAAAGCCATCGAAGCCGCCACCGTGTTCTGCAAGTTGCGCGGTAACCCCTACGTGGAACTGGCCCACTGGTTTCATCAGTTGCTGCAACTGCAGGACTCGGACCTGCACCGCATCATCCGCCAGTTCAATATCGAGCCGGCACGCCTGGCCCGCGACCTGACCGAAGCCCTGGACCGCCTGCCACGGGGCTCGACCTCCATCACCGACCTGTCTTCCCACGTTGAAGAAGCCGTGGAACGCGGTTGGGTCTACGGCAGCCTGATGTTTGGCGAAAGCCAGGTGCGCACCGGTTACCTGGTGCTGGGCATTCTCAAGACGCCAAGCCTGCGCCATGCGTTGCTGGGGCTGTCGTCGGAGTTCGACAAGGTCAAGGTCGAGGCCTTGAGCGAGCGCTTTGACGAATACGTCGGCGACTCCCCGGAAAACGCCCTGACCGCCAGCGACGGTTTCAACGCCGGCGCCGTGCCGGGCGAAGCCAGCGGCGCCATGGCCCCCAGCGCCATGGGCAAACTGGAAGCCCTCAAGCGCTTCACCGTCGACCTCACCGAACAGGCGCGTAGCGGTAAGCTCGACCCCATCGTCGGTCGCGACGAAGAAATCCGCCAACTGGTGGACATCCTCATGCGCCGCCGGCAGAACAACCCGATCCTCACCGGTGAAGCCGGCGTGGGCAAGACCGCCGTGGTCGAAGGCTTTGCCCTGCGCATCGTCGCCGGCGACGTGCCGCCATCGCTCAAGGACGTGGAACTGCGCAGCCTCGATGTCGGCCTGTTGCAGGCCGGCGCGAGCATGAAAGGCGAGTTCGAACAGCGTCTGCGTCAGGTCATCGAAGATGTCCAGGCGTCGCCCAAACCGATCATTTTGTTCATCGACGAAGCCCACACCCTGGTGGGCGCCGGTGGCGCTGCCGGCACGGGTGACGCGGCCAACCTGCTCAAGCCGGCCCTGGCCCGCGGCACCCTGCGCACGGTAGCGGCCACGACCTGGGCCGAGTACAAGAAACACATCGAAAAAGACCCGGCCCTGACCCGGCGTTTCCAAGTGGTGCAAGTGGCCGAGCCGTCCGAAGACAAGGCGCTGCTGATGATGCGCGGCGTGGCCTCGACCATGGAAAAACACCATCAGGTGCAGATCCTCGACGAGGCTCTGGAAGCCTCGGTCAAACTGTCTCACCGCTACATCCCGGCGCGCCAGTTACCGGACAAATCCGTGAGCCTGCTGGATACCGCCTGCGCCCGTGTCGCCATCAGCCTGCACGCGGTGCCGGCCGAAGTGGACGACAGCCGTCGGCGCATTGAAGCGCTGGAAACCGAGCTGCAAATCATCGCTCGCGAGCACGCCATCGGCATTGCCATTGGCAGCCGTCAGACCCAGAGCGAAAACCTGCTGAGCGCCGAACGCGAACGCCTGGCCGAGCTGGAAGGCCGCTGGGCCGAAGAGAAAGCCCTGGTGGACGAGTTGCTCGCCACCCGTGCCACCCTGCGCGAGCGCGTCGGCGTGGTAGACAGCGAGGATGGCAGCGAGACTAGCCACGAACTGCGCGAGAAACTGGTGGACCTGCAACAGCGCCTGACCGCCCTGCAAGGCGAAACCCCACTGATCCTGCCGACCGTGGACTACCAGGCCGTGGCCTCAGTGGTCGCCGACTGGACCGGTATCCCGGTGGGCCGCATGGCTCGCAACGAACTGGAAACGGTGCTCAACCTCGACCAGCACCTGAAAAAACGCATCATCGGCCAGGACCACGCCTTGCAGATGATCGCCAAGCGCATCCAGACCTCCCGCGCCGGCCTGGACAACCCGAGCAAACCCATTGGCGTGTTCATGCTCGCCGGCACCTCCGGCGTGGGCAAGACCGAAACCGCCCTGGCCCTGGCCGAAGCCATGTATGGCGGCGAGCAGAACGTCATCACCATCAACATGAGCGAGTTCCAGGAAGCCCACACCGTGTCCACCCTCAAGGGCGCGCCACCGGGCTACATCGGCTATGGCGAAGGCGGCGTACTGACCGAAGCCGTGCGGCGCAAACCGTACAGCGTGGTGCTGCTGGACGAGGTGGAAAAAGCCCACCCGGACGTGCATGAGATTTTCTTCCAGGTGTTCGACAAAGGTGTGATGGAGGACGGTGAAGGCCGGGTGATCGACTTCAAGAACACCTTGATTCTGTTGACTACCAACGCCGGTACCGAACTGATTGCCCAGGTCTGCAAAGACCCGCAGAACGTGCCCGAGCCCGAGGACATCGCCAAGGCCCTGCGCCAGCCGCTGCTGGAGATTTTCCCTCCGGCCCTGCTAGGTCGCCTGGTGACAATTCCGTACTACCCGCTCAGCGACGAGATGCTCAAGGCCATCACCCGCCTGCAACTCAACCGCATCAAGAAGCGCGTAGAGAACACCCACAAAGTCGCCTTCGACTACGACGACGCGGTGATCGACCTGATCGTCTCGCGCTGCACCGAAACCGAAAGCGGCGGACGCATGATCGACGCCCTCCTGAACAACAGCCTGCTGCCGGACATGAGCCGCGAGTTCCTGACCCGCATGCTCGAAGGCAAGGCGCTGGCCGGCGTGCGGATCAGCGCCCGGGATAACGAATTGCAGTACGATTTCAGCGACGCGGCCTGACGGTAAGGAACACCGTAAAACCCTGTGGGAGCGAGCTTGCTCGCGATAGCGCAAGTACATTCAACATCAATGTTGACTGATACGCCGCCATCGCGAGCAAGCTCGCTCCCACAGTGGCATCTTCCACAGTGGGGGTTGCGTTCCTTCAGCTATTACAACTTGCACGGGACACTCGATGTTATTCAACCAAGCCTCACGCCTGGCCAAAATCACCAGCCCCCTGGGACCTGAGGTGCTGTTGCTCAAGGACATGGGCGGCGGCGAAGAGCTGGGGCGGCTGTTCAACTACGAGTTGCAGTTGCACTCGCTGGACAACGCCATCGACCTCAACCAGGTGCTCGGCAAACCCATGTGCGTGAGCCTGCAACTGGACGGCGGCGGCGAGCGGCATTTCCACGGCATCGTTTCGCGCTTCAGCCAGAACGTTGACCAGGGACAGTTCGCCAGTTACCAGGCGACCTTGCGGCCCTGGCTATGGCTGCTGACCCGTACCTCCGATTGCCGGATTTTCCAGAACCTGACCATCCCGCAGATCATCAAGCAGGTGTTTCGCGACCTGGGTTTCTCCGACTTCGAAGACGCCCTCAGCCGCCCCTATCGCGAGTGGGAATACTGCGTGCAGTATCGCGAAACCAGCTTCGATTTCGTCAGCCGCCTGATGGAACAGGAAGGGATCTACTACTTCTTCCGCCACGAACAGGGCCGTCATGTATTGGTGCTGGCCGACGCCTATGGCGCCCATACCACGGTGCCCGGCTACGGCTCGGTGCCCTACTACCCCAAGAACGAACAGCAGCGCGAGCGCGACCATATCCACGACTGGCACCTGGCCCAGGAAGTGCAGCCCGGCTCGCTGGAACTCAACGACTACGACTTCCAGCGCCCCAGCGCGCGCATTGATGTGCGTTCGGCCATGCCGCGCCCGCACACCGCCGGCGACTATCCGCTGTACGACTACCCCGGCACCTACGTGCAGAGCCAAGACGGCGAACACTACGCCCGCACCCGCATCGAAGCCTTGCAGACCCTGCACGAGCAAGTGGAGCTGGCCGGCAACGCTCGCGGCCTGGGCTCGGGCCACCTGTTCAGCCTCACCGGCTTCACCCGCCAGGACCAGAACCGCGAATACCTGATCGTCGGCGCCCGCTATTACGTGTCCCAGGAAAGCGGTGAAACCGGCGGCGGCGCACCTTCGGCCCAGTTCGAAAGCAACCTGACCTGCATCGTCGCCCAACAAAGCTACCGGCCGCTGCCCACAACCCATCGCCCCATCGTCAAAGGCCCGCAGACCGCGTTGGTGGTCGGCCCCAAGGGCGAGGAAATCTGGACCGATCAGTTCGGCCGGGTGAAGGTGCATTTCTACTGGGACCGTCACGACCAGTCCAACGAAAACAGCTCGTGCTGGATTCGCGTGTCACAGTCCTGGGCCGGGAAAAACTGGGGCTCGATGCAGATCCCGCGCATTGGCCAGGAAGTGATTGTCAGCTTCCTCGAAGGCGACCCCGACCGGCCGATCATCACCGGTCGCGTCTACAACGCCGAACAGACCGTGCCTTATGACCTGCCCGCAAACGCCACCCAGAGCGGCATGAAAAGCCGTTCGAGCAAGGGCGGCACGCCAGCGAATTTCAACGAAATCCGCATGGAAGACAAAAAANTTATGACCTGCCCGCAAACGCCACCCAGAGCGGCATGAAAAGCCGTTCGAGCAAGGGCGGCACGCCAGCGAATTTCAACGAAATCCGCATGGAAGACAAAAAAGGCGCCGAGCAGTTGTACATCCATGCCGAGCGCAACCAGGACATTGTGGTGGAGGTGGATGAAAGCCATTGCGTGGGCCACGACCGCAACAAGAGCATCGGCCACAACGAGACGGTGACCATCGGCAATAACCGCCTGCGCATCGTCAAGCAGGAAGACATCCTGTCGGTGGGCCTGCGCAAGACCGACAGCATCAGCCAGAGCTACGTCATTGAAGTGGGCGAGAACCTGCGCCTGGTCTGCGGCGAAAGCATTCTGGAGCTCAACGCCAGCGGTCAGATCAATTTGACCGGCGTGCAAATCAGCTTCTATGCCAGCGGCGATGCCGAATTCAACACCGGCGGCGTGCTGCACCTGAACAACGGCGGCGGTCCCGGTGCCACGCCCGACGGCCAGGGCGTCAAGGCCAGCATCGACGCCAATATCGCTGCCGCGTTCCCCAAGGGTTAACCTCGAGATTTATGCGCCATGACTTACCGCATCAATGAATTTCAGTTCCAGCTGCCGCCCAGCGAGTTGCTGGATGCAACGATCAACATCCTCAAGTTCCCTGAACTGGGCACCTCCTTGATCGTCAGCCGCAGCTTGCTGGCCGACGGCGAAACCCTGCAGAGCAACCTCGACGAGCAGCTCAAACGCCTGGAAAAACAGGTCCAGGACCTGCGCGCTCAACCGGGCGTCGCCGTGCGCCTGGGCGCCAATCAGGAAGTCGAAGGCATCGAGCTGCGCAGCCAGTTCAACAAGGGCAACGAAAAGGTCTTCCAGTTTCAGCTCGCCCTGGTACTGCCCGGCACGCGCAAGATGCTTGCCTTGAGCTATGTGAAAGCCGAGAAGCTCGGTGATGCTGAAGCAGCGCATTGGGCGACGATCAAGGGTTCGTTGTTGTTTGACGTTCCGGCTTGATGAGCGAACTGCATGTCTGACGCTCTCTGGGCCGCCCGGCTGGGCGATGCGCTGGACCACACCTCAATGATGGCTGACATTCTTGGAGGCGTGCTGGAGGTAGCAGCCAACATTGCGATTACCGCCCTAGCGACGGCTGCGGTAGTGGCGGCTACGGGCATCACAGTCGCCACAGGCGGGTTAGGTTGCTTCCTGCTCGGCGCCGTGGTGGGCGCCGTCGTTGGCCTTGCCATGAGCAAGACTGGGGCCGACGAAGGGCTGAGCAATATCTGCGAAGGCATTGGCAACGCGCTGTTCCCGCCCACGGTGCAAGCGAACATCCTCACCGGCTCAACCAACACCCTGACCAACAACATCCCAGCCGCTCGCGCCGCTGGGGCGATTCAATCCCATGTCGCACCAGCAGGCACCGAGCTTGAGGCACCTGAGCCGCAAGCCGAGCCCAGCTATCTGGACATGGCCGAGAACTTTTTCTCGCAGATGTGGCGCCCCACTGTTGCAACACCCGCGCCCGGCGCCGTACCCAAGCCGCTGGACATGATCGCGTGCATGAAACATCCGCCGATGCCGCCGCAGTTTTTGGCCGAAGGGTCGGACAAAGTCACCATCAACGGCCAGCCAGCAGTGCGCAGCGGCGACCGCAGCACCTGCGATGCCAAGGTCGTGTCATCCGGGCTGATTTCACCCGATGTCACCATTGGCGGCGGCTCGGTGGTGGTGCGCGAGATTCGCAGCGGCAAGACTCCGGGCGTCGGTCTGGCAGTCACCGCGCTGCTGATGCTCAAGGGCGGCAAAGGCAAGTTCCTGAGTAACCTGCCGTGCATGCTGGTGGGCGGTGCGGCGTCGATGGCGGTCAGCAGCGCGATGGGCGCCGCGGCCAACGCTACTATGGGTTCGTCGAACCCGGTGCATGCCGCTACCGGGGCCAAAGTTCTGGGCGATGTAGAGGAGATGGACTTCGTCCTGCCCGGCATCTTGTCAATCGACTGGCAACGCTTCTACAACAGCCGCGACGAGCGCCGCGAAGGTATGTTCGGTGCGGGCTGGAGCGTGGCCTACGAGGTGCGCGTCGAGATCCTGCCTCACCCCGAGGGCGGTGAAACGCTGGTCTACACCGATGAACAGGGCCGGCGCATCGACATGGGTTCCATCCCTCTGGGCGGCGCCGTGTTCAGTCCCGGTGAAGGGCTCAGCGTACGACGGCATGCCAATGGCCAATTGCTGATCGACAGCTCAGACGGCCTGTACCGGCTGTTCGAACCCACCCCGGGCCGTGCATCGCTGCTGCGCCTGAGTCAGTTGGGCGACCGCAATGACAACCGCATCTACCTCGACTACGACGACACAGGTCGGTTGGTACAGCTGCGAGACACCTTTGACCTGACCAGCATCGCGCTGGCGTACCACAAACGCTGGCCGCAACGGGTCAGCCGGATAGACCGGCTTTACGCTGATCAACGCCGTGAAGTGCTGATGCACTACGATTACGACGCCCAGGGTGATCTGACCGAGGTCCGTCAATCCAACGGTCACGTGAAACGCCGCTACGCCTACGATGCCGGACGGCGCATGGTTGAGCACCAACTGCCCACCGGGCTGCGCTGCTTTTACGAATGGGCCTTAATCGAAAAGCGAGAATGGCGGGTTGTTCGCCACTGGACCGACGCGGGCGACACTTACGCCTTTGACTACGACCTGGCTGCCGGGACTACGCGCATCACCGACGGTTTGAATCGCATCAGCACCCGTCGCTGGGATAGGCGGTATCAGATCACCGAAGCCACCGATGCCCTGGACCGTACCTGGGTCTTCCAGTGGAACGACGAAAGCCAGTTGGTGGCGGCAACGGCCCCCAACGGCGGACAACATCAATTCAGTTATGACGAGGCGGGTAACCTTTGCCAGACGTCTGACCCACTCGGACGCAGTGAGTCAACACTGTGGCTCGAACACTGGGCGCTGCCCCTGACCGAAACCGATGCCGCGGGCAATACCTGGCAGTACCGCTATGACTCGCGTGGCAACCGCATTCGCGAAACCGATCCGTTGGGCAACGTCACCCGCTATCGTCATGACGCCCACGGTCAGGTGGTGGAAGTTGTCGACGCCATCGGCAAACGCAAAACCATGCGTTGGACGCCCCTTGGCCAGCTCAGCGAGCACACTGATTGTTCCGGCTACACCACACGGTTCAGTTATTGCGAGCGCGGGACGTTGCTCAGCAGCACCGACGCACTGGGGGAACGGACGCTTTTCAGCTATGACGACCAAGGCAGGCTGCTGACCAAGCAATTACCGGACGGACGTACCGAGCAATATCAGCGCGATGCGAGCGGCCAGTTGATCGGCTACAGCGACCCCGCCGGGCACACTACGCATTTCCAGCACACCCTCAATGGGCAACTGCGCGTGCGTACCGACGCGCATGGTCGACGGGTAGAGCTGAGCTACGACAACTACGGCCGCCTGCTGGCGCTGACCAACGAAAACGGTGAATGCTACCGGTTTGCCTGGGACGCTGGCGACCGTTTGACCGCCCAGCACAGCCTGGACGGCAGCCTCAAACGCTACGCCTACGACCCGCTGGACAACGTCACCCGCATGGAAGCGCTCGCGGTTGCGGGCAGCACCGACCTGGACCTCGCGCCGCAAGCATCGATCACCCATGAGCTGGAGCGCGACGCAATGGGTCGGCTGGTGGCCAAAGTCACCACAGACGGGCGCACCGAGTACTGCTATGACGCGCTCGATCAGGTCAACACCATCACCTTCACCGCGCTTACCGGTGAGCAGCAAAGCATCGGCTTGAACTACGACGCTCTTGGGCAACTGATCGCCGAGCAAGGCTGGGCCGGACGCCTGGAGCATCGCTACGATGAGCTGGGCAATCTGACCCAGACGCTGCTCCCCGATGGTCGCTGGCTAAACCGACTGCATTACGGCAGCGGCCACCTGCACCAGATCAACCTTGACGGCCAGGTCATCAGCGACTTTGAACGCGACCGCCTGCACCGTGAAGTGCTGCGCACCCAAGGGCGCCTCAGCACCCGCAGCGAATACGACCGCAGCGGTCGCCTGCGCGCACGCCAACGTCGGCAACAGGGCCAGTCCGCGCTGTTACCACCGGCGGCGCAATCACTGTTCGGCTATGACAGCAGTGATCAACTGGTAGAACGCTTCGACAGCCAGCCTGACGCCCCTCATCGCCATCTGCTGCACTACGACGCCACCGGACGCATTCTCGCCAGCCAGGACAATCTCCAGGGCCAGCGTGAAGGCTTCGCCTATGATCCGGCCGCCAACTTGCTCGATAGCCTGGGCACCGAACGGGTCGCTCATAACCGTTTGCTGACCTATCAGGACAAGCGCTACCGCTATGACGGCTTCGGCCGCATGGTGGAAAAGCGCAGCGCCCGGCGGGGTGTCCAGCGCATGCGCTACGACGCCGAACAGCGTTTGGTGGAGGTTAGAAACGATAACGGCTCGGTCGTGAAAATGACCTACGACCCGCTGGGCCGGCGCATCGAAAAAGCCGAATACGACCGCCATGCCACCCTGCTTAGCCGCACCCGCTTCACCTGGGATGCACTGCAACTGTTGCAGGAACACCGCGACAACCAGACCAGCCTGTACATCTACGCCGACGACAGCCACGAACCGTTGGCAAGGGTCGACGGCCTGGGTGAACACCAGAAAATCCGTTACTACCACAACGACTCCAACGGCCTGCCCGAACAACTCTCGGAAGCCGACGGGCACACGCTTTGGCGGGCCCGTTACCAGGTGTGGGGCAACACCGTAGAAGAGCTACGCGAACCGTATTACATCGAAGAGCAGAACCTGCGTTTCCAGGGCCAATACCTGGACCGGGAAACCGGGCTGCACTACAACACCTTGCGCTTCTACGACCCGGACATCGGTCGCTTTACCACACCGGACCCCATCGGTTTGGCCGGTGGGCTGAACCTCTACCAGTACGCGCCAAACCCGGTGAGCTGGATCGACCCCTCGGGTCTGATGAAGTGCTCGACGCCACCTAAGGGCCGCAAGGTCAACCGGACGGTTTATCGCTTTGAAGAGCCAGGACGGATCAGCACAACCTGGACGGCGCACAAGTGGAACGTTGCCTCCAGACACCGTTACACCGCCCCCGGACTGGGTGGTGTCTATGGCGCCAACTCACGCAAGACCGCCATGGGCGAGGTCAACCACTGGGGTGTGGACCTTTCCACCCGGGTGTTGGTAAGCAAGAAAGTGCAACTCAACAACGTTCTGGATCTGACCCGGGCTGATGTGCGTAAACAACTGGGGGTTTCGCTAAAGAGCATTACCGGCAACAAATACACCCAGACTCATCAAATAGGCGCCTGGGCCAAGGCCAATGGTTATGATGGGATCCTGGCACCGTCGGCGCGAAACCCGACCGGCAGCAACTTGATTTCCTTTGCAGGTTTTTAAAATGGGACTGGAAGACGAATACGTCGGCGATGCCGATTGGCAAAGTTTCGTGCGGTTGTACGAAGAGGACTACCTCGACGACAACGCCCGCATGCTGGCCAAGGCCATGGATGACAACCTCGACATGGCAGTGGTGCTCTACGGAAAAAGGGGGCTCAAGGAAGGGTTCTGGTGGCTGGAACAGACCGTGCCCGCCCTGGGTAACAAACGCCCGGCCGATTGTCTCAAGACCCCGAAACTGATCAAGCGTCTGAGAATGGCCTTGATGAGCATGCCCTGATACGCCAGTAGCGTGTTGGAGAACGTCACCCCGCGATGGCCTCTACCCCCCTAAGAATTTCGCCGGAAAGCCCTCATGCTTTGGCCTACGAGAGACGCCATGAGTCTGAAACAAGAGTTCGTTGCCTTCACGGCAACCCGGCAGCAACAAACCTGCGCCGTGGTCTTGATCGCTGGTGGCGCATCCAGGTGAACGAAAGATCAGGATCAAAAGATCGCAGCCTTCGGCAACTCCGACACTGCACCCCGCCCTTCGTCGCCTGAAAAGGAACTTCGCCCCGAATCCCTTATCTCAAAGAGCACTTCGCCATACTGGCGGGCTTTGGAGCAAGCGCGTGCCAATCCACAGCAGTGCACGTTCTTTGAGATTTGTGCCGATGGTCGACAAGAACCTACAGGATTCGTCCCAACCTCACTGGCCCGAAGCGGCCCAGACGCTCATGGCGCTGATGCACGCCCAGGGCGAAGTCGCGCGCCTGAGCGAGCGTGAGCAGCTATTCAGCTCATTGCTGGTCAGCGTCAACGCGGTGCTCTGGGCGTTCAACTGGGAAACCCGACAGGTCCTGTATGTCAGCCCCGCCTATGAACGAATCTTCGGTCGGCCGGCAGGTCTGGTGCTGGCTGATTTCAATGAATGGCGCGACGCAATCTACCCCGACGACCTCGAATACGCTGAGCGCAGCCTGGCCGAAGTGCTGGTCAAAGGTGCCGTGGAGGATCGTGAGTACCGCATCATCGCTGCCAATGGCCAGATCCGCTGGCTGAGCGACAAATGCTTCATCAACCGTAAGGCTGAGTCGGGGCAACCGGTGATCGTGGTGGGCATTGCCGAAGACATCACTGAAAAGAAGCTGCTGGAAAGCGAACTGCAACGACTGGCAACCACCGACGTGCTGACCCAGAGCAGCAATCGCCGCCACTTCTTCGAATGCGCTCACCGTGAATTCGAGCAGGCACGACTGCAGGGCACACCCATGGCGTTCCTGTTGCTGGACATCGATGATTTCAAAGTGATCAACGACACCTACGGTCATCAGGAAGGCGATAACGTGCTGCAGAAAATCGCCGAAAGCGGACGTTCCGTTCTCAGACGCGGTGATCTGTTTGGACGAATCGGTGGTGAAGAATTCGCCGCGGTGTTCCCTGGCTGTGCCCCGGACATGGCACTGCAAGTCGCCGAGCGTCTGCAGCGCGAGATTCAGCGCCTGGCTTTCCGCAGCGGGGAGAAAGGCTTCGGCATCACCGTCAGCCAAGGCTTGACCAGCCTTACCGCCGAAGATCAGAGCCTCGACACCCTGTTCTCCCGCGCCGATGCGGCCATGTACGAAGCCAAGCGCCAGGGGAAAAATCGCATCATTGCGGCTTGAGCAATCTCGTGGCCAAGGCGTCAGCAAAACTCCAGTCATACCCCCTGTGGGAGCGAGCCTGCTCGCGATGGCAGACTGACAGCCAGCGCATCGGTGAATGGCACACCCCTCATCGCGAGCAGGCTCGCTCCCACAGGGTTGGTCAGCGGCCTTACTTGCGGCGCAATCGCATCAACTCCGGCAATCCGATCTTCAGCAAACGCGCCGTGCGCCCACGGGCCAGCTCTTCCAGCCCTTCATGCTCGGTCAGATGGGCCATTTGCGCCGCCATATTCATCACCAGTGCCTCGCGGGAGTAAACCCCGCCGCCCAGGCCATAGGCCGCCGCAATCAACTCCCGCAGCTCCAGCGGCAGACGCCAGCGGGTGCGCAGCGCGGAACCGAAGCTGGCACCGAACTGATCGAGCAAATTGCCCACCTCCTCCGATTCGTCGAGCTCGCCGCCGGCCTGCGTCCATTCTTCCAGGCATCGCAACAACGCCAAGTCCCCCAAGCGATGCAACAACCCGGCGCAATAGCAGCGCTCCTGCTCCAGATCCAGCAGCCGCGCCAGCATCCGGGCGTACTCACCGGTGTGCAGCGACAACTCCCAGTAACGCTCGGCATAGTCTGCCAGGCACGGGACACTGAGTCGCGCACAGCGCTTGAGGGTCAGCCCCAGAATCAGGTTCATGCTCTGCCCGGTACCAAGCTGATGCAGCGACTGCGCGACCGTCTGCACCAGGCCGCCGCCCTGATGCTGCGCAGCGCTGTTGGCCGCAGCAATCAGCACGGCGGTAATTTGCGGGTCGGTGCGGATTTCTTCTTCCAGCAGTTTCAGATCCAGACCGCCGGGGTTGAGGCTGCGCTTGACTGCCACTTGCACATCGGTCATCAACGGCGCGCCTTCGGACGAATCACGTCGACGCTCCAGAAAGGTTGTCAGGGTCTGCTCCGGGGCTGACACGTCGGTGGAGTAATCCTCGGTGCTGCTCAACAGCAGCCCCTGCAAACGCTGGGTCAGGTCTTCCCGGTTCAAGGGTTTGGTCAGATAGGCCGCTGGCGCCAGCGGCAAGACCTCACGTACGCTGGCGCTATCGTTGCGCCGGCTCATGAGAATGAACGGCAACACCGGTTTTCGATGCTGCTGGCGAAGGCCCCGCAGGATGCTCAGGCCATCGACGCCCGGCAATTCCCAATCGGCGATCACCAGGTCATAGGCGTTGTGCGCAAGCAGATTCAGGGCCTGCTGGCCCTCGCCGCACGTATCCACCTGGGCATCGCAGCGTATGCCCGATAACACCTGCTCAAGCAGCTCCCGAGACACCGGATCGGCCTCGGCGATCAACACACGGGGTACAGCGGGTAAGTCCACGGCGGTCATGCAGCATCGCTCCCTCGCAATACTTGCACCTTAGCCAATGGTGGCCGTTGCAGACAGCTCTACCCTTGGGAATATGTTCCCGAATATGAAAAAACCCGCTGCTAAGCGGGTTTTTTGTGGGTTAGCGCACAGCTCAGGGCTCGTAAAATCAGAGCTCGGAGAAGCACTCTTCGATGATTGCCAAGCCTTTGTCCAATTGCTCGTCTGGCGAGGTCAGCGGTACCAGCACCCGCAGGACGTTGCCGTAGGTGCCGCAGGACAGCAGGATCAAGCCCTTGTCGCGAGCCTTGGCGACAACCTGAGCCACAGCCGCCGCGTTCGGCTTGTGGGTATCGCCATTTTCGAACAACTCCACGGCGATCATCGCACCCAGGGCACGGACTTCGCCGATGACCGGGTATTTCTTCTGGATGGCCTTGAGGCCAGTCACCAGACGCTCGCCCACCGCCTTGCAGCGATCCAGCAAGTGCTCTTCTTCAAACACCTCCATCACCGCCAGCGCAGCAGCGCAGGCAATCGGGCTGCCGGCGTAGGTGCCACCCAGGCCACCAGGGGCAATAGCGTCCATGTACTCGGCCTTACCGCAGACACCGGCCAACGGGAAACCGCCGGCGATGGATTTGGCGAAAGTCGTCAGGTCGGCGGCAACACCCATCTGCTCCATGGCGAAGAAGGTGCCAGTCCGACCGGCGCCGGTCTGTACTTCGTCAGCGATCAGCAGAATGCCGTGCTGATCGCAGAGGGCGCGCAGGCGCTTCATGAATTCCTTGGGCGCCACGTAGAAACCACCCTCGCCCTGTACCGGCTCGATGATGATTGCCGCGATGTCACGGGGTTCGGCGTCGTTCTTGAAGATGCGCTCGATGCTGGCGATGGAGTCGTCGATGCTCACGCCATGCAGTTCGTTCGGGTACAGCGCGCGGAAGATGCCGCCGGGCATCAGGCCCATGCCGGCCGAATACGGCACGACTTTACCGGTCAGGCCCAGGGTCATCATGGTGCGGCCGTGGTAGGCGCCGGTAAAAGCGATGACACCCGCGCGACCCGTGGCGGCGCGAGCGATTTTTACCGCGTTCTCCACCGCTTCGGAACCGGTGGTCACCAGCAGGGTTTTCTTGGCGAAATCACCCGGCACCTTCGCGTTGATTTTTTCGCACAGCTCCACATACGGCTCGTAAGCCAGCACCTGGAAGCAAGTGTGGGTCAGCTTGTTCAGCTGTTCGGTCACGGCGGCGATGATTTTCGGATGTACGTGGCCGGTGTTCAGCACCGCGATACCGCCCGCGAAGTCGATGAATTCACGGCCTTCAACGTCGGTTACCGTGGCATTCTTCGCCGATTCGGCGAAGATCGGGTGAATCTGGCCAACACCGCGTGGTACAGCGGCTTCGCGGCGTTTCATCAGGGAAGCGTTGGTCTTGTTGCTCATTGAATATGTCCTCATTCGCCGCTCATCGGTCGGCGTGGGTCAAGGCGTACATGGACGGAGGCAACTGCGACAGCATGCGATGATCGACTGTCACAGCGTTCCGGCCACAAGAAACAGAACGGGTAAAACGCGCACAGGGACAGCGCTCTCGTGCCCTTTGCGCTTGCAGCAGGATCAGATACCGAGGCAGAGGTATTTGATTTCCAGGTAATCCTCGATGCCGTACTTGGAGCCTTCACGGCCCAGGCCGGAGGCCTTGATGCCGCCGAACGGCGCGACCTCGTTGGAGATCAACCCGGTGTTGACGCCAACCATGCCGTATTCCAGGGCTTCGGCCACGCGGAACACACGGCCCAGGTCGCGGGCATAGAAGTACGAGGCCAGGCCGAACTCGGTGTCGTTGGACATCGCGATCACTTCGGCTTCGTCTTTGAAGCGGAACAGCGGCGCCAACGGGCCGAAGGTCTCTTCCTTCGCCACGGCGGCACTCGAGGGTACGTTGGTCAGGATAGTCGGCTCGAAGAAGTTGCCTTCCATGGCCTTGCCGCCAGCCAGCACGGTCGCGCCTTTGCTGACCGCATCAGCGATGTGCTCTTGCACCTTGGCAACTGCCTTGCCGTCGATCAAGGGACCGGTGGTGGTGCCATCTTCCAGACCATTGCCGATCTTGAGCTTGGCGACTGCCACTTTGAGTTTTTCAGCGAAGGCGTCGTACACCGAATCCTGGATGTACAGACGGTTGGCGCAGACGCAGGTCTGACCGTTGTTGCGGTATTTGGAAATGATTGCGCCTTCGACGGCCTTATCCAGGTCCGCGTCGTCGAACACGATGAACGGCGCGTTGCCGCCCAGTTCCAGGGAGACTTTCTTGATGTCCTTGGCACATTCGGCCATCAACTGACGACCGATTTCGGTCGAGCCGGTGAACGACAGCTTGCGCACGATCGGATTGCTGGTCAGCTCGCCGCCGATGTCGCCGGCACTGCCGGTAACCACGCTCAGCACGCCCTGCGGGATGCCGGCACGGTGGGCCAGCTCAACCAGCGCCAGCGCCGAGAACGGGGTTTGCGAAGCCGGCTTGATGACCATGGTGCAGCCCGCGGCCAGAGCCGGGCCGGCCTTGCGGGTGATCATCGCAGCCGGGAAATTCCATGGGGTAATGGCAGCAGTCACACCGATTGGCTGCTTGATCACGATCAGGCGCTTGTCGGGCTGGTGGCCAGGAATCACATCACCGTAGATGCGCTTGGCTTCTTCGGCGAACCATTCGATAAACGAGGCGGCGTAAACAATTTCGCCCTTGGCTTCGGCAAGCGGCTTGCCTTGTTCCATCGTCATCAGGCGGCCGAGGTCGTCCTGGTTTTCGATCAGCAATTCGTACCAGCGGCGCAGCTTGTTGGCGCGCTCTTTGGCGGTGAGGGCGCGCCAGGCCGGCAACGCCTTGTCGGCGGCTTCAATCGCCCGCCGGGTTTCGGCAGCGCCCATCTTCGGCACCGTGCCCAGCACTTCACCCGTTGCCGGGTTGGTAACCTTGATCGTCTGACCATTGTCCGCGTCGACCCAAGCGCCATCGATAAAGGCTTGCTGGCGGAACAACTGGGTGTCTTTAAGCTGCATGTCGGCTTTCCTTAACAGCACCGCGCGCACGCGGAGCGAATTAGATTTGTAGAAAGGCGCCCCAAGGGCTGCCGTCAGGGAAATCATCCACCGGGCTGAAGCACAGAAATAACGCACATAAGCACAGACGTGCGGTTCAGCACCCAGACAAGAGCGTTTGAAATCTCAAACGAATCCTAGGGCCGATGGGGGGGAAGGACAATAGGCTGTTCGAAAAAAAGAACGAAAAACCTGAATTTGCCTGCTTTTTCTGATCAGCGTAGCCCATGCCCGCCTATGCTTATGAAAACACCGGCAAATCAGCAGCATGGACGCCCGCATTGCATATGAGTATCATGGCGCCCGCGTCGCACCAGTAGCTCAGCTGGATAGAGTACTGCCCTCCGAAGGCAGGGGTCGTGGGTTCGAATCCCGCCTGGTGCACCATCTGCAGAATCAAAAGCCCCAGGTCTTGCGACCTGGGGCTTTTTTGTGGACGCTGATTTCACTCAACGCTTGCGCAACGCCTCCAACCGCGCCGGCAAGTCCTCCTCGGGAAAGCGCTGATGCAACGCCAGCAGCTTTTCATCAGCAGCCTTGTCCTCACCCGCCTCGCGCAAGCGCAGGATTTCCAGCAGTTCCTGCTCCAGCGACGGCCGTGCAGCGGGCGCCGATTTGCTCATTTTCGCCGCAGGCTTTTCCGCCAAGGCGTGGTCAGCGCTTGCCGGGGCTTGAGCGATTTCGCCCTGGGGTGCTGCCATGCGGGCTATCGGCGCGGGAGCGGACATGGCGGGCGGCGGTGCGGCGGCGACGGCGGACTCCTGTCGATTGGCGGAAAACTCCATCGGAGCTGGCGCAGACAGGTCGCTCTGAGGTACTGGCAAGCGAACCACCAGACCGATCATCAACGCGACACCGGCGACCGTGGCGAATGCCATCTGCCAGCGCGGCCGTTGGCAGGCCTGTAGCCAGCGTTTCCACAGACTGGGCGTAGGCGTCGGGGCTTCGCGACGGGCGGCAGCCAGGATGAAAGCGTCCAGGGACACGGGCGGTTCGCCGCTGGCGTGTTGACGGAAATGCTCGATCAGCATTTCGTCATCGGGCTTCGGGGTGTGTTTGGAATCAATCATGCGGGTACCTCCTCGGCCAGCAGTCGATGCAATTTTTGCTGGGCGTAACGCAAGCGGCTTTTTACCGTTTCCAGCGGGGCGCCGGTCAGGGCGGCGATCTGCGGCAGCTCCAGGTCGCCGTGCAGTCGCAGCAGGAAGACTTCCCGCTGGTCTTCGGGCAAGGCTTGCAACGCGGCGTCCAGGCGGGCCTGATCGCGACTCAGGCTCAACTGCTGTTCGGGGTTGCTGGTGTCGTCGGGCTGGACATGAACCTGTTCGTCGTAACTGTCGTGCAGCGGGTTGCGGACACCGTGTTTGCGCCAGTGATCAATCAAGCGGTTGCGGGCAATCTGGAACAACCATGTACGAAAACTCGCCCGTCCTTGTGGCTGGGTAGTGCTGCGGATCAGGCTGAGCCAAGTGTCCTGGAAGACTTCCTCGGCCAGTTCGGCTTTGTTGCTCAAGGACACCAGAAAACGATATAGCCCCTGTCGATGGCGGGCGTACAGGACTTCAAAACACGCCCCGTCGCCATCGCGGTAGCGGGCCAGCAGCGATTCGTCGCTGGGACAATCATGCGGAGCGGGCATGTCGGTGACGAACTCCTTTGCGGTTAACACAGTTCTGGCAGGCGACAAGAGAATACCGTGGGAGCGAGCCTGCTCGCGATTGCGTCGGATCAGTCAATAATGATCGTGATCGATCCACCGCTATCGCGAACAGCCTCGCTCCCACATTTGATCCTCGTCGTGGTCAGGATCAGCGCTCAAGGCTCTGCGCGAGTTCCACTAACTGGACAAATTCGGCACGCAGCCCAAACGGATCATCGCCCCGGGCGGAACGGGCCAATTGCGCGGTGTCCTTCAAGCTCATCGTCCCAGTGTAGCGGCCATCCCCCTTGAGCTGTTGGGCGAAGGCGGCCACAGCGGCCGAGAAGCGCAAGTCATCGCTGGCCTTGTCATTTTTTTGCGTACTGGCGACAGGATGCTCGATCAATCGGCTGCTCCCGCCCTCAACGGGCTTGTAGCGCACGCGCAGCATCGCCAACTCCCCTGTCTCGTCGCCCAGCTTAGGTGTGCTCGCATAACGCAACGGTTCCAACCAGCCCTGCTCGCCTTTCGGAACAATTTCATACAACGCGGTCACTGTGTGCCCAGCACCGATTTCGCCCGCATCAACCTTGTCGTTGTTGAAATCCTCACGCTTGAGCGCACGGTTCTCATACCCCAACAGCCGATACTCACTGACCTGAGCGGGGTTGAACTCCACCTGCAACTTCACATCCCGCGCCACCACCGCCAGGGTTGAGCTGAGCTGGTCGACCAATACCTTGCGCGCTTCAAGCAAGTTGTCGATGTAGGCGTAATTGCCATCACCGGCATCGGCCAATTGCTCCATCAGATGCTCATTGTAGTTATCCACACCGAAGCCCAGCGTGGTCAGGGATACACCGCTTTTACGCCGGTCCACCGCCATTTGCTTGAGGCTGTCGAAGTCACTGACGCCGACATTGAAGTCGCCATCGGTGGCCAGCAGAATGCGATTGATGCCTTTGTCGATAAAGCTATCCTGAGCCATCTGATAGGCCAGCTCGATACCCGACGCACCTGCGGTGGAACCGCCGGCGTCCAACTGATCGATTGCGTTGCGGATCTTGACCTTGTCGCGGCCCGAGGTCGGCTTAAGCACCACCCGGGATTCGCCGGCGTACACCACCAGAGACACCCGGTCCTGCTCGCGCAATTGCTCCACCAATAACTTCAGGGTGCTCTTGACTAGCGGCAGGCCCTCGCGTCGGTCCATGGAGCCGGAAACATCCACCAAAAACACCAGGTTGGCCGGTGCTAGGTCCACCACGGCGCGATCGCTCGCCTTGATGCCAATACGCAACAGGCGCGTGTGAGGGTTCCATGGCGACGGGGCCACTTCAGTGGTCACGCCGAAGGGAGAACCGTCGGTGGGCACGGCATAGTCGTAAGGGAAATAGTTGACCATTTCCTCCAGTCGCACGGCGCCTTCGGGCGGCAGGCTACCTTGATTGAGGAAACGTCGCACATTGGCATAGCTGCCGGTGTCGACATCGACGCTGAAGGTCGAGACCGGCGTTTGGGCAACACTATGAATAGGATTGTCCTGCAGTTTTTCATACTGCTCGCGGGGCTCGGCGCGGTAATCCCCCGCGACAGCATCGGTCCTCACCCTTGGCGAGGGCATCGAAACCGGAGCGGCCATACGCTTGACCAGAGGCTCGCGCACGTTAGCAACTTCGCTTTGCCGCACCGGGGCGGGGGACGCAGACGGTGGTTCGGCCGGCGTGGCAGCCTCCCGGGACGAAGACAACCCACAACCGGCCAATGCCACCAGCAAGGTCACGGCGAAGCCCTGGGCTGCAGGACGTAGGAATGAAGGAGGACGGGACATGGGTTGAACCTCGTGAATGAATGATCCGTTCACAAGGTCAGACGCGAGGCACTCGTGGTTCGGGTTAACGACCACGAGATTTTTAATATGCGAGCATGCCTAACGGGACGGAATGGCCCGCAGGTCGTCGGCGATAAAGCGGCTCAGTTGGCCGGTGTAAAAGCCTTCGACATCCGAGTTACCTCTGTTGGTCAGAGCGCCCACCATGCTTCTCATGTTCTGGAATTGCCCGATCGCGCCGCCCGGCATCAGGCCCTGCCGGGCCTGGGCAAAGTGCAAAACCTCTGCGCCGGCCTTCTTCACCTTGACCTGATAGCTGAAATCGACACTGGCGAGGAATGTGCCATCGGCGACGATTTTGCTCATGAAGCCACCTTGGGTATCTTGAATACGTCGCGCGTAGACGCCATTGACGTCCAGCAGATAGTCGGCGGTTTCCTTGCTGGAGGCATAGCGATTGTCCTCGAGCAGGCGGCCGATCAGGTCGGTGTGCAATTGCTCACGGACCTTTTCGTCAGGCAAAAAGCGATCGTTCTTGCCTACGACTTCAACGTCGAAGGTGTCGATCCAGAAGGTGGCGGTCTTGGGGATCGTTACCGGAGTGGCGGAAACGTAGTAATCGGGTTTGGAGGCACAGCCCGCCATAAGGCAGAGGGCCAGGAATATGGCAAAAACGCGCATGTCTGAATTCGTCCCTGAAAGGTAGTGGCATAGTGACAGCGGCATTCTACGGAGTTTGGACGGGTTCTCAAGTTTTGGCGGCAGCGGATGGCGGCAAAACCCCGGCCGCTGCAGACCGGGGCGATTTTATGGGTGCGGCTTCCGGATAACAGTTGCAGACCGCGTCACTCCCCCGCCATCTCTACCACCGTCTTCCCTTGCCCACGCACCTGAGCTACTTGCGCAAACGCCTCATTCACGTCTCCCAGGCCAAACCGATGTGGGTCTACCTTGATGCGCAGCACCCCGGCCTCAACCAAAGCCGCCGCTTTGCGCATTATCCGACCATGGTGCTCGCGCCCCTTGCCGGTCAGCAACGGCATCAAGGTAAACACCCCGGAATAACTCGCCCCCTTGAACGACAACGGTGCCAGGCTGTGTTGTCCCCAGCCCAGACAGCTGAGTACGTGGCCGGTATAGGTTTTCACTGCGTTGAAGGACGCATCCAGTGTCGAGCCGCCGACGGTGTCGTAGACGATGTCGAAACCTTCGCCATCGGTGTGCAGGCCCACATAACTGTCGGTGTCCTGCGCCCGGTAGTCGATAGGGGTCGCGCCCAGTTCACGGATGAAATCCAGGCTGGTGGCCGAGCCGGTGGCATAGACCTCGGCGCCGCGGGCCTTGGCAATTTGCACGGCCATTTGACCGACGCCGCCCGCGCCGCCGTGGATCAGCACTTGTTGGCCGGCCCGAACATTTGCCCGGTCTACCAACCCTTCCCAGGCGGTGATGAAGACCAATGGCAAGGCTGCCGCTTCGCGCATGCTCAACGAACCGGGCTTGAGCGCAATCAGGTGAGCATCGACGGCAATGTATTCGGCCAGCGCACCCTGGGCGCCGCCGATGCCGCCGGCCATGCCGAACACGTCATCGCCGGGGGCGAAATCGTGCACGCCCTCTCCCAGCTCAACGACTGTTCCGGCCAGATCGATGCCCAGTACGGCGGGCAGCGGCTGGCGGGCATGAGCGCCGCCACCTGCCGCGATCTTGGTATCCAGAGGATTGATCCCTGCGGCGTGAACCCTGATCAATACCTGTCCTTTGCCGGGAACAGGCCGGGGGATGTGGCGAACGACCAGCGGAGCCTGAGCGGTTTGGGCAATGGCGGCGAACATGGTGTTGTTCATGACGGTAAACCTCCAATGAGTGGGTGAGTACATGTTGCGGCCGTCGATGCATTCCGATAAGTAAGCAACTATGGATAGGATTTATTCCAACCAGAGGCCAAATCCAGATGGATCTATTCGACGCGATGCAGATGTTCGTGCGAGTGGTAGAGCGCGGTTCGTTCTCGGCGGTCGCCCGGGAGCTGAACCTGGGTCAACCAGCGGTTAGCAAGCAGATCCGCGCGCTGGAACAACACCTTGGCGGTGCGTTGTTTGCCCGCAGTACTCGCCATCTCGCGCTGACCGACCAAGGCCAGCGCTTCTATATCCACAGCAAGGAAATACTCAGCAGCCTCGACACGGCCCGGCTCAGTTTCACCCGTGGCCAGGAGCAGATCGCCGGCCCTTTGCGTGTGGCCGCCCCGGTGAGTTTCGGGCGGCTGTGCATTGCGCCCTTGATGAGGGAGTTTTTGGCGCGCCATCCACAGGTTCAAATCGACCTGAAACTGAACGACCAAAATGAAGATGTGCTGAAAGAAAACATCGACGTCGCCATTCGTATCGGCGTGGTGAAAAACGAAGGGCTGGTCGCGGTTTCCCTCGGCGATAGTCCGCGCCGGGTGTATGCCGCTCCCGCCTACCTGCAACAACACGGCACCCCGCTGGAGCCGGCGGATCTTGCCCGCCACAATTGCTTGGGCTTCACGCTGCTGGAGCATTACGACGTTTGGCGTTTCGACCAGCAGGACAAACAGCACCGAGTGACGATCAAGGGCAATGTCACCAGCAACAGCAGCGAGGCAATTCGCGAGATGGTTCTTAGCGGGCTGGGCATTTCGCTTTCACCGCAGTGGTTATTCGCCGCGGATGTTCGCCAGGGAACCGTGTCCAGCCTGCTGGAGGCTTATCAACCCGTAGCGCTGCCCATCAGCGCCGTGTTCAGCCAAGACCGGCGCCGCTCGGCAAGAACTCGCGCCTTTGTGGATTTTCTGCGCGAGCGTCTTTGAGCAGCCGGTTATGCGTAACGAACCTGACTGATATCAATCGCCACCAGCAATTCCCCCTCCACCGCCTGATCGTCCGCATCCCGCCGATACGCCCGGCGCTTGCTGGGCATGCACAGCCCATCGGCCTTGATGTAGTCCTCCACATACTGGGCCGCCGGCAGGCCACCGCTCACGTCCACGGTGTAATCATGCCGGCGCAGCAGATAGTCATCGCCAAAGTAGAAGTCCTGGACCGGGCAGTGAGTGGCGAGGGTGTCCGGGAAGTTCACCCGCAAGCGGCGCCAGACCTGGCCACCTTCCTTCCAGGGTTCCAGCTCCTGGCTGGTGACACCCGGAAAAGTAAACAGGAACGGCATGGTCAGGTAGGACCAGAGCGCATATCCATTGAAGTAGGCACGGTGAAGCGGATCCCACGGAGTGGTTTGCTCGTGCTTGAAGAACGAAGCCCTAGGGTCCGAACGCTCAGCGATCACTTTGCCCTCGGTGGTTTCGATGGCGATGCGATCAGGCGTGAAGGCGGTGCGCTGGTTCAGCGCACCGAACGGCATGACCGAGGCGCGCTGTTCATGCAGCCAGACAGTCATCTGCCGGGGTGCATTGTCTTGCGTTAACCCCTTCATGGCCCACAACGAACCGCCGGTCACAAGGGTGACCTGGACAGTGTTGAAAGTGTTCCAGCGCTCGAGACCGCCGTGGGCAATCAGGACTTGTTCCAGCAGGTCGTGCTTGTGCGCCTTCATGATGGCCGTCCTCCTCGAGTTGGAAACGGGGTCATTCATGAGTGTAGTCGTGCACCTGGGGCAGAGTCCTTACGATTCACAGGCCAACGAGGCCTGCGCGGTCTTCGAATGCCGGGCGGGAAAATACGCCGCCGCAGCCACACCCACCGCGCCCATCACCACGCAATACCCCACGCACACCCATGGGCTCCACGGCACCAGTGCGATCAGCACCAAAGGCGTCACGCTGGCCCACAAGGCATAGGCAATGTTGTAGGTGAACGAGATGCCGGACACGCGGATTTTCGGCGGAAACAGGCTGACCATCACCGATGGCACCGCGCCAACCACGCCGCAACCCAGGCCCGCCACAGCGTAGGCCAGGCCCAGCCAGGCGCCGCCGCTGATCAGGCTGGCGTAGAGCACGGCGATGCCCATCGGCAACAGCAGGCTGTAGAGCATGACAGTGCGCCAGGCGCCGATGCGGTCGACGATGAGGCCGGCCAGAACGCAGCCGATGTTCAGGAAGACGATGCCCAGACTGCTCAAAGCGAACGTGTGACTGGGGGTCATGCCGAAACTTTTTTGCATAACGGTCGGGGTGATGACCACGAACACCACCACGGCGGACGTCAGCACGCAGGTGAGGATGGCGGCGGGCAACAAGGCGTGGCGATGGTCCCGCAGCACGGTGCGTAGCGGCAGTTCCGTCGCACCTTCGCGCTTGGCTTGCAGGGCCATAAAGATCGGCGTTTCGCTCAGCCAGCGACGCAGCCAGACGCCGATTACACCGAAGACCCCACCCAGCAGGAACGGCAAGCGCCAGGCGTAATCGAGAATTTCTGCTGCCGTGAATATCTGCGCCAGCGCCGTGGCGGTCAGGGCGCCCAGCAAATAGCCGAAGGTCAGACCAGCCTGGAGGAAACCCAGTGCGTAGCCGCGATGCCGCAGCGGTGCATGTTCGGCCACGAACACCCAGGCGCTCGGTACTTCGCCGCCCACCGCCGCGCCTTGCAGGATGCGCAGCGCCAGCAGCAACAACGGGGCGAAATAGCCGATTTGCGCGTAAGTCGGCATCACGCCGATAAGCAGGCAGGGCAAGGCCATCATCAGGATGCTCAGGCTGAACACCCGCTTGCGCCCCAGGCGATCGGCGAAGTGCGCCATGAGGATGCCGCCCAGGGGGCGTGCCAGGTAGCCGGTGGCGAAAATCCCGAAACTTTGCAACAGGCGTAGCCATTCGGGCATTTGCGGCGGGAAGAACAGTTGGCTGAGCACCAGGGCGAAGAAGACGAAGATGATGAAGTCGTAGATTTCCAGCGCGCCACCCAGGGCGGCGAGGCCCAGGGTTTTGTAGTCGGATCGGCTGAATCGGGCGTCTGGCAGATGAGTTGTGGCAGTCATGGGCAGATTTAAACAAGAAAAGTTTTTGAGAAGGACGGTTCAGGCGTCTTGGCCGTCGTCCATGGGCTGTGCCGGTGGTTGGTCTGGCTCAGCGTCTTCGGCCTCTTCAGCAGGCAGGAAATCCTTGCGGCTCTGGGCGATGGCCCGGCGTATTTCGTCGCCTTTGGTGGGGCAGTTCTTGAGGCGGGCGATGCCGTCGGGTTTCTGCGTCATCGCCATCCTCCGGTATGAATGAACAGGGGCTCGATAGTGCTCGCTTTTGGCGCGTGATGCCAATTTTGTGGTTGAGGGTTGCTGCCCGACCCAGCGGGAGCAAGCTCCCTGGCCACAGGGAGCTGTTGCTTGGATTAGCGGTGGTAGCGACGCACTACGCTGCTGTTGCGCAAGACGTGACCGTTGATTCTTTCCATCAGTTGAGGGCGTGTGAGGCCGGCTGGCAGGGCGTGCGGGGGCAGGTCGAGCGCGTATATCTGAATCAGGTAATGATGAGCGCTGTCGCCAATGGGCGGACAAGGGCCAATGTAGCCGCGGGTGTTTTTACTGTTGGTGCCACTTATGCCTTCAAGGGCGGACTGGGTGCCCATGCCCGTCGGGATTTGCCGCGTGCTGGCCTTGATGCCGTAATGAACCCAGTGGTCGACGCCCTGGCCTTTCTGGCCGTCCGGGTCGTGCATGACAATGGCGTAGCTGAGGGTGCCAGGCGGGCCCGCTGTCCAGCTCAAGGCCGGGGAAATGTTCTTACCGCCGCAGTTGTTGGCGTCACTGGCGGCCGCCGCGGTGAACAGCCGGTTATCCGACACACCTGGCATGCTGAGGGTGAAACGTTCCTGAGCCTGGGCCGCCCCTTGTGCGCACAGCACGAGGGCGATGGCCGCCAGCCAGGGAGTAAGGGAAGTCGATCGAGTCATACCGGGCACCTTATGCAGATCAGGCCATGGACGGCCTGCGAACTATAGCCGCAGCGCCTGCCAGGTTTCAGTGACAATTACGATGAACTTCGAATCCGCCACATTGATCTGCGTTGACCGTGATTCGCGACATCACCCATCCCCCTGTGGGAGCGAGCCTGCTCGCGATGGCGATGGTTCAGTTGGCATCCATGTTGACTGAAATACCGCTATCGCGAGCAGGCTCGCTCCCACATTTTGATTTGTGCTGACCGTACTCTGTGGGAGCGAGCGCGGAGTTTTGAAGGAAATCTCCGAGGAACTGGAAAGCAACAAGATCAACAATCACAGCCTGCGGCAGCGCTTACACCGAGTGATCGACCGGCAGGTGAATCACCCGGGGCCTTTCCAGTGGTGCCAGTGGCGGCGGTTGCAGTTCCGGGCTCAGCAGATGGAAATGCGCCACGACGTGGCTGATATCACCGTCCTGGTTGTTATGGATGATCTTGGAGCCGGGCCGGCGCAACGTGTCCAGACGCGCGTCGGTCAATTTGAAGCTTTCGCTCAAGCCTTGATCGTCCACCACCGGCGCTGGCAGCCGACGCTGGGCGAAGCTGCGGCTTTTGCGCTGCTGATAGCGCGCCCAGGTAATCAGGATCACCGCGTTGACCAAGGCGATCCAGCCATATATCTGCAACGTCCCGAGCGTGTCCATGAGCGAGCCACCTAGGCGCGGGCCTGCCTGGCTGTCAAACAGGGGCCAGAGCCCGTTGACCAACAGATACAACAGCCCCAGCCACGCCAGCACGGTAAAGAGCGCATCGATGACCACCAGAAAAGGTCTTTGTCGGGTCCTGATAATTTTCATCGGATCACTTCCTCTTCTTCGTCATCGAACGGTTTGATGCCGCGATCCGGGCTGACCCAGCGCGCGCGTTTCTGATGCTGCCCGAACAGCACTTTCGGGAAACTCACCAAGGTGGTGAACAGACTGATCAGCCAGAACACCAATGGGTACCACACCACCCAGAACATGATGTGCCACAAACCCTTTTCGTAACGGCGATCGATCAGGATGCTCACCGCGAACTGCATCAGGCACACCACCGCCAACAGCAACCCGGTGAAGGCCGGCGGCATGAGGTGATCGACCGCGATGGCCGCTGGCATTTCGACGAATTTACCGGCGCCCCAGAAGATCACCGACAGCAGGAACGTGAACGCCCAACCGGTGGACAGGCAATATTCGAACAGCAGCGGCCACAGGTAGCGGTGGCGGTATTGCCAGATGCCGCGGATGTTCTTGAACAGCACTTCGGCCCCGCCCTGGGCCCAGCGCAGGCGCTGCCGCCACAGGCCGCGCAGGGTTTCGGGCATGAGGATCCAGCACAGGGCACGGGGTTCGTAGAAGATGCTCCAGTGGTCCAGTTGCAGCTTCCAGCTGATGTCGATGTCTTCGGTGATCATGTCCGGGCTCCAGTAGCCGACCCGGTGCAGGGCCGTACGACGGAAGGCGACGATCACACCGGAGACGGTGAAGATCCGCCCGAAGACGCGCTGGGTACGCTTGATCAAGCCAATGATCGAGGAGAACTCGCCAACCTGCACCCGGCCGATCAAAGTCGAACGAGTACGGATACGCGGATTACCGGTCACTGCACCGAGGCGGGCATTGTCCAGCATCGGTGCCACCAGGTAGGCGCAAGTGTTGGGTGCCAACAGCGCATCACCGTCGATGCACACCAGGTATTCACTGCGCGCCGCGATGGCGCCCATGCGCAGGGCCACGGCCTTGCCCTGGTTTTCCGCCAGATGCAGCACGCGCAGGCGCGGGTCATCAGCCGCCAGTTGGTCGAGCACTTGCGCGGTGTTGTCTTTCGAGCCGTCGTTGATGGCGATGACCTCGATGTTCGGGTAATGCTGGCCCAGCGCGGCGTGTATGGTATCGGCGACGTTGTCGCCCTCGTTGAAGCACGGAATCAGAATGCTGATCAGCGGTTCCCCGGCCAGCGGCGGCGGCAGGGTGTCGTCCTTCCACGGCCAGTGACGCTCCCAGTGCAGCCAGAAATACAGGCCGCCGGCGATCCACAGCCCGGACATGAACAGCGGGTAAAAGAACACGAAGTCCATCAGGAATTGCCCGGTGACCAGGAAGATCAGGCCCAGGGGCACCCCAAGGACGATCGCCAGCACCAGCAGGGCGAGCAGTCTGTCGAGCATGTCAAGGATTCCACTTGTTGGAGAGCGCCGGCCGCACGGTTTTCACAGCGGGCTGGTCTTCGATGAAGTTGTCCGGGTAGTAGCCGAAACTGGTCACGCCTGAACGCTTGAGGCGTCCCATCCATTCGGCCAATTGTTCGCCGTCGATGTCGCTGACCGGTTTGCTGTGCCAGTCACGGGCCTGCAATTCGAACACCGTGCGCTTGAGCGCACCGGGGCGGGCCTTGACGGTCTCCACCAGGCGCTCAAGCCAGGGACCGGATTGCTCGCGGGTCTGCTTTTCCATCAACGGCATGGCCATCGGGGCCGTCCAGTTGTAGGCACCGAGGAAGTCGTCCAGGTTCTGGGCGAACCAGGCTTCGCTTTCGGGATTGAGCATCGGTTCGGCGAAAATATTGCGCGCTGTCAGCACCTGCGGGCCACGAATCGCGCGGACCTTGGCAGTGAGCTCGTGGGTGAAGTCGATCAGGTAGCGGCTCTTGAAACGGGTCCAGCGCTGCATCGCCGCTGGGTCGTCCCGCAGAGCGGCGATGGACGTCGGCAGGCCGTTGGCGGCATAGACTTTCAGGGCAGCGGGGCCGGCGTCCTCGAAGTCAGAAAACACGGCGTCGTCGTGGTACAGAACGCCGTCCACCGAACTCATCCGCGCCAGGTCTTCGTAGATTTCGCCGATGACCCGCCGCACGCTCGGATCGAAGGGCGACAAACGTACGTACTGATCCGGGTCCACACCCGTGCGGCCGGTTTCCGGGTCCCAACGTTGTACGCGGGGCAGTTTCGAATCCAGGCCAAAACTGAGCACTGGCATCCAGGCGAAGACCTTGGCGTTGGCCCGGGTTTTCAGTTGCCACGCAACCCGATCGAACAGATCGGCCCGTACCGGCAGATGACGGTTGGGAAAGTACAGCGAATGCACCAGACCATCACCTTTCGGATCGGCAAAGGCTTGCAGGAAAACGGTGTTGGCGCCCAGGTCGTAAATGCGCTGGATCAGCTTGCCGACATTGGCTTCCTGCTGCACAGGATCCGGGTCATAGACGTAATCCAGGTCGACATGGACCACCCGCAACGGGTCCATGGTCTGCACGCCGACGACGCTCTCGGCGAAGTGCGCACCATCCGGATCGGAGGCCACCAGAAAACGCGGGCCACTCATCAGGTTATTGAGGCTGTCCAGACCATCTTCCAGAGTCAGGGCCATTTGGTAGCCTTCGCTGCCAATCACCTGCAAGGCGGTGCCATCGGCGGCACCGTAGGGCCAGACCCACACGCGCGGACTGTAGCCGGTGACCTTGCGGATCTTCTCGGAAATGGCCACCACGTCCTTGCGCTGGCGAGCCTGGAAATCAGCTTCGCTTTCATAACGACCGGTGGCGGGATCGTAGCGCCGGGTCGTCGCCGCCGGTTGCAGGTTGCCTTGCGGGTTGGCCAGTACCCCTTTGTGATTGGCGTCGGTGTGGGCGGCGATTTCCACCAGGCCCGATTTCGAGACCTCGCGAATTTGCTCCCAGGTCAAAAACTCGGAGCGCTTGCGCGGCACTCCAGCGAAGTCCACCGGCTGGTTCGACGGCGTGTCGATCCAACTACCGACCGGGGCCAATAGCGCCGGCCAGTTATAGGCGCGCAGGATCGGCATGACGCGGGTGTAAAAGCTTGAGTAACCGTCGTCAAAACTCAACAACACCGCCCGCGGCGGCAGTTCCGGGCCACCGTTGCGAGCGGTGATGATCTGGTCCACGGTGACCGGCTGGTAGTTGTTTTCCCGCAGCCAAGCCAATTGCTCGATCAGGCGTTCGGTACGCACGGCCACGAGCGCCTGGTCGGGGTCGCGGTCTTCCACGTCGTGATAGGCGATGCCGAGCACATGGTTTTTCGGCCACGGGGCGTCGTTGGCCGCCAGCGGGCGCTGTGAGGGCGGTGTGAACGCCGGGGCTTGCTGGGCACAAGCGCTGATCAGCAAGACCCCCAGCAGAAGGATGAATCGCGAAATGACAGGCATCTTCAAACTCTTCTAGAAGCGGTAGGTGAGGTCGACAAGCAGGCGCAGATCGCTTTCGCGGTCGCCGTCATAGGGGCGGTTGAGCCAACTCAGTGCGGCACCTGCCTCAAGCACGTCGTTCCAGATAAAACGCTGGCCGTAGCTGAGCAGGCCCATGGCACCGGTGCTGTGGTCGCGCTGGCTGTAGGTACCGGCGCCGGCCTGGAACTGCTGACTCCACGTCGTTTCGTAGCGGCGGTACAACACATGATTGGCGCTGACGGTCGGCATGACGCTCAGATCTGACTTGGGGTTGAAGTAGGGGACTTCGTCAGAGCCGCTGTTGCGACTGGCACCCACTTCCAGGCCCAGCTCCACTTGCAGCCGCGGAGCGCTGTAAATGCCTTCGCGACCGGTGAGCAGGGTTTCGAGACGGTTGTTACCGTCACTGAAATGCGATGGGCTGACCGCCAGTTGCCACTCCCGGCTTTCGTGGGCACGCCAGCGAACGAAACCACTGCCGCCGTTGGCGCGGATACCGCTGTTGAGCGCCCGCAGCGGGGTGGCGGCCGAGAGGTAATCCAGGCTGCCACCGTACTGCCAGTGATCGTTGATGTCCCGGGCCACGGCCAGACGTGCCCCCTGCTTGTCACCGGAGCCGTAAGAGTGGTTGGAGACTTCCGCTTCCAGCGTCATGTCACGGGTGCGGCGCTCCACACCCAGACGCTGCCAGCGATGGTGGCCGGTGCCTTCTTCGAAATCGCCGGTGGCGTAACCGACGCCACCGAATAGCCGCCAGTCTTCATTGATGGGTGGGCTGTAGAGCAGCGTTTCAATGCCGAAGTCGCGACTACCGGTGACTGCACCGGCATCGCCGCTGCCGCCGCCATAACTCTTGCCGGTGTAGGCTTCGATACGCAGTTCGGCCATGTCGTGCACTTCGCGCTGGCGTTGCAGGCGTTTGACGTGGGCGTTCTCCGGGTACCGGGCGACCACGTCATCGGTCAGCGCGTCCATCTGCCGCCACTCCTGCAGATCCATGGCGGCGCGGGCCTGGGCGACTTCCAGCTCACGGTTACGCGGGGTCGTGGTCTCGACTTCCTTGAGCAGGCTTTCAGAACGTCGCGGCCATTGCCGGGCCTGGTACAGATCAGCCTGGGCCAGTCGCAACCCGATGTTGCCGGGGCCTTGATTGACCAGGGTCGCCAGACGCGTCTCGGCGGTGGGCAGGTCGGCGCCATATGTGCCGGCCTGAGCGGCGAGTTGTTGTGCGTCCATCCACTCGTCATTGGGGTTGCCGATGGGCAGCCCCTTGAGCTCGACGCGTGGTTGCTGGGATTTGGCCAAGTCTTCAGCCAGGGCACGGGCCTCTTCGGATTTTTCACTTTCCAGCAGTGCGTAGTAGAGCGCGGTGCTGTCTTCGAAGCGGTCCGCCGGATCGGCATCAGGTGCCGTCAGTACCCGGCGGTACAGATCGACGGCAATCTCCGGTTCACGCTGCTCCAGATAGGAGGACGCCACCCAGCGCAAGGCATAAGTGGGAATGGCAACCCCTTCGGCGAGCAGCCTTTGGTATTCAGCAATCACTTCAGCTCGTCGAGCACGGGCGTTCAGGGCGCCGATGCGGTCGATGCGCCAGCGCAGTACATCGTCATGAGCCTCGGCCACCGGAGTCCAGGTGGCGAGCAGTTTGTCGTAATCGGCCAGGGCGCGGTCTGCGATAACGAAGCGATCCTTCTCGCTGCGGCTCGCCATGTCCGCCAGGCGCACCCGTTCAGCCGCAACATCGCCCTCCAGTCGCCGCTGCACGCCCTGATCGATCAACCCGGGTTGCAGACGAGCCAGGCGCAAGGCCGGCTCAGGCAAGCGGGCACGTTGCAGCGCAATGATGTATTCGCGGGCGACCTCGAGATTGTTACCGGCGCGAGTAAAGGCCTGGTCGTATTCGAACAGCGCCTCGTGTGGACTGTTGGCACGGGTCAGGGCATAACCCAAGGCCAGTCGACGCGTCGGGTCCTCAGGTTTGGCTGCAACCATGGTCCTGGCACGACTGACTGCTTCGTCGGGTTTACCGGCGTCGGCCTGGGTTAAGGCCAGCCCCAGTTGCAGATGGGGATTCTGAGGTTCGACGATTAAAGCCTGGCGATAGAGCGCGGTGGCCGAGTCCCAACGCTTGAGATTGCGATAGGCACGTGCCGTTGCAGTCAGCGCCGCAACGGGCAGGTCGCGATAGCGGCCTTGGGCTTCATAGACTTTCACCACCTCGGCATCAAAACCGGCCCAGCTGGCAATCTGCAGATGGTCACTGATTTGCGCGGTGCTGGCCTGATCGACCGGGACCTGGCGCAAGGCGGACAATGCAGGCGTGTAATGGCCGGCGCGAGCGTCATGCACCATCTGGTCATAGGCGGTATCGGCAAACGCCAGCACCGGCCAGCACAATTGGCTGCACAGCGCGAGGCGAAACAACGGGCGCAAACCACATTGAATAAAGGGACCCACAGTACGCGGCATTCGTCAGCATCCTTACATGGCCAGCCGGGTCGCAGTGCCCCCTTGCCCATCAAACAGGAAGCCGGATCAAAGGAATCCAGCCAAGCTCTAATGGACCTAGTTTTGCACTCTGGAGCGGGTCGTTTTCCAAAACGCCATAATTCTTCAGAATCGATGCAGATTTTCGCGGGCAAAAAAAACCGGCCTGTGCGCAATGCACAGGCCGGGCTTTGGATGTTGCTCCAGTCGATTACTGGATGGTTACGCCGCCACCCAACTTGTTCATCACAAACGCGGTGAATTGTTCGACTGTCATCTTCTGACCGTTGAAATCAACTTGATTGTTGGCGTAGTGCAGCTTGGTGACCACATCGTTGCCTTCAAGCGTTGCCAGCTCTGTGCCCACCGCCATCGCGCTGAACATATCGCTGGTGGCAGTGGCCTGATCGGCGATCAACTTGGCGTCGGTCTGGCCTTCCATTTGCGCCTGCACGGTCAACAGATCAACCAGCATCGGCTTGGAGACTTTCAAATTGAAATCCAGCAAGGCGAGCAACTGACGACCCAGTTGATCAGGCGGCAGGTCCATGGATTGCGGCTTGGTAAGGTCGATGACCAGCGTCGCGCGGCTTTCGCCATTGGCTGTAGTGAACGACAGATTTTCCAGTGCCACTTGCGGGCCGCCGGCCAGGAGTTTTTCCAGGTCGGCCTTGACCTGCGCCTCCTCAGCCTCGCTCAGCACCAGCTCCGGCGCTGGCTCACCGGCTGCTGCCGCTTCAGCCGCCGCCTGCTCGTAGGGTTGCAGCTTGGTTTGATAGACCTGCATGAGCGACATGGTGGCCGGGATGTCCAGGTTCTTCAGGCTGACCGCCATCTGCGCAGAACCGATAGCCTTATCGTTGAAGGACAACTCACCGACCTTGTAATCAGCACGCCCCGATGCGCTGGTGCCATTTTCGGTGCTGTTGTTCTTCATTTCGAAGTTCTTCAGGCCCAAGACCGACTTCTGCTCACCAAAAGTAGTCTTGCTGTTGCTGAGCATCAAAACGTTATCACCCATGTAATAACCATAAGTGCTCTTGCTCAGGTTGCTGGCGAGCGTCAGGCCGTTGAGCTCGACTTGCACCGGCGTCTGGTCCTCAGCGACGGTGGTCAGCTTGAAGCTGTCCATATAACCGTCAGCCTTGATTTTCTCTGCCTGGGCGCTGGAGGCCAGGTCGATCTTCAGACCAGAGAAACTGAGCTCGGACTGTTCATCCAGCTTGGTGTCCAGGGGCAGCAACTCGAACGTGCCGTGGGTCGACTGGTCGTAGCCCAGGTTGACCACACCTTTGAGCGGCGACTTGTCCTTGGCAGCGACGAACCATTTCTCGGTCAACGGCGTGCGTTCAAGTTCGGTGTGGCTGGTAGCCATGACCGGCAACCATTTGAGCGTCATCAGGCGCGAGAACGGCAGCGGGCCATGTTCGATGTTGTCGACGAACAGCAATTCAACCGGTTCATCACCAAACATCTCGCCTTCACCTTTGAGGCGATAATGGGCGGTGCTGCTGAAAGTCCCACGGTCCAATGACACCAGCTCGATCGAAGCCGTGCCATTTGACCCAGCCAGGGCCGTTTGCATTTGCTTGTTGCTGTCGGCAATGGCGGTTTGCAGCACTCCTTCGAGTTTCGTTCCGGTGTACCAGGCGCCACCCGCGCTGATTGCACCGACGACCACAACGATTCCCAGAAGTACGCTTGCTGATTTATTCATGAGTGATCCGATCATATCCATGGTTGAAAAAGCCGTCGTCTTCCCTGACACCGCTAAGGGTGTGGCTCGACGCCGCGAAGTGGAGGGAGATTACCATCAGGCATGCCAACGGGCCCAATGTTTAAAGGGGGGAAGCGTTTTCTTGAGAGAGGGTCTACGAATATTGAACTTCAATCTCATCGAGTTGATGGTCGAACGTCTTCAGCCGTGCCGTCCAGGTGTACACCAACACTTCGAAATCACGATTGATCACCGTCGCGCCCGATGAGTCCGCGCGAGGATCGCAGAAGTCCAGTTGATAGCGCTCCCGCGCCATAGCGTTAGCGACGTCGCAGAGCTCACGAGCGTTGTTCAGCCAATGCCAGTCGTCTTCGGCGACCTGTTTGTCCAGTGCCGCACATTGGGTCTTCAAGGCCTCGAGACTTTTTTCCAATGGAGTACCGGTGAGTTCACCCATGACTTCCTGGAATGTGCGGCCAGGCTGCCAGTAACTGCCCCAGAAATAACGATCGAAGACCGTTTCGACCCGGCGTAATGCAACCTTGGTATCCCAGATCAGCACCAGAGTCTTACCCTGCTCAAGATGCTTTTTTTTGATGCGTTGCCCTTGGAGCGATGCCCAGGCCACGATTGCGATGGATATCACACCGATCAGCGCAGCCGCGCTATCGAGGAAGATCAGTGCTTTGTCGATCTGGTGAGTCAGCATGACGCCATAGAAATAAGTGGCCGAAAGCAACACCAACGCTGCGAGGGCGCACCAGAAGCCAGGAGCATAAGGGTTTTTCATTATTGGAATCCCCATGACCAGTGACATCGCGGGCCATTTTTCAGATGCCCCGACTATCACAGCATAGCAATGGCCACAGGGTTTGCCGTGTGTGGACAGCAATCATGAGGGGCGATCCGATTACCGGCCCAAAACGACAGAACCCCTGTCTGCATCAGCAGACAGGGGTTCTGGGAATTCAATCTTGACGATGACCTACTCTCACATGGGGAAACCCCACA